>JBMOMH010000219.1:0-5579 GCA_049323135.1 Actinomycetota bacterium
GACGGCGGCGGGTACGGCGCGGGGCACGACCGGGGGCACGAAGGGGCGCACGCCCGGTGCCCCGGGGCCCGCGTCGGGCTCCGGCTGCGGGGCGGACGCCGGCTGCGGGGCGGACGCCGGCTGCGGGGCGGACGCCGGCTGCGGGGCGGACTCGACGGGCGCCCCGACGGGCGGCTCGACGGCCCCCCCAGCGGCCGGCCCGGCGGGCGGCCCAGCAGCGTCGGCGCGGGCCCGCTCGGCGGCCTCGACCTGGGCGGCCAGCTCGAGGATCGCCGTAGTGTCGGTGGGGGCGTCCACCTCGACGGACAGCGCGTAGCGCTCCCGGGCGAAGAACCCGGCGACCCCGCCGGTGCGCACCCGGTCGGCGCTGACGATGCGCGCCACCGGCCCATGCTCGGCCCGGACCCGAGCGAGCAGCGCCTCGAGGTCGGGTCCCTCAAGCAGCAGTCGCACGGGCACCGTTCACCACCCCGATCGTCTCGATGTCCAGCGTCGCGCCGATCTCGGCGTACGACAGCACCGGCAGCCGCGGCAGCCCGGCGCGCAGCAGCCGGCGCAGGGCGGGCCGCACCTGGGGGGCGCAGACGAGCACCGGGCTGATGCCGCGGTCCTCGGCCTGGCGGGTCAGCGTCGTGATGTCCTCGACGAGGGCCTCGGCGCGGGTGGCGTCGAGGAGCAGGAAGGCGCCGCCGCCGTCCCCGGTGCGCAGCGCCTCGAGCAGCGCCTGCTCGGTGCGGGGCTCGAGGGTGAGGACGTGCAGCGTGCCGCCTACGGCGTACGGCGCGGCGATGGCCGCGCCCAGCGTGCCGCGGGCCGCCTCGACGAGCGCGTCGTGGTCGTGGCTGGTCCGCGCGCGCAACGACAGGGTCTCGAAGATGCGCACCAGGTCGCGGATGGCAACCTGCTCCTCGAGCAGCGCCTGCAGCACCCGCTGCACCTCGCCGAGGGACAGCTGGGCCGGGGTGAGCTCCTCCACGACGACGGGGTGGCTGCGCTTGACCAGGTCGGCGAGCATCTTGACGTCCTCGCGGCCGAGCAGCCGGCTGGCGTTCTCGCGGACCACCTCGGCCAGGTGGGTGGTGATGACCGAGGACCGGTCCACAACCGTTGCGCCGTGCAGCTCCGCCTGGTGGCGCAGCTCGGCCGGGACCCAGGCGGCGGCCAGCCCGAACACGGGTTCCCGGGTCCGCCGGCCGGGCAGGCCGTCGAGCTGCTCGCCGATGGCCAGCACCGCCCCCGGGGGGGCCTCGCCGCGGGCCACCTCGACGCCGTTGAGCCGGATCGCGTACGCCGACAGCGGCAGCTCGAGGCTGTCGCGGGTGCGGACCAGGGGAATGACCAGGCCGAGGTCCAAGGCCACCTTGCGGCGCAACGCGCGGACCCGGTCCAGCAGCTCGCCCCCGCTGGCGCCGTCGACGAGGTCCACCAGGTCCGGCGCGAGCTCCAGCTCCAGCGGGTCGACCCGCATGTCCTCGACGAGGGCCTCCGGGGAGTCCGCCGCGGGCAGGGCGACCCGCTCGGCCGCCTCCCGGGCCGCGGCCTGCTCCGGGTCGGCCGGGGCGGGCAGCCGCTGCGCGACGAGCAGCACCGCCCCGCCGACGAGCAGAAACGGGATCTTCGGCAGGCCGGGGATCAGGGCGATGCCGAGGACCGCGAACCCACCCATCCGCAAGGCCTGGCGCTGCTGGCCGAACTGCCGCAGCACGTCGGTGCCCATGTCGGCGTCGGTGGTGGCCCGGGTGACGATGAGGCCGGTGGCCACCGACAGCAGCAGCGCGGGGATCTGCGACACCAGGCCGTCGCCGACGCTGAGCAGGCTGTAGGTCTTCACCGCGTCGCCCATGGCCATCTTCTTCTGCACCACGCCGACGAGGAAGCCGCCCAAGAGGTTCACCACGGTGATGACGATGGCGGCGATGGCGTCGCCCTTGACGAACTTCGACCCGCCGTCCATCGCGCCGTAGAAGTCGGCCTCCGCCGTGATCTCCGCGCGCCGGCGGCGCGCCTCGTCCTCGTCGATGAGGCCGGCGTTGAGGTCGGCGTCGATGGCCATCTGCTTGCCGGGCATCGCGTCCAGGGTGAACCGGGCACCCACCTCGGCCACCCGGCCCGCGCCGTTGGTGATGACCAGGAACTGGATGATGATGAGGATCAGGAAGATGACCAGACCGACGACCAGCGAGCCGCCGACGACGAAGTGACCGAACGCCTCGATGACCTTCCCGGCGTAGCCGTCGAGCAGCACCAGCCGGGTGGCGCTGACGTTGAGGGCAAGCCGGAACAGGGTGGCGATGAGCAGCACGGCGGGGAAGACGGCGAAGTCCAGCGGTCGGCGGACGAACATGCTGACCAGGAGCACGAGCAGCGCCCCCGCGATGTTCGCGGCGATGAGCAGGTCGAGGACAACCGTCGGCAACGGCACGACCATCATCACGACGATGCCGACCACGGCTACGGGCACGGCGACCTGACCCAGTCGCTGCGGGGACACGGCACCTCCGCGTTCGTTCCGGCCGCCGGTCCGTGGCGCCTGTGCCGTCCTGGCCCCGAACGCATCGGCAGGGTGAGGCCCGACTTGAGCGACTCAACGACCCAGGGCGTCCAGCGGCGGGCTAGCCGGGCGCGCTGTCGGCCGGGCCCTGCTCGAGGTCACGTCGACGCCCGGCGTTGCGCGGCCCCGGCCGCCGACCCGCCTCAGGCCGCGGGGGGCCGGTGGACGCCCGCGGCGGTGCCCCGGGCCTTGAGGGAGAGCACGAAGGCGAGCACCCGGGCGACCGCGGCGTAGAACTGCGGGGGGATCTCCTGGCCGACCTCGCAGGAGGAGTGCAGCGCCCGAGCCAGCGGCACGTCCTCCACCATGGGCACCCGGGCGGCGCTGGCGCGCTCCCGGATCTTCGCGGCGATGACACCGGCGCCCTTGGCGACGACCCGCGGCGCCCCCCGCTGCGGCTCGTAGCGCAGGGCGACGGCCACGTGGGTGGGGTTGACGACGACGACGTCGGCGCGGGGGACGTCGGCCATCATCCGCCGCCGGGCCATGGCCATCTGGCGTGAGCGCAGCGCCCCGCGCAGCAGCGGGTCCCCCTCGGCCTGCCGGTGCTCCTCCTTCACCTCCTGGTGGGTCATCCGCAGGCCCTTCAGCACCCGCCGCCGGGTCACCGCGTAGTCGGCGCCGGCCATCACCAGCCCGGCCACCGCCGTGTCCCGCACCAGCCCCGTGGCGGCGTCGGCCGTGGTGAGCACGACCGCGGACAGCGGCAGAGCACCGCTACCGGTCAGCAGCGGCAACAGCTGCCCGACCGCCCGCCAGACGAGGACCCCGACGACCACGCTCTTCCCGACGGACTTGGCGGCCTCCCACACGCCCTGGGGACCGAGCATCCGGCGCAGGCCGGTGAACGGGTTGAGCCGGGAGAACTTCGGCAGCAGCAGCTTCGGTGCCGGGCGCAGGCCGCCCTGGGCCACCGCGGCGGCGAAGCCGAGCACCATCAGGCCAAGTGCCAGCGGGGCCGCCGCCCACGCCGCGGCCAGCCCCGCGTCGCGCAGCAGGCGCAGCGCCGGGCCCACCTCGGGCCGCCCGACCACCGCCACGACCCGGACGAGCATCTCCTGGGCACGGAGGCCGGCGTCGTGCACGGTGAGCCGAACGAGCAGCACCGCCCCCAGCAGGGACAGCCACGCCCCGAGCTCCGGCGTACGGGCCACGGCGCGGCCCTCCCGCCGGGCGTCCCGCAGGCGCTTCTGGGTCGGCTTCTCGCTGCGCTCCCCGGACATGGCTCAGCCGGGCTGCAGCGCCGAGGTGGCCCGGACGATGAGGTCGACCAGTCCGCGGACGGCGGTAGGCAGCAACGGGAACGTGAGGCCGACGAGCAGCAGGGTGAGCAGGATCTTCGCCGGGAAGCCGAGAGCGAACGCGTTCAGCGACGGGGCCACCCGGGTCAGCAGCCCGAGACCGGCGTCGGCGAGGAAGAGCACGCCCACCAGCGGCGCGGCGATCTGCAGGGCCGCCACGAAGAACTCGCCGATCCCGCCGGTCAGCACCTTCGCCAGCGAGGCAAGGCTCAGCCCCGTGTCGAGCGGCAGCGCCTGGAAGGAGCGCAGGAACCCGCGGACGACGACCAGGTGCCCGTCGACGGCGAACAGCAGCACCACCGCCAGCAGCTGGTGCAGCCGACCGAAGACCGAGTTCGACGACAGCGACAGTGGGTCGTACGCCGCGGCGAGCTGGAACCCGCCGAACAGGTCGACCAGGTCACCGGCGGCCTGCACCGCGGCGAACACCAGGTAGGTGACGAACCCGAGGGCCGCGCCGATCGCAACCTGCAGCACGGTGCTGGCCAGCAGCAGAGGGACCGACACCGCTGGCATCGCGGTTACGACCTGGGGAGTCACCGCCAGCGCCAGCGCGGCCGCCAGCAGGGCCTTCACGGGGGCCGGTACCGCACGGGAGGCGAACGGCGGCGCCACCAGCAGCCAGGCCGCGGTCCGTACGCCGGACAGCAGGAACCCCACCAGCCAGGGCGCGGCGACGTCGACGGCCACTGCTCATCCCGAGCCGAGCAGCGACGGCACCTGGGCGAACAGCTGCTGGGTGAACGAGATCATCTCGTGCAGCATCCAGTTGCCAGCGACCAGGATGGCCGCACCCACTGCCACCATCTTGGGCACGAAGCTGAGGGTGACCTCCTGGATCTGGGTGACGGACTGGAACAGGGACACACCGAACCCGACCGCCAGCGCGGTGAGCAGCACGGGTGCGGCCAGCTTGGTGGCGATGAGCATGGTCTGCAGGGCGATGTCGATGACGGCGGTGTCGGTCACGGGGTCCGTCCCAGCGGAGTCGGCTGACGAGAGGTCAACGTTGGTAGCTCTGCACGAGCGAGGTGACGACGAGTCCCCAGCCGTCCACGAGGACGAAGAGGAGCAGCTTGAAGGGGAGGGAGATGAGCACCGGGGGCAGCATCATCATGCCCATGGACATCAACGAGGCACTGACGACGATGTCGATGACCAGGAAGGGGATGAAGACGACGAACCCGATGATGAAGGCGGACTTCAGCTCGCTGAGCACGAAGGACGGCACCAGGGTCGTCATGGGCACGTCGTTCCGGTTCGTCGGCTGCTGCCCGCCCGCCACCTTGGTGAACAGCGCGAGCTCCTCCTTGCGCGTGTGGTCGAGCATGAAGGACCGCAAGGGCTGGACGCCGTCGGTGTACGCCTGGGACTGGGACTTCTCCCCCTTGAGGTAGGGCTGCAGGCCGTCGGTGTTCATCTGGGACAGCACAGGCCCCATGACGAACAGGCTCAGGAACAGGGCCAGCCCGGCCAGCACCTGGTTGGGCGGCACCGACTGCAGGCCCAGCGCGTTGCGGGTCAGGCTGAGCACCACGAACATCTTCGTGAAGCTGGTCGTGGTGAGCAGCAGCGCCGGGGCCACCGACAGCACGGTGAGCCCGAGGATGACCACGATCGGGGTGCTGGGCTTGCCGGTGAGCCCGCCCAGGTCGACCTGGACGCTGGTGCCCGGGGCCGGGCTGGGGGCGGACGGGGCCACCGGCGCGGTGGGGCCCACGGCCGGC
>JBMOMH010000220.1:0-5571 GCA_049323135.1 Actinomycetota bacterium
CCACCGGGCCGACCGGGGTCGGATACTCCCGGCGCAGCAACCGCAGGCCCGGGCCGAGCGACTCGGGATGCTCGGCCAGCAGGGCCTGCAGGTGCGCTTCCACCCCGTCCTTGCGCAGCCCTGGCTCGGCGCCCAGGTCGTGCTGCGAGTCGTGCAGCACCTCCTCCAGGGTGAGGACCAGGCGTTCCCCGGAGCGCCCGGTCACCGTCCAGCAGCCGTCCCCCTCCTCCGTCCGGCACGGGGGGCTCATCCAGTTCAGCGGCTTGTACGCCCCGTCGTCGGCGTGGACCGAGACCGACCCGTCGGCCTTGACGAGGATCAGCCGCACCGCGGAGGGCAGGTGGGCGGACAGCCGTCCCTGGTAGTCGACGCGGCAGCGGGCGATGACCAGGCGCATGGCCCGGCCAGGGTACCGGCCGGCTACCGGGCGGTCGGCGCGCCGTTCCCGAGCAGCTGGTCGGCCAGCCCCAGGACCTCAAGCACCCGGTGGGCCGGCGGCGGCACCGCCCGCAGCTCCACGGTGCCGCCCCGCCGGCCGAGGACGGCCCGGGCGTGCAGCAGCGGGGTCAGCCCCGAGGCGTCGAGGTAGGTCAGCTCGGCGCAATCGACCACCAACCGCCGGACGACGGGGCGGGCGCTCCGCTGCAGCAGCGGGTCAAGTAGCGCGTCGAGCAGCTCCCGGGTGGCCAGGTCCAGCTCTCCGGTCAGCCGGACGAGGACGCTGGCCCCGCACCGGTGCACGCTGAGCTCAAGGTCACCCGGCTGCACGACGCCTCCCGGCCCGGGGGTCGTGCCCGCCCGGTGGGGGGGCGCCGGACCCGGACCGCGGCGGTTCCCGCCACCGGTCCGTCGCCCCTTCGTACCCGCCGGCGCGCCGTCGATGCAAGCCGACGGGAGGAGCGCTCAGCCCACCACGTGGACACGGTCGACGAGGTCCTGCGCCAGCACCCGGAGCTTGACGTTGCGCTGCTGCGACGCGCTGCGCAGCAGGTCGAACGCGGCGGTGGCATCCATCCGGTGCCGCGCCATGAGGATGCCCTTGGCCTGCTCGATCACCGCCCGTGACGCCAGCGCCTCCTCCAGCTGGCCGGCCAGCCGCCGCAGGTCGGCGTACCGCAGGCTGTTGGCCAGGGCGGCGGCGGCCTGCCCGGTGAACAGCGCGACGAACGTCTCGTCCAGGGCGTCGAAGCCATCGGCGCTGCGGCTGTAGAGGTTCAGGGCGCCGACCGCGTCGCCGCCGACCAGCAGCGGTGCGGCCAGGAAGCTGCGGATGCCCGCCGCCTTGGCCGCGGCGAGGAAGGCCGGCCACCGGTCACCGGCCTCCGCCACGTCCACCCGGTTGACCCGCCGGTGCTCGATCGCGTCCAGGCAGGGCCCCTCCCCGGCCTCGTACTGGTCCTGGTCGACGTGCAGGGTCCGCTCGTCGGTGTACGCCGCCGTCCGGGGCCGCCCGGCGACGGTGAGGGTGACTCCCGCCGCGTCGCACCCCGGGATCGTGCGCCGGGCCAGGTCGGCCACCCGGTAGAGGGTCTGGTCGACCTCCTCCTCGCCGAGCAGCACCGAGGACAGCTCGGTGAGCACGACCGCCACGTCGTCCAGCCGGCCCCGGGCGGCCTCGGCCACCTCCGCGCTGGTCGGCTCGGTCACCCGCTGATCCTGCCCTGCCGCCCTGCCCGCGCGCCAGCGGTCCCGGGATGCCACACTCGACCCACCCCGGCGAGGAGGTCTGCGCGTGGCTCGGCAGTTCGAGACGGTCGGTGTGGTCGGCCTGGGCACGATGGGTGCCGGGATCGCCGAGGTCTTCGCCCGCAGCGGGCTGCACGTCGTCGGGGTCGAGGTGAGCGAGGAGACCTTGCAGCGCGGCCGGACCCACGTCGAGGGGTCCACCGAGCGGGCCGTGCGGCGCGGCAAGCTGTCCGCCGCGGAGCAGGCGGCCCTGCTGGGGCGGATCGAGTTCACCACCTCGCTGGACGCCCTGGCCGGCTGCGACCTGGTCGTCGAGGCCGTACCCGAGCACCTGGACCTGAAGCGGGACGTCTTCGCCGCCCTGGACAAGGTCTGCCGCCCGGACGCGGTCCTGGCTACGAACACGTCCTCGCTGTCGGTGACCGAGATCAGCGTCGCCACCTCGCGGCCCTCCCGCGTGGTCGGCATGCACTTCTTCAACCCAGCCCCGGTCATGCCGCTGGTCGAGGTGGTCCGCACGGTGGTCACCGACCCGGAGGTCGTCGCCGACGTCGAGGCGCTGGTGCAGCGGCTGGGCAAGAGTGACGTGACGATCGGCGACAAGGCCGGGTTCATCGCCAACGCGCTGCTCTTCGGCTACCTCAACCACGCGGTGGCCATGGTCGAGGCGCGCTACGTCGGGCGGGAGGACGTCGACGCGGCGATGCGGCTGGGGTGCGGGCTGCCGATGGGGCCGCTCGCACTGCTCGACCTGATCGGCCTGGACACGGCGTACGAGATCCTCGACACGATGTACCGGCAGACCCGCAACCGGCTGCACGCCCCGGCCCCCCTGCTCAAGCAGATGGTCACCGCCGGGCTGCTGGGCCGCAAGAGCGGCCGGGGCTTCTACACCTACGAGGCGCCCGACTCCCCGGTGGTGGTGCCGGACGCCGCCGACCCGGTCGCGCCGGCCGTGCCGCGCGCTGCGGCCCGGCCGGTCACCCGGGTGGGGGTGGTCGGCTCGGGCACGATGGCCGTCGGGATCGTGGAGGTCCTGGCCAAGGCCGGGTACGCCGTGCACTACGTCACCCGCGGCCAGGAGAAGGTCGACCGGGTGCGGGGCGAGCTGGTGCGGTCCATGGAGAAGGCGGTGCTCCGCGGGAAGCTCGACGACGCGGAGCGGGACGCTGCCCTGGCCCGGGTCTCCGGCTCCTTCCGGCTGGACGACCTTGCCGACGTCGACCTGGTCGTCGAGGCGGTCGTCGAGGAGCTCACCGTCAAGCAGGCCCTCTTCGCCACCCTGGACGAGGTGTGCCGGCCGGGCACGGTGCTGGCCACGACCACCTCCAGCCTGCCGGTGGTCGCGCTGGCCGCGGCGACCCAGCGGCCGGGTGACGTCGTGGGGATGCACTTCTTCAACCCCGCGCCGGTGATGCGCCTGGTGGAGGTGGTGCGCACGGTGAGCAGTGCGGAGGACGCCGTCGCCACCGCCCGGGAGGTGTGCCGGCGGCTGGGCAAGCACCCGGTGGAGTGCGCCGACCGGGCCGGCTTCGTCGTGAACGCGCTGCTGTTCCCGTACCTCAACGACGCGGTGCGGATGCTGGAGGCCCACTACGCCACGGTGGACGACATCGACACCGCGATGCGGGTGGGCTGCGGCTACCCGATGGGCCCGTTCGAGCTGCTCGACGTGATCGGCCTGGACGTCGCCCTGGCCATCCAGCGCACCCTCTACCTGGAGTTCCGTGAGCCCGGCTTCGCCCCGGCCCCGCTGCTCGAGCACCTGGTCACCGCCGGCTACCTGGGGCGCAAGGCGGGCCGCGGCTTCCGGGACTACTCGGCGCGGTGAGCCGGGCGCGGCGGCGCCGTGGCCGGGAGCCGGCGGGGGAGGGGCCCACCCGCAGCGGGGGCGCGCCCGAGCGGCGGGAGGAGCACCCGGACGGGGTGTGGGTGGTCCGCCCGGTGCGGGGGAGCTCCTCGGTCAAGACCTACCGGTGTCCCGGGTGCGACCAGGAGATTCCGCCGGTCACCCCGCACGTCGTGTGCTGGCGGGAGGGCGACCCAGAGGACCGGCGCCACTGGCACACCCCATGCTGGGCGGCCCGGGACCGCCGCGGGCCCCGGCCGCCGCCAGGGCGCCCGCCGCGGCACTGAGCGGGCGACGGGGCCGCCCGCCGCGGCACTGAGCGGGCGGCCTGGCTAGCATCGCGCCGACATGGAGGGCGTCGAGATCCGGGCCAACACGGTGCTGCCGGCCCGCCGGGAACCGGTGCGGTTGCGCACGGCCGACGGGCTGACCCTGGTCGGCGAGCTGGCGACCCCCTTGGACCGGGACCCGGTAGCCACCCTGGTGACCCTGCACCCGCTGCCCACCGAGGGCGGGTTCATGGACAGCCACCTGCTGCGCAAGGCGTCCTGGCGCCTGCCGGCGCTCGCCGGGCTGGCCGTGCTCCGGTTCAACACCCGGGGCACCAGCTCCCCGGCGGGCACCAGCGAGGGCGCCTTCGACGACGGGCGGGGCGAGGGCCAGGACGCCGCCGCAGCCGTGTCCTGGGTGCGCGAGCGGGGGCTGCCCCGGCCGTGGCTGCTCGGCTGGTCCTTCGGCACCGAGGTGGCCTTGCGGCACGGGCCCGGACTGCCCGTGGAGGGCGGGATCCTGCTCTCCCCCCCGCTGCGCCGGGCGGGCGCCGCGGAGCTAGCCGGGTGGGCGGCCAGCGGGCGCCCGCTGCTGGTCCTCGTCCCCGAGCACGACGACTACCTGCCGCCGGAGCCGGCCCGCGCGGCGTTCGCGGCGGTGCCGCAGGCGGAGGTGGTGGCCGTCGCGGGGGCCCGGCATCTGTGGGTGGGGGAGCCCTCGGTCCGCCGGGTCTTCGAGGAGGTGCTGCGCCGGGTGGCGCCCGAGGCCCTGCCCCTGCCGCGGCACTGGGCGGGCCCGTACGAGCGGTGGGAGGGTCGATGAGCGCGCTGACGGGGCGGCGGGCACTGGTCACCGGGGCCTCGCGGGGGATCGGGGCGGCCATCGCCCTGGCCTACGCCGAGGCCGGCGCCGACGTCGCGCTGCTCGCCCGGGACGCGGCGCGGCTGGCCGAGGTGGCCGACGGGGTACGCCGCCACGGGCGGGCCGCGGTGGTCCTGCCCTGCGACGTCACCGACCGGGACGCCGTCACGCAGGCGGTGGCCGCCGCGGCCGACGGGCTCGGCGGGCTGGACGTAGTCGTGAACAACGCCGGGGGCAACTCCTTCAGCCTGCCCTTCACCGACCTGCGGCCCGCCGGCTGGGAGAAGACGCTGCGGCTCAACCTCGACTCGGTCGTCCATGTCTGCCAGGCGGCTGCACCGCACCTGCTGGGCCACGGCTCCGGCGCGGTGGTGAACGTCGCGTCGGTGGCCGGCCTGGCCGCCATGCCCTCGATGGCGCACTACGGGGCGGCTAAGGCGGCGCTGCTGTCGCTGACCCGCACCCTCGCGGTGGAGTGGGCGCCGTCCGGGGTTCGGGTCAACGCGCTGGTGCCGGGCTGGGTCGCCACCGACCTCACCGCGTTCGCCCGGCAGCGGGAGGAGGTCGGTCAGGCCCTGCTCGCCCGAGTACCCATGGGGCGCTGGGCCACCCCGGCCGAGGTGGCCGGCCCGGCGGTGTTCCTGGCCAGCGACGCCGCCTCGTTCGTCACCGGCCACGCCCTCGTCGTGGACGGCGGCCTGTCGGTAGCCTGACCCTGTGCCGGCCCTGCCACTGCTTCCCGGCCGTCCGCCCCTGGACCTGGCCGACACGTCCGGCGTGCTCGCGGCGCTGGACGACGAGCGGCAGCCGGCCGCGGTGCGCCCCGTCCGGGTGGTCGACCCGCTCAGCGACGCGGGCTAGGCACCGGCGCCTCGGGGCCGGCGGCCGGGCCAGCCGCCGGGGCC
>JBMOMH010000221.1:0-5527 GCA_049323135.1 Actinomycetota bacterium
CGGCCAGGTCGGCCCGGTCGGCCGGGCGCGTCGGGCCGGTCGGGCCGGTCGGGCCGGCCAAACCGGTCGGGCCGGTGGCCGCGCCGCCGCCGGGGCCCGGCCCGGGCAGCAGCGCGCCCAGCGCCGCCCACACCGCCTGCACCGGCTCCGGCACCCCCACCACCGCATCGAACATGTGTTCGATACTACCCGGGACCACCGACAAGACGACTCCCGAACCACCGGTCTGTGCATGACAGTGGGAACGGTTGAGCTGGACGGGATCGCGCACCGACCTGCCGCGAGATCCGCGGCGACGAAGCCTTGCCCGGCGAACCGGGACCTTGCACGGCGCGGGCACCATGCAAGGCTCAAGACGACCACGTTTACATGGTCAAACCCGGCACCCCCCGCCGGGGCGCCGAGCCGTGGGGGTCAGGTGAAGGCGGACACGCCCGTCAGGGCCCGGCCGATGATGAGCTTCTGGATCTGGCTGGTGCCTTCGTAGAGGGTGGTGACCCGGGCGTCCCGTAGCAGCTTGCCGACCACGAAGTCGTCGACGTACCCGTACCCGCCGTGCACCTGCACGGCGTTGTTGGCCGCCCGCACCGAGGCTTCGGAGGCGAAGTACTTCGCCATCGACGCGGCGACCGTGTAGTCCTCCCCGCGGCGCTTGAGGTCGGCGCACTGCCAGGTGAGCAGCCGGGCCGCGGCGACGTCCACGGCGGTGTCGGCGATGAGCTCCTGCACCAGCTGGAAGCCGGCGATGGGCCGGCCGAACTGGTGCCGCTGCCCGGCGTACGTCGTCATCGCCTCCAGCGCCGCCTGCGCCACCCCCGTGCACGAGGCGGCAAGGGACAGCCGGCCGTCGTCCAGGGCGGACAGGGCCACCTTCAAGCCGTTGCCCTCGCCGCCGAGCAGCGCCTCCTCGCCGACGACGACGCTGTCCAGCACGACCTCCGCGGTGTCGCAGGAGCGCAGGCCGAGCTTGCCGTGCACGGGGTGCGCGGAGAAGCCGGGGCGGTCGGTGGGCACCAGGAAGGCGGACACGCCCCGGGCGCCCGGACCGCCGGTGCGGGCCATCACCAGGGCCACCCCGGCGATGCTGCCGTTGGTGATGAAGACCTTCCGGCCGTGCAGCCGCCAGCCCCCCTCGACCCGTTCCGCGGCGGCCCGCAGGTCCGCGGGGTTGGACCCGTGGTCGGGTTCGGTGAGACAGAAGCAGCCGAGCACCTCACCGGTGGCCATCGCCGGCAGCCAGCGGCGGCACTGCTCGTCGCTGCCCCAGCGGGCGACCGCGCCGGCGACCAGGCCCAGGTGCACCGACACGATGGACCGCACGTTGGCGTCGCCCCGTCCGAGCTCCTCGACGAGCAGCGCGTAGGTCAACGGGTCGGCGCCACCGCCGCCGTACTCGACCGGGATGGTCAGGCCCAGCCAGCCGCCGCGGCGCAGCCCCTCCAGCGCCTCGGCGGGGAACCGCTCCGCGCGGTCGTTGGTGACGGCGGTAGGGGCCACGACGTCGTCCACCCAGCGCCGCACCGCGGCGCGGACGGCCTCCTGCTCCGGGCTGAGGGTGAGGTCCACGCCGGGCACGGTACCGAACGCCGTTGGATAGCGTGAGCGCGTGCACACCGGCGCGGAGCCCGCGGCCCTCGGCCCGTACCTGGCCCGCGTCCTGGGCGACCCCGGGTGGCGGGACTGTCGCACCGAGCTGATCCCCGGGGGCAGGTCCAACCTCACGTACGTCGTCAGCGGTCCCCCCGGGGAGCTGGTGCTGCGCCGGCCTCCGCTGGGGCACGTGCTGCCCACCGCGCACGACATGGCCCGGGAGTTCCGGGTGATGTCCGCGCTCGCCTCGACCCGTGTCCCCGTCCCGCGTACCCGGCATCTGTGCACCGACCCGTCGGTGCTGGGCGCGCCCTTCTACCTCATGGAGCGGGTACCCGGCGTCGTCCTGCGCGGGGAGCTGCCCCCGGGCGTCGCGGACACCCCCGCCGAGCGGGCCGGGCTGGCCGAGGCCTTCGTCGGGGTGCTCGCCGACCTGCACGCCGTGGACCCCGGGTCCGTCGGCCTGGACGGGTTCGGGCGGCCCGACGGCTTCCTGGCCCGCCAGGTGCGCCGCTGGACCGCGCAGTGGGAGGCGACCCGGGTCCGCGACGACGGTGGGCTGGATGCGCTGCTGGCGGCCCTAGGCGGGCAGCTGCCCGACTCCGGCCCGCCGGGCATCGTGCACGGGGACTACCGGCTGGACAACGTCATCGTGCGACCCGGCCCCCCGCCCACGGTGGCCGCGGTCCTCGACTGGGAGATGTCCACGCTCGGGGACCCGCTGACCGACCTGGGCCTGCTCTGCGTCTACTGGCAGCAGGACGGTGACGACCCGCTGCGGCGGGACAGCCTCGTCGTGCCGTCGGTGACCTGCCTGCCCGGCTTCCCCACGCGGGCGGAGCTGGTGGCCTCGTACGCCGCCCGCACCGGCCGCGACGTCTCGGTGCTGCCCTGGTACGTCGCCTTCGGCTGCGCCAAGCTGGCCGTCGTCTGCGCCGGCATTGCCGCCCGGGGCCGGGGCGGGGCCATGCTCGGCGAGGGCTTCGTGGAGATGGCCGACCGGGTGGCGCCACTGGCCGTGCTGGGCCGCACGGTGCTGCGCACGGGGGACGCGACAACCGCCGGCGGCGGCTGAGCCCTCCGGGGCGTGACGACGAGGAGGCGGCATGGACTTCGCACTTTCCCCCGTGGCGGGGGAGTACCTGGAGCGGCTGCGCCGGTTCATGGCCGAACGGGTCTACCCGGCCGAGGCGGAGTACGCCGCCTGGCGGGCGGCGGCGGGACCGGGCGACCACCGGCTGCCCCCGGTGGTGGAAGAGCTGAAGCGGGAGGCCCGGGCCCGGGGGCTGTGGAACCTGTTCCTGCCGGCCGTCTCGGGGCTGTCCGTGGTGGACTACGCCGTGCTCGCCGAGGAGTCCGGGCGCAGCCCCGCGCTGGCCCCGGAGGCGATGAACTGCGCCGCCCCGGACACCGGCAACATGGAGATCCTGCACGAGTTCGGCACGCCCGAGCAGCAGCAGCGCTGGCTGGCGCCCCTGCTGGAGGGGCAGATCCGCTCCGGCTTCGCCATGACCGAGCCGGACGTCGCCTCCTCGGACGCCACGAACATCGCCACCCGCATCCGCCGCGACGGTGACGACTACGTGGTCGACGGGCGCAAGTGGTGGACCACCGGTGCGGCCGACCCGCGATGCGCGGTATTCGTCGTGATGGGCAAGACCGACCCGCAGGCGCCGGCGCATCGGCAGCAGTCCATGGTGCTGGTGCCGCGGGACGCCCCGGGCGTCGAGGTGGTCCGGGACCTGCCCGTGTTCGGCTACCACGACCAGCACGGGCACTGCGAGGTGCGCTTCGACGGCGTCCGGGTGCCCGCGTCGTACCTGCTCGGTACGGAAGGGTCCGGCTTCGCCATCGCCCAGGCGCGGCTCGGCCCCGGCCGGGTGCACCACTGCATGCGCCTGCTCGGCACCGCCGAGCGGGCCCTGGAGCTGCTGTGCCGCCGCGCCCTGTCCCGGGTCGCGTTCGGGGCCCCGCTCGCCGAGCAGGGGGTGGTTCAGGCGCAGGTCGCGGAGTCCCGGATCGCCCTGGAGCAGGCGCGGCTGCTGGTGCTGAAGACGGCCTGGCTCATCGACCGGGTCGGCGCCCGGGCAGCCCGCACGGAGATCGCGGCCATCAAGGTGGTCGCGCCGCGGGCGGCCCTCGACGTGCTCGACCGGGCCATCCAGGTGCACGGCGGCGCCGGCGTCACCGACGACCTGCCCCTGGCGTCGCTGTGGGCGCACGCCCGCACCCTGCGGATCGCCGACGGGCCGGACGAGGTGCACGTGCGCACCGTCGCCCGGGAGGAGCTGCGCCGGTACGCCGGGGCGGCGGACCGCCCGGAGGGGCAGCGGTGAGCGCCGCGCCGCAGGGGGGCCGAGCGGAGGCCGGGCCGCCGGAGGAGCCGGTGCGCTACGCCGTCGACGGCGAGGTGGCCGTCGTGACGCTGAACCGGCCGGACCGGCTCAACGCGTGGACGCTGGCAATGGACGACGGCTACGCCGCGGCGCTGGACCGGGCCGGGGACGACCCTCAGGTGCGCGCCGTCGTCGTCACCGGGGCCGGCCCGGGCTTCTGCGCCGGAGCCGACTTGGACCTGCTCGGGGACGTCGCCGCCGGTGCCCCGGCGGAGATCCCGCTGCGCGCCCCGCACACCCTGGCCCCGGCGCTGCCCAAGCCGGTGGTCGCCGCGGTGAACGGTGCCTGCGCGGGGCTCGGCCTGGTGCACGCCCTGATGTGCGATGTGCGGTTCGCCGCCGCGGGGGCGAAGCTCACCACCGCGTTCGTCCGGCGCGGCCTGGTCGCCGAGCACGGCATCTCCTGGCTGCTGCCACAGGTCGTCGGGTTCGGCCCGGCCGCCGAGCTGCTGCTGTCCGGGCGGGTGCTCCTTGCCGAGGAGGCGGCCCGGATCGGGCTGGTGCACCGGGTGGTCCCGGGGGAGGAGCTGCTGGCCACGGCGACGGCGTACGCCGCCGAGCTGGCCGCCGCCTGCTCCCCGGCGGCCATGGCCGACATCAAGGCCCAGCTGTGGGCCGACGCGCACGAGCCGCTGGGCCGGGTGGCGGACCGGGCCGTCCGGCTGATGCTCGCCTCCTTCCGCCGGCCCGACGTCGCCGAGGGCGTGGCGAGCTACCGGGAAGGCCGGCCGCCAGCGTTCCCGCCGCTGGCCGCGCCGGGACCGCCGGGGTCGTGAGCGGCGGCCGGGTCTGCCTGCAGGGAGGGGCCGAGTTCAGCCCGGCCTGCCGCCCCATGGACGCCACCCTGCTGGCCGAGGCCGGCGGCGGGCCGGTGGCGGTCACCGCGCTGGCCGCGGCGCCCGGTCGTCCGTACACGGTCGCCACCGGCAACGGCGTACGCCACTTCCGCGCCTTGGGGGCCGGCGACGTGCGGGCCCTCCCCGATGCGCGGACGGACCCGGCGGGCGCGGTGGCCGCGGCGGAGGGGGTACGGCTGCTGGTCGTCCCGGGCGGGTCGCCGGTCCGGCTGCACGCTGCCCTGCGCACGACGCCGGTGGGCCGGCTGGTCCGGCAGGTGGCCGGCACCGGCCTGGTCCTGGGCGCCAGCGCGGGGGCCATGCTGCTGTGCTCCTGGACGCTGCTGCCCGGTGAGGGCGACACGGGACCACCGGCGGTGGCCGAGGGCCTGGGCGTGGTGCCGGGGGCGCTGGTGCTGCCACACTTCACCGGGGACCTGCGCTGGTACGCCGCGGCGCGCGGCCAGGTGCCCGACGACGTCGTCGCGCTGGGCATCCCCGAAGGCAGCGGCGCCCTGCTGGTGGGCGGGGAGCTGCGCGCCCTGGGGACCGCCCCGACCCTGCTGCTCGCCGCGGACGGGTCGCGGCGCCGCGTGCCACCGGGGGGCACGGTCGGCTGGCCGTGGCCCGGGGTCAGCGGGTTGGGCGTCAGGGGGCCGGCAGGGCGGGGGGGGCCGGGTCGAGGGGCAGCGCCGGAGCGGGGGG
>JBMOMH010000222.1:0-2528 GCA_049323135.1 Actinomycetota bacterium
CCGGCCTGGCCGGCGACCGCCAGCCCGACCGCGAGCGCCAGCCCGGCCGAGGGAAGGAGCCAGCTGGCCAGCCCCACGCTCACGGCGGCGACGAGCACCGCCACCGCGACGGGTTCGAGCACCCGCAGGTGCAGGTCCTCGACCGCGTCCACGTCGGAGACCAGGTGGGCGAGCAGCTCCCCCCGGCGCCGCCCACCCAGGCGGGCCGGCGCCAGCGGGACCAGCCGCTGGTAGACCCGGGCCCGCAGGTCGGCCAGCGTGCGCAGCGCGGCGTCGTGGGAGACCAGCCGCTCCAGGTAGCGCAGCACCGGGCGGGCGATCCCGAAGAAGCGCACCCCGACCACGGCCACGGTGAGGGTGAGCACCGGCGGGGCCTGGGCGGCGCGGGCCACCAGCCAGGCCGCCGTGGCGGTCAGCGCCACCCCGCTGAGCAGGGCGGCGGCGCCGAGCAGCGTGCCCAGCAACCAGCGGGCCCCCGGCCGGGCGATCACGCCGCCGCCTCCGCGGCCTGCGCCCCGAGGACCACGACCCGGTCGGCGTCGGCCAGCAGCGCCGGTCGGTGGGCCACCGCGACCACGGTGCGGCCGGCCGCCAGCCGGCGTACCGCGACGGCGATGGCCGCCTCGCTGTCCGCGTCCAGGTGCGCGGTGGGCTCGTCCAGCAGCACCAGGGGGGCGTCCCGGAGGAAGGCGCGGGCCAGGGCCAGCCGTTGCCGCTGGCCCGCGGACAGGCCGGTCCCACCCTCCCCCAGCAGGGTGTCCCGACCGTCGGGCAGCGCGGCGAGGAAGGCCTCGGCGCCGGCGAGCCGCAGCGCCCGGTCGACCGCCGCGTCGCCGGCCCCGGGCCGGGCCAGCCGGACGTTGTCGGCGACGCTGGCCGCGGCCAGCCACGGGTCCTGGGGCACCCAGGCGATCTGGGCCCGCCAGGTCTGCAGGTCGACGTCGGCCAGGTCCACCCCGGCACCGTCCTGGTCCGCGTCCGGGACGAGCAGCACCCGCCCGGTGGACGGGGGCAGGAAGCCGAGCAGGACCGCCAGCAGGGTGGACTTGCCCGCCCCGCTCGGGCCGGTCACGCCGAGGTACTCCCCCGGGCGGATGGTGAGGTCCAGCGGGTCCAGGGCGGGCCGGGCCCGGTCGTAGGTGACGCCGACCCCCGCCAGCCGGATCGCCGTACGCCGCAGGTCGGGGGCCGCGGTCCGCCCCCCGGGGCCGGCCACCCCCGGGGCCGGGGTGGCCAGTACCGCGAACACTGCGTCCGCGGCGGCCAACCCCTCGGCGCTGGCGTGGAAGTGGCTGCCGACGAGCCGCAGCGGCCAGTAGGCCTCCGGGGTGAGCACCAGCACGACCAGGGCGGTGCGCAGATCCAGGCCGCCGCCCACCAGCCGGAGCCCGACGGACACCGCCACCAGCGCCGTGGACACCGTGGCGACCAGCTCGAGCACCGCCGAGGAGAGGAAGGCCAGGCGCAGCGTGGCCAGGGTGGCCCGCCGGTGCTCGTCGGTGATCCGGCGGATGGTGGCCACCTGGGCCTGGGCGCGGCGGAAGACCAGCAGCGTGGGCAGCCCCTCCACGACGTCGAGGAAGTGCCCGGCCAGGCCGGCGAGCCGGCGCCACTGGCGCCGGCCCTGCCGGTCGGTGGCCAGGCCGATGAGGATCGCGAAGACCGGCAGCAGCGGCAGGGTGAGGAGGACGGTGACCGCCGCCCACAGGTCCCGGGTGAGCAGTACGACGACCACCGCAGGGGGGACCAGCACGGCGTTGACCAGGGCGGGCAGGTACCGGCCGAAGTACCCGTCCAGCGCGTCGACCCCGCGGGTGGCCAGGGCGGCCAGGGACCCGACCTGCTGGCGGGCCAGCCAGGCCGGCCCGAGGCGCAGCGCGTGGGTGAGCAGCGCCCGGCGCAGCTCGGAGGTCACCCGGGCCGCCGCCCGGTGGGCGGTCACCTCGGCGGCCCAGGCCAGGCCCGCCCGCCCGACCACGGCCAGGGCCAGCAGGACCAGTGGCCCGCCCAGGTCGGCGCCGGCCGCCCCGCCCTGGCCCGGCCGGACCACCAGCTCGGTGAGGGCGAAGGCCTGCACCACCAGCAGCAGCGCCGCACCCACCCCGATCCCGGTGGCGGTGACCAGGTGCCGGCGGGTGGCCCTGCTGTGCGCCAGCAGCCGCGGGTCGACGGGCTTCACCGATCCGGGCCGGGCTAGGACACCCGGGTGGGGCGGCTCGGGCCGGGCAGCGGGATGTGCTGGGTCCCGATCCGGCGCCGGAACACCCAGTAGGTCCAGCCCTGGTACACCAGGACGACCGGGGTGAACGCCACCGCCACCCACGTCATGATCCGCAGCGTGTACGCGGTGGACGCGGCGTTCGTGGTGGTCAGCGACCAGGCCGGGTCCAGGCTGCTGGGCAGCACGTTCGGGAACAGCCCGACGAACAGGGACGCCACCGCCAGGCCGATCGCGGCGGCGGTCCCGGCGAAGGCCCAGCCCTCCCGGCCCCGGGCCACCGCCAGCAGTCCGCCGAGCAGCGCCCCGG
>JBMOMH010000222.1:2538-5519 GCA_049323135.1 Actinomycetota bacterium
ACCACCAGCGACCAGCGGTCCCCCCGCACCGCCTGGGTCCACCCCAGGAACGCCACCGCCAGCACCGCCACGGGCGGTCCGGCACGGCGGGCCAGGGCGGTGGCGCGGGCCCGGACCTCCCCGGTCGTCTTCAGGGCCAGGAACACCGCGCCGTGCAGGACGAACAGGCCCAGCGTGGTCAGCCCGCCCAGCACGGCGTACGGGTTGAGCAGGTCGAGCAGGCCGCCGACGTACTCCTTGCTGGCGTCGATGGGCACCCCGCGCACGATGTTGCCGAAGGCGACCCCCCACAGCACGGCCGGCAGCGCCGAGCCGACGACGATGCAGGCGTCCCACCGGCGCCGCCAGGCCGGGTCGTCGACCTTGCCGCGGTACTCGAAAGCCACCCCGCGCAGGATGAGCGCGACCAGGATCACCAGCAGCGGCAGGTAGAAGCCGCTGAACAGCGTCGCGTACCAGTCGGGGAAGGCGGCGAAGGTGGCCCCGCCGGCGACGATGAGCCACACCTCGTTGCCGTCCCACACCGGGCCGATGGTGTTGACCAGGACCCGCCGCTCGGCCTCGGTGCGGCCGAGCACGGGCAGCAGCAGGCCGACGCCGAAGTCGAAGCCCTCCAGGACGAAGTAGCCCACCCACAGCAGGGCGATGAGCGCGAACCACACGGTGGTCAGCTGCACGGTCTCTCCTCAGTACGCGAAGGCCAGCGGCCGGTCCGCGTCGTCGTCCGCGTCGGGTCCCGCCCGCCCCGGCTCCGGTGGGGGCGGCTCGTCGGGCAGGTGGCGGGCGTAGCGCACCAGCAGGCGCACCTCGACCACCGCCAGCGCGCCGTACAGCAGGGTGAACACGGCCAGCGAGGTGGCCACCTCCGCCGTCGTGGTCCCCGGGGACACGCCAGCGGCGGTGCGCAGCACGCCGAACACCAGCCACGGCTGCCGGCCCATCTCGGTGAACAGCCAGCCGAAGGAGTTCGCCGCCAACGGCAGCAGCGGCAGGGCCAGGCCGGCCCGGGCGAGCCACCGCCCGGTCGGCAGCCGGCCCCGGCGCAGCCGCCACAGCGCCCACAGCGCGACGGCCGCGGCGAGCAGGCCGGTCCCGATCATCAGGCGGAAGGTCCAGTAGGTCACCGGGATCACCGGGGTGTAGGCGCCGGGGCCGTAGGTGGCGGCGTACTGCGCCTGGACGTTGTTGATGCCTTCCACCCGCCCGGCGAAGGAGCCGGTGGCCAGGAAGCTGAGCAGGCGGGGCACGGTGACGCTGAAGACCTCCGCGGAGCCGTCCAGCCGGCCCACGGTGAACAGGGAGAACGGGGCCGGCTGGGCCGTGGCGTAGATCGCCTCGGCCGCGGCCATCTTCATCGGCTGCTGCTGGGTCATCAGCTTGGCCTGGAGGTCGCCGCTGACCACCACCGCCACCGCGGTCAGCACGGTGACCCACGCCCCGACCACGGCCGCCGTACGGAAGGCGGCGCGGTCCTCGGCCGGGCCGGTGCGGCGGGTCACGTGCCACAGTGCGATGCCGGCGACGAACCCGCCGGCGGTGAGGAAGGCCGCGGCGAGGGTGTGCGGCACGGTCACCAGCGTCGTGGAGTTGGTCAGCACGGCGACGATGTCGGTGAGCTCGGCCCGCCCGGACACCGGGTTGATGCGGTAGCCCACCGGGTGCTGCATCCAGGAGTTCGCGGCCAGGATGAAGTAGGCCGACAGCGCGGTCCCGACGGCGGCGACCCAGATGGTGGCCAGGTGCAGCCGTCGGGGCAGCCGGTCCCACCCGAAGATCCACAGCCCGAGGAAGGTCGACTCCAGGAAGAACGCCAGCAGCCCCTCGATGGCCAGCGGGGCGCCGAACACGTCCCCCACGAAGCGGGAGTAGTCGCTCCAGTTCATCCCGAACTGGAACTCCTGCACGATGCCGGTGACCACGCCCATGGCGAAGTTGATGAGGAACAGCTTCCCGTAGAAGCGGGTGAGCCGGTAGTACGCGACGTTCCCGGTGCGCACCCACGCGGTCTGGAAGCCGGCCACCACGAAGGACAGGCCGATGGTCAGGGGGACGAACAGGAAGTGGTAGACGGTGGTGACCCCGAACTGCCACCGCGCCAGGTCCAGCGCCCCCATGCCCACTCCCTCGGCGTACGGCGGCCCGGGCGCTCCTGTCTTGGCCTCCGGGTCCTGCGGCTCGACGCTAGGTCGGCGACGGCCTGCCGGGCAGTTACCTGCGTCTCATCCGGGGTGGGACGTTCGTCACGTGGCCGACGCCCCGCCATGCCCCGCCCCGGCCCGCCGTGCCCCGGCCGTCCGGGCCGCCCGCGGTGCCCCGCCCCGACCCGCCGTGCCCTCGCCGCCCTCGCCGCCCGCGGTGCCCTGGCCGCCCGCCGACGGTCAGGTGCCGGCCCAGGCGTCGGTAGGCTCTGTCTGTGACAGAACTATCTTCGCCGGAGGTGTGGTGCTGAACGGCTGGCGTGGCGGGGAGCGGGCTCGCCCGGACTGGGTGCGCGCCCACCCGTGGGCCCCGTGGGCCGCGGTGCTGTCGGTCTGCTTCGGCGCCTTCATGGGCCAGCTCGACGCGAGCATCGTCACCCTCACCTACCCCGCGCTGCGGACCGAGTTCGCCGCCACCCTGGGGGCCGTCGAGTGGGTTTCGCTGGTGTACCTGCTCGTCCTGGTGGCACTGCTCGTCCCGGTCGGCCGGGCCGCCGACAGCTGGGGACGCAAGCGGCTCTACCTGCAGGGGTTCGTCGTCTTCACCGTCGCCTCCGCCCTGTCCGCGCTGGCACCCAACCTCGGCTGGCTGGTGGCCTTCCGGGCGCTGCAGGCGGTGGGGGCAGCGTTGCTGCAGGCCAACAGCGTGGCCTTGGTGACCACCAGCGTGCCGCCGGCCCGGGTGCGCACCGCGCTCGGCGTACAGGCCGCCGCCCAGGCCCTGGGGCTGGCCCTCGGGCCGACCCTGGGGGGCCTGCTGGTCGCCGGTTGGGGGTGGCGGTC
>JBMOMH010000223.1:0-5502 GCA_049323135.1 Actinomycetota bacterium
CGGCGCCGCCCCGTGGCTGTGGGTGGTGCTGCTCGGCCTGGCCGTTGGCGGCGCCTTCGCCCTGGCGCTGACCATGGTGGCCCGGTTGGCGCACACCCCCGACGCCGCCGCCCGGCTGTCCGGGATGACGTTCCTCGTCGGCTACCTGGTCGCCGCGGGCGGGCCGGTGCTCGCCGGCGTGCTGCGGGACGCCTTCGCCGGGTTCCGCGTCCCGTACCTGGCCCTGGCGGGCCTGGCCGCGCTCACCCTGACCATCGGCGCCGCCATCCGGCCCTCCGCCCGCGTCGGCTGACGGCGACGGGGCCCGCCGCCCCCCCGATGACCAGGTAAACTTGGTCATCGGGGGCCTGACATGGCCCGTACGCCGTGGGAGGCCCCAGCGGGCCGTGGGAAGCTACCCTCCACGGTGTGCGTACGACGCTGAACCTCGACGCCGACGTCGTGGACGCCGCTCGGGCGTTGGCCCGGTTGGAACGGCGCTCGCTGGGCGCGGTGCTGTCCGAGCTGGCCCGGCGGGGGCTGGCCCCCCGCGAGGCGCGCCTGGGCGAGCGCAACGGCCTACCCGTGTCCCAGGTGGACGCCGAGGCGCCGCCGATCACCGAGGACATGGTCCAGTCGGGTCTGGACGAGGCCGGGTGGCCGACGTCCCCGACGTCAACGTGCTGGTAAGCCTGACCTGGCCGAACCACGTCCACCACGAGCGGGCCCACCGCTGGTTCGGCGCACGACGTACGCCGTGGGCCACCACCCCGGTGACCGAGAGCGGGTTCGTCCGGGTCTCGTCGAACCCGGCGGCCATCCCGACCGCGGTGACCCCGCCGGAGGCGCTGGCGTTGCTCGTCCGGATGCGGGCGAGCAAACGCCACGTCTTCCTGCCCGACGACGTGCCCGGCGTCGTCGGTGCGGAAGGCATCGACCCCGCCCGGCTGCTCTCATACCGGATGGTGACCGACGCCCACCTGCTGGCGCTGGCCCGCCGGCACCGGGCCCGCCTGGTCACGTTCGACCGCGCGGTTGCCGCGCTGGGCGGCGCGGGCGCCCGCGACGTCCTCGTCGTTTCACCGCCCGGCCGGCCCGGATGACCAGGTAAACATGGTCACCGGGGGCCTGGCATGGCTCGTACGCCGTGCAAGGCTCGGGCAGGCCGTGTGAAGCAGGGGCGGGAGGCCGCAGGCGGCTGGAGCGGGCCCCACGGCGCCAGCGGGGGCCAGGAGGCCGCCAGTCCGCCGCAGAACCCGTGGCCACGCCCCGTCGTCGGTTAGGGTGCCGCCGTGACGAACGCATCCCCGTCCGAGCCGGTGCCGCCGGCAGCGGAGGGCGCACCGTCCCGCCGGCGCCGCACCCGGGCCCGCCGGTGGTTCGCGGTCGCGGGCGTGGGTGTGCTCGTCCTCGCCGTGCTCGCCGGTGCCACGCTCACCTACCTGGCCAACCGCTACGACCGGAACGTCAAGCGCATCCCCAACGTCTTCGCCTCGATCCCGCCCACGCAGCGGCCACCGGTGGTGGCCCCCAAGGCGATGAACATCCTGCTCGTCGGGTCGGACTCCCGCGCCCCCGTGCAGACGACGGGGAGCGCCGGCAACAGCACCGCGGTCAGCCCGATCGGGCAGCGCTCCGACACGATCATGCTGCTGCACCTGGCCGGGGACCGGAAGTCGGCCTGGGTGGTGTCCATCCCCCGGGACTCCTGGGTGCCGATCCCCGGCCGGGGCGACGCGAAGATCAACGCGGCCTACGCGTACGGCGGCCCGTCCCTGCTGGTCAACACGGTGGAGCAGCTGACGGGGGTCAGCATCGACCACTACGCGGAGATCGACTTCGCCGGCCTGCAGGGCATGACCGATGCGGTGGGCGGGGTGGACGTCTCGGTGGGGCGCGCCTTCGCGGCCGGCGGCTACAACCTGACGGCGGGGGTGAACCACCTGGACGGACAGCAGGCCCTGGCCTTCGTCCGGCAGCGCAGCAACCTCCCCAACGGGGACTTCGACCGGATCCTCAACCAGCAGGCCTACCTGAAGGCCCTGATGGCGAAGGCCACGAGCCTGGGGGTGCTCAGCGACCCCCTGGCGTTGACCCGCCTGCTGGACGCGGTGACCCGGTCGATCAGCTTCGACTCCGGGCTGTCCGGCGCCGACCTCCGATCCCTGGCCTTCGGCCTCCGCGGCCTGCGGCCGGAGAGCGTCCGCTTCCTGACCATGCCGGTCCGCGGGACCGGCTGGGTCGGCGACCAGAGCGTGGTCTTCCTGGATCCCGCCAAGGACGCCGCCCTGACCGAGGCGCTGCGCACCGACCGGATGGACCAGTGGCGGCCGTAGCCGGTCGTGCCGACCGGGCGGGCCGGGCCCCGGCCGCCGGGATCAGTGCGGTGACCCCTACAGAGATCATGCTCTAGGCTCGGGCCCAGAGCCGCGGCGTCGAAGGAGCGGTCCCGGATGGAGTTGCACGGCTACCTGGTGATGCTGCGCCGCCAGTGGCTGCTGGTCGCCGTCGTACTCGGTCTGGCCATCGCCACGTCGGCCATCTTCACGCTGCGCCAGACCCCGCTGTACTCCTCCCAGGTCACCTTCTTCGTCACCACCCCCTTTGGCGACAACACCAGTGCGGCCTACACCGGAGGCCTGTTCTCCCAGCAGCGGGTCAAGTCCTACGTTGACCTCCTGCGGGGGGACCGGCTGGCCACCGCGGTGCTGCAGGACGCCCGGGTGTCGATGACCCCCGCCCAGCTGCAGAAGGAGATCAGCGCATCGTCCAAGCCGGACACGGTGCTGCTCACCGCGACGGTCACCGACCCTTCGCCGCAGCGAGCCCAGCTGCTGGCCGCGGCGATCGGCCGTCAGTTCGCCAAGCTGGTGGCCGAGCTGGAGACCCCGGCGGGCGCCCAGGCGCCCGTCCTGAAGGTGCAGGTGGTCGAGAGCCCGCAGCTGCCCACCAGCCCGGTCTCGCCGCGTCCGGCCCGGAACCTGGGGCTGGCCGGCCTGGTCGGGCTGCTGCTGGGCTTCGGCCTGGCCCTGCTGCGGGAGACGCTGGACACGTCGATCAAGGACTCCGAGACGCTCCGGGGGATCACCCAGGCCCCCAACCTGGCGGTGGTCCCGTTCGACGCCGCGGCTCGGCGGGCACCCTTGGTGGTGCAGGACCGGGGGCACTCGGTCCGAGCCGAGTCGTTCCGGCAGCTGCGGACCAACCTGCAGTTCGTCGACGTCGACCGCCCCCCGCGGGTGGTCGTGGTCACCAGCGCCCTGCCCGGGGAGGGCAAGTCGACCACGGCCGCCAACCTGGCGATCACCGTGGCGGAGGCCGGGTCCCGGGTGATCCTCGTGGAGGGCGACCTGCGCCGACCCAAGGTGGTGGACTACCTGGGCCTGGAGGGGGCGGTCGGGTTGACCGACGTCCTGGTTGGCCGGGTCGACCTGCCCGACGTGGTCCAGCCGTGGGGGCCGCACAACCTGGTGGTCCTGCCGAGCGGCTCCATCCCGCCCAACCCCAGCGAGCTGCTCACCTCACAGAACATGACCGACCTGCTGGACCGGCTGGCCGGGCAGTACGAACTGGTGCTGGTGGACGCCCCCCCGCTGCTGCCGGTCGCCGACGGTGCCATCCTCGCCGGCAAGGCCGACGGTGCCCTGCTCGTCCTGCGCCATGGCAAGACGACCGGGGGTCAGGCCGAGGGCGCGGTGGCCGCGCTGCGCGCGGTGGACGCCCGGCTGCTGGGCAGCGTCATCACCATGGCGCCGGCCAAGGGGCCCGGCTCCTACGCCTACGGCTACGCCTACCGCTATGACGAGGCGCACCCCAGCCGCCCCCACCTCGGCCACTCCGCCACGGTGGCGCCGATGACGGTACGGCGCCACGCGGCGATGTCGCGGCGCCGGTCGTCAGGCTGACGGCTGGCCGGCCAGCAGGGTGGGCCAGTACGCCGTGAGCTGCAGCAGGCTCCGGACACAGGCGTCGAAGTGGTCGTCCGGCCGGCCGTACGGGTCGGGCAGGTCGACCTTCGCGGGATGGAGCGGCGGCAGGGTGCCGCGCAGCCCCCCGACCCGGACCACGAGGCGGGCCGCCCGGTCGACCGGGTCGTGGTCGGGGAGGTCCGTGGGGTCCACCTGCCGGGTCAACCGGTCGAAGTCGACGATCGTGAAGCACCGTCGCGTCGCGAGCGGGAGCAGCCGGGCGACCACCGCGCGATGCTCACGCGCGGCGGTGAGGATCAGGTCGGCCTCCGCCACCTGGGCGTGCTCCAGGGCCCGGGCCCGGGTGGCCAGGGCCGGCACGCCGTGGGCGGCCAGCGCCCGCTGGGCCCCCGGCGCCATCTCCGCGCCGACCACCGGCTGCGTTCCGGCGCTGGTCACGGAGAACCGGTCGGCGTCGGCGCCGAGCGCCTCGGCGAGTCGCAGCGTGGTGATGCTCTGGGCCATCGGGGAGCGGCAGAGGTTGCCGGTGCACACGTAGAGAACCCGGAAGACGGGGCGCCCCGGGGCGGCGGCCGTGGCTGGCACCTGACGAAGGTAACCGGAAGTTGTCGCCGGGACACAGTAGGCTCCGCCGCGACGGAGGGAGGTGTCGGCGTTGCGGCTGCCGGGCGGGCCATGGGTGCGGTTGATCGCGCTCGGCGTGCTCCTGGTCCTCGACGTCGTCCTGGTGGCGGCGGTGGTCGGCCGGTCGCCCGCCGCGCCACCTGCTCAGCCCCTGCCGTCCGGCGGCCTGGTCGGGGCGGGACAGCCCACGCAGTTGCCACCCACGACCCCGGCGCCCCCCGCCGTTAGCCCCACCCCGACCCAGGTCCCCCCTCCGCCCCGCGCCCTGCCGCTCGACCTGGCCGCCGACGGCACCGCCCTGCGCGCTCTCGCGCCCGGCGGGTGCCCGGGAGGAGGGGCCCGGCTGCAGTGGTCGGGTGCCCGGGGGGCCCAGTGGCGGGACATCCCCTCCCCGGCCGCTCTGGTGCTCCGGGTCCGGGTCGTCGGTGCCGGCGTCGCCTGGCTGGTCGGAGGGGACCAGGGCTGCCAGCTGCGCCTGTGGAGCACCAGCGACGCCGGGCGGAGCTGGGCACCGGGGGACCCCGCGGCCGCCTGGAGCCTGCTGCCCCCGCCGCAGCCCCAGCTGCATGCTCCCCAGCGCCTGGTCGCGGCCCCGTGCGGTCCGGGCGTGCCGGCGGTCGACCTGGTCGGACTGACCCCGACGCGGGCGGCGCTGCTCTGCCCGAACGGTGGTGTGTACGTCACCCAGGACACCGGGGCCACCTGGCAGGCCACGGCCACCGTGCCGGGGGCCCGCGCCGTCGCCGTGCTCCCTTCGGGGGCGGCTTTGGTGCTGCGCTTCGGCGCCGATGGATGTAACGGCTTTGCCGTGGACGGGACGCAGAACGGTAGTGGCGTGCGAATGCAGGGCCCCGGCAAAGTCCGGGTGGGTGGGCGCTGACCAGGGGTTTTGTGGGTCGACACGCCGTGTGACATGAGTGACGGGTGTGCCCTGTGTGACTTGGATGGGAGTTGTTAGCTCTCCCCAGCG
>JBMOMH010000224.1:0-5477 GCA_049323135.1 Actinomycetota bacterium
AGGCCCAACCCCGCGGCCACCGGGTTGGCCTCGCTGATCGCGGCCGGCCCGGCCGGGCCGTGGTGGTCGGCGAGCACCGGGGTGCTCGCGTTGACCACGAGCGAGCCGCCCACCGAGGCCAGCAGCGTGGCCGCCAGCGTCACCGGCAGCGCCCGGCCGAGGACGAGCAGCAGCACCCCGGCGACCAGCCCGGTGACCCCGAGCCACAGCGCGCCGCCCCGGCCGGCCCGGCGGACCACCGCGGGGAACACCGCCCCGGTCAGCACCGCGCCGGCGGCCAGGGCGGTCCCGTGCAGCCCGGCGAGGGTGCGGGTCGTGCCCTGCTCGACCCGCAGCAGCGGGACCACCGGCCCGAACCCGTACAGGAAGTAGCCGTAGAGGCCCAGCTGCCCGTAGACCAGCCAGGTGAGCCGGTCCCGGACCAGCCGGGTCACCTCGAGGCCGGGGCGGGCAGCCGCTCGACCACGTAGTCGAGGCAGGCGGTCAGCGCCTCGACGTCATCCGGCTCCACCGCCGGGAACATGCCGATGCGCAGCTGGTTGCGGCCGAGCTTGCGGTAGGGCTCGGTGTCCACGATGCCGTTCGCCCGCAGGACCCGGGCGACCGCGGCGGCGTCCACGGCGTCGGCGAAGTCGATGGTGCCCACGACGTCGGAGCGCTGCGCCGGGTCGGCGACGAAGGGGCTGGCGTAGTCGGACTTCTCCGCCCAGCCGTACAGCCGCCGCGCCGAGTCCGCCGTACGCGCCGTCGCCCAGGCCAGCCCACCCCGGGCCAGCAGCCACTCCACCTGGTCGGCGAAGAGGAACAGGGTGGCCACCGCCGGGGTGTTGTAGGTCTGGTCCTTGCGAGAGTTGTCCAAGGCGGTCGCCAGGTCGTAGAACGGCGGCACCCAGCGGGACGCCCGTACCTCGGCGACCCGCGCCTGCGCGGCCGGGGACAACAGCGCCACCCACAGCCCGCCGTCGGCGGCGAAGTTCTTCTGCGGCGCGAAGTAGTAGCAGTCCGCCTCGGCCACGTCCACCGGGAGCCCGCCAGCCGCGCTGGTCGCGTCGACGAGCACCAGCGCGCCGTCGTCCGCGCCGGCCACCCGCCGCACCGGCATTGCCACCCCGGTGGAGGTCTCGTTCTGGGTCAGCGCGTAGACGTCGACGCCGGCCTCGGGCCGGGGCAGCGGGTGGCTGCCCGGCTCGGCGCGCACCACCGACGGCTCGGCGAGGAACGGGGCGTCCCGGGTGACCGCGGCGAACTTCGCCGAGAACTCACCGAAGGACAGGTGCTGGGAGCGGTGGCGGACCAGGCCGAACGCGGCGGCGTCCCAGAAGGCGGTGGTGCCCCCGTTGCCCAGCACCACCTCGTAGCCGTCGGGCAGGGCGAACAGCTCGCCCAGCCCGTCGCGCACCCGGCGCACCAGGCTCCGCACCGGGGCCTGCCGGTGCGAGGTACCCAGCAGCGCGGGGCCGGTGGCGGCCAGCGCGGCCAGCGCCTCCGGTCGCACCTTGGACGGCCCGCAGCCGAAGCGGCCGTCGACCGGGCGCAGCTCGGCAGGGATGGTCAGGGCGGGGGCGTCGGGCACGGTCGGGCGCTTCCTGCGGGGGGCGGGGGATGGCCCCTACGGTACCCGGCGCCGCCCGGGCCGGTGCGCTCAGGAGGCGTGGGCGAAGTACGGTGCCGGCGTCATCTCGGCGTACCCCGGCACGTCCTGGGGCAGCCGGGGTCCGGGGCCGACGTAGCGGGCCGAGGGGCGGACCAGCCGGCCGGTGTGCTTCTGCTCCAGGATGTGCGCGCTCCAGCCGGCGGTGCGGGCGCAGGTGAACATCGAGGTGAACATGCTGGCCGGGACCTCGGCGAAGTCCAGCACGATGGCCGCCCAGAACTCCACGTTGGTGGCCAGCACCCGGTCCGGGCGCCGCTCGCCGAGCTCGGCCAGCGCCGCCCGCTCCAGCGCCGCGGCCACCTCGTAGCGGGGGGCGCCCAGCTCCTGGGCGGTACGCCGCAGCACCCGGGCCCGCGGGTCCTCGGCCCGGTACACCCGGTGCCCGAAGCCCATCAGCCGCTCCCCGCGGTCGAGGACCCCCCGCACGTAGCCGCGGGCGTCCCCGGTCCGCTCGATCTCTTCGATCATGTGCAGCACCCGGGACGGGGCGCCGCCGTGCAGCGGGCCGGACATCGCCCCGACCGCGGCGGACAGGCAGGCCGCCACGTCGGCCCCGGTGGAGGCCACCACGCGGGCGGTGAAGGTCGACGCGTTCATCCCGTGTTCGGCCGCGGAGGTCCAGTAGGCGTCGACGGCCTGCACGTGCTTGGGGTCCGGCTCCCCCCGCCAGCGGATCATGAACCGTTCGACGATGGTCGCCGCCTTGTCGATCTCCCGCTGCGGCACCATCGGCTTGTCCAGGCCCCGGGCGGACTGGGCGACGAACGACAGCGCCATCACCGCGGCCCGGGCCAGGTCGCTGCGCGCCTGGGCGTCGTCGATGTCCAGCAGCGGGGCGAGCCCCCACACCGGCGCCAGCATGGCCAGGGCGCTCTGGACGTCGACCCGGATGTCCCCGGAGTGGATCGGGATGGGGAACGGCTCGGCCGGGGGCAGGCCCGGGTTGAACCGGCCGTCGACGAGCAGCCCCCACACGTTGCCGAAGCTGACCCGCCCCACCAGGTCCTCGATGTCCACCCCCCGGTAACGCAGCGCGCCGCCCTCCTTGTCCGGTTCGGCGATCTCCGTCTCGAAGGCGACGACGCCCTCCAGGCCAGGGGTGAAGGCAGTGGGGACGCCGTCGGCGGACCGGGGGCTGGCTGCGGACATCCGGGGTCTCCTCACGTCCTCGTGGGGGCGGCCAGTCCTGGTGGGCGAGCGGCCGCGCCGGGGCCATTCTCCACGCGTATTCTCCCGGCGTTCACCCTCGGGTCACCAAGGGCCGTGCTACCAATGGTCGGTGCCGATGGTCCCCGACCCCGCCGCGCTGCGGCGCCGCTACGACCGGGGGCCCTTGCGGGAGGCCGACCTCGACCCGGACCCGGTGGTGGCCTTCCGGGCCTGGTTCGCCGACGCGGCGGCCGGCGGGGTGCTCGAACCCAACGCGATGATCCTGGCCACCGCGTCGGCCAGCGGCGTGCCCAGTGCGCGCACCGTGCTGCTCAAGGGGGTGGACGCCGACGGCTTCGTCTTCTACACCAACCTCGGGTCCCGCAAGGCGCGGGACCTGGCGGAGAACCCGCAGGCCAGCCTGGTGTTCCCGTGGCACGCGGTGGACCGCCAGGTGGTGATCTATGGGGAGGTCACCGAGGTGGACCGGGAGCAGGTGGCGGCGTACTTCGCCACCCGCCCGCGCCCGGCCCAGCTCGGAGCCTGGGCCAGCGCGCAGTCCACGCCGGTGCCATCGCGCCAGGTGCTCGACGACCGGTACGCCGAGGTGGCCGCCCGCTGGCCGGAGGGTACGCCGGTGCCGGTGCCCGACTTCTGGGGCGGGTTCCGGGTGGAGCCGCTGGCCGTGGAGTTCTGGCAGGGCCGGCCGGGCCGGCTGCACGACCGCCTGCGCTACCAGCGGCTCCCCGACCGCACCTGGGTCCGGCACCGCCTCTGCCCCTGACCCGCCCCCTTCCCCCTCGTAGCGATCATGCGCCTCTGAGGGAGAGGGGGGCGGGGCGTATCCTCGGGCGTACACGAGGAGGGAGGTGGTCCGGTCGATGCATAGATCTCGGACGCGTGAGGTGGCTGTCCGCTAGCCGCGCATCTGTGGCGTCGACCTGACCGTCGACGCAGACGCCGACCGAGGCGTCGCCCAGCGCGGGCGGCGACTCCCAGGGAGTCACCCGACCCCCGGGCGTCGGCCCGTCCAGCCGACCCCCGCCCTCCGGCGGGGCCCACCCGGGGGTCGTCCGTCTCCGGGGCCGGTCCAGGGCCGGCCGCTTCGTCCGCCCGTTCCTACGCCGGCAGGAAGAGCATGGCGTCGCCAAACTCGTGCCATCGGTAGTCCCCCGCCAGCGCGGCGGCGTACGCCGCGTCGACCAGGGCCGGCCCGGCCACCGCGTCGAGCAGCCGCAGGTGGCTGGCCTCGGGGGTGTGCAGCCCGGTGACCAGCCCCGACACGACGTGGGCCGGCCGCTCCGGGCCGAGGACGAGCTCGGTCCAGCCGGCCCGCGGGCGCACCGCGCCGTCGACCACGGCGGACTCCAGCGCGCGGACCACGGTGGTGCCCACGGCGACGACCCGGGCACCAGCGGCCCGCGTCGCGGTGACCAGCCGGGCGGTCGCCGGCGGCACGGCGAACCGTTCCGGCGCCGGGGGCTCGGCCCACTCCGGGCTGGACACCCCGGTGTGCAGCAGGACCGGGGCCACGACCACGCCACGTACGGCGCACCGCACCAGCACCTCGGGGGTGAACGGGCGGCCCGCGCTGGGCATCTCGGCGCTGCCCGGCTGCCTCGCGAAGATGGTCTGGTAGTCCGACAGCGGGAAGTCGCCGGAGAGGTACCCGTACCGGATCGGCCGGCCGTGCCGGCGCAGGTAGCCGACCAGGTCGACGACCGGGTGGGGGATGGCCCGCCACAGCCGCGGCACCCCCGACCCCGTGGGCGCCGGGTAGGGCGCGACCAGGTCCAGGTGTACCGGGCCGGGAAGGGTTAGCCGGTCGCCCGCGGCGACGTCGCCGGCCGGTCCGGAGCCGTCGGGTCGCCGAGGTTCGACCACCCAGGCCCCGTCCTCCAGCGCCCCGGCGACGTGCACCGGCAGGGGGTCCCCACCGGTCCGCCGGCCCGGCAGCGCGGCGGGCAGGGTCCCCGAGGTGTTGACGACGAGCAGGTCGCCCGGGTCCAGCAGGTCGGGCAGGTCCCGGAAGCGGTGGTGCGTCAGCCGCCCCGGGGCGGCCCGCAGCAGCCGGACACCGTCGCGCGGTGTGCCTCGCCGCTCGGGCGGGGCGTCGGCCGCGCGCCCCGGGGGCAGCGGGAAACGGGCCGGCCCGACGGCGGCGGTCACCGGCCGGCCTCGACGGGGAGGGCGGCCAGCTCATCGGCCCGGTAGCGTCCGCTGGGCAGGTCGGCGTCGACGAGGCGCAGCACCGCCGGCACCACGGTCTCCGGCGCCGGCCGGTCGCTGATGTCCTCGCCTGGGAAGGCCTGCTGGTGCAGCTCGGTGGCCATGTCGCCGGGGTCGACGGCGTAGACCCGCAGCGCCGGGTGCTCCACGGCCAGTACGGCGGTGAGCCGGTCGAGGGCGGCCTTGCTGGCGCCGTACCCGCCCCACCCGGGGTAGGCCACCACGGCGGCGTCGGAGCTGACGTTGACGACCCTCCCCCCGCTCTCGGTCAGGCGTGGCAGCAGCAGCTGGGTGAGCGCCAGCGGGGCGAGGGTGTTCACGGCCAGGACCTCGCCGAGCACGTCGACCGGGTAGCCGGCGAGGGGCGGTTGCGGGCTGGGCCCGAGGATGCTGGCGTTGTTCACCAGCAGGTCCAGCCGCCCGTCGACGGCGGCGGCGAGCCGTC
>JBMOMH010000225.1:0-5433 GCA_049323135.1 Actinomycetota bacterium
CGCGACGGTCGCGGTCGGGCTGCTGGCCACCGCGCTGGCGGTGGCCGCCGCCCTGGCCGGCGCCGCCGTACCGACCACCCGGCAGACCGGGCAGCTCGCCGTGGCCGCGGTCCAGGGCGGCGGCCCGCGCGGCGTACCGGCGGTGTTCAGCGACCCGGCGGCGGTCACCGCCCGGCAGTTCGCCGCCACCGCGACCGTCACCGGTACGCCGGCGCTGGTGCTGTGGCCGGAGGACGTGGTGGCGCTGCCCGGTCCGGTCACCGAGGCCCCGGTGGGCGCCGAGCTGGCCGCCCTGGCCCGCCGGCTGGGCAGCACCCTGGTCGTCGGGGTCGTCGAGGACGAGGGGGCCACGCGGTTCCGCAACGCCGCGGTGGCCTGGGGGCCGGACGGGACGCTGCTGGGCCGGTACGAGAAGGTGCACCGGGTGCCCTTCGGGGAGTACCTGCCCGCGCGCCCCCTGGTCAGCCGGCTCAGCGGCAACGCGGCCCTGGTCCCCCGCGACGCCATCCCCGGGCGTGGCCCCGGCCTGCTGACCGCGCCGGCCGGCCGGCTCGGGGTGCTCATCTCCTACGAGGTGTTCTTCGCCGACCGGGCCCGCGCCGCGGTACAGGCGGGGGCGCAGGTGCTGCTGGTCCCGACCAACGCGTCCTCCTACACCACGGAGGAGGTGCCGGCGATGGAGGTCGCGGCGGCCCGGCTGCGCGCCCTGGAGACCGGGCGGGCCCTGGTGCAGGCGGCCCCCACCGGCTACTCGGCGCTGGTCGACGCGGCGGGTCGGGTCACCGCGCGCAGCGGGCTGGGCAGCCCGGCGGTGCTCGGCGGGGAGGTGGCGTTGCGCGCCGGGCGTACGCCGTACACACGCACCGGGGACCTGCCGGTGGTCGTCCTGTCAGGGCTGGGGTGGCTGGTGGCCGGCCTCGCCGGGGGCCGCCGGCGCCGGGTCGACGGGGTCGGCCGGCTCGGCCGGCCGGGACCCGATCGGGTGGCCGTCCCGCAGTAGCGGGGCCACCGCGGACGGCGGGTCGCCGGGTGCCTCCCCCAGGCCCCGGTGGCGCAGGCCGACCACGGCGAGCAGGACGACCGCCGCGGTAACGATGACCACGGCGAGCAGCTGGGTACCGGTCAGGCCGAGCAGCGGCCGCTCGTCGATGCCCCGGGTGACGTCGACGAGCAGCCGCTGCAGCGGGTACCACAGCAGGAACACGGCGAAGGCCACCCCGGCGCGCAGCGGGAGCCGGCGGCGCAGCCAGACGATGAGCCCGGCCAGCAGCAGGGCACCGAGCAGGTCGTACGCCGGGGTGAGGTGGTAGGCGCAGCCGGCGAAGTAGGAGCCGACGTCGGTGCAGGACTGGCCCGGGCCGGGCGGCGCCGCCGGGCCGAGGCCGAACCCGGGGGCCAGGTGGTAGCCGGACTCGACCCGGAAGGCCAGGGCGAAGGTGCTGGTCGTCGGCGTACCCAGGTGGTCCCCGATGATCAGATCCCCGATCCGGCCAACCGCGATGGCCAGGGCGAGGGGCGCGGCCGCCGCGTCCAGCAGCCGCGGCACGTGCGCCCCCTTGCGGGCGGCGACGGTCACCCCGACGGCGAGCCCGGCGATCAGCCCGCCGAAGAGGGCCAGGCCGCCCTCCCACACCTTCACCACCTGCAGCGGGGAGGTGAACTCGCGCAGATGGGAGATCACGTAGTCGGCGCGGGCGCCGAGCACCCCGGCGAGCACCCCCCACAGCACCGCCGCGTCGAGCACCTCGGTGGGCAGGCCCCGCCGCCGCACCTCCCGGCTGAGCACGAGGAACCCGACGGCGATGCCGGCCGCGGCCAGCAGCCCGTGCGGGGACACCCCGAAGAACGACGGGATCGGACGGTAGGTCACCTCGAGGGCGCTGACCACGGACCGGGCTCCTCCCTGGCGGCCACCTGGCGGCCGGGGACAAGGTACGCGGAGGCGGGTGCGCTGGGGTCAGCCGGTCCCGGACGAGCTCGTGGCGTCCCTCGGGGGGTCGGTGGCAGGTCGGCCGTGCCGGCCGCCTCCCTTCCGGGCGGCCCTCCGGAAGACTTGCTGGATGGTCAGCAGGGTGGCCGGGACCAGGAAGATCCGTACGAGCGCGTTTTCGAAGTAGAGCACCATGAGTACGACGCCCAGGGCGGCGATGCCGATGCTGACCAGCACGGGGATCAGCCCCATCCTGCGCACCGCGTCCTTGAAGGTGGGAGGTAGGTCCGACCCGGGGGCGGCCGGACCTCCCGTGTGTGGGGCCACCCGGCGAGTCTGCCACAACCGGGGTGGGCGACCGCTTCGAAACACGATCGTCCCTGTTCGGCGCGGCCAGTCCCGGCTTACGACTTGGTGCACGATAGGAGTTTGTCGAGGCAGCGGTGATCGCGGCGTGTTGATGCCGGGCATGTGAACGGCCGCGCAAGATCATGAAGGTGTGTCGTCCACAGGGGCTCGCGCGGCCTTGTCGCATCGTATCTGCACCGGCGTCCCGCGGCGTCAGTTGGCCCAGCTGATCACCGAGCTGGCCGACCCGTGGCAGGCGGGACGGGAGTCGCAGTTGCGCGAGCGGCGGGGTGGCCGGGGCCGGCTGCGCGCCGCCGGCGCCGGCCCGAACCGGGTGCTGCCGTTCGTCGACCGGGTGATCGCCACCCTGGTCGTGCTGCGCTTCCAGTTGCCGCACGCCGCCCTCGCCGTCTTCTACGGGGTGGATCGTTCCACCGTCACCCGGGCGGTGCACGAGGTCCGCCCTCTGCTCGCGGCCCGGGGCTTCGCCGTGCCCGGCCAGCCCGACCTGCGGCTGCGCACGCTGGCCGACGTGTTCGCCTACGCCGCCGCCGAGGGGGGGCACCTGCGCGTGGACGGCACCGAGGTGCAGGTGCGCCGCCCACGGGCGCGCACGCCCGGGCGGCGGGCGTTCGTCTCGGGCAAGAAGAAGCAGAACACCATCAAGCCCACCGCGATCAGCGACGGGCAGGGTCGGCTGCTGTGGCTGGGTGCCTTCCGCCCCGGCCGGATGCACGACGTGACCGCGCTGCGCACCGAGGGCGTCGAGGACCTGCTGCAGCGCTACCCGCAGGTCACCTGCGAGGTCGACTCCGGCTACCCCGGCCTGGTCCGGGACTACCCGGGACAGGTCCACGGGCCGCCCAAGAAGCCGGGCAGGGACGCTCCGGCCGCCGACCTCGCCCGCTGGGAGAGCGGGCGCCACAACCAGTCCTCGACCCGGATCTGCATCGAGCACGCCATCGCCGAACCCAAGCAATGGAGACCGCTCCAGCGCTACCTCGGACGCCGCGCCTACCTCGAAGAGACCGCCCAGGCCATCGCCGGGCTGGTCTCCGACCGCTGCGCCGCCCGCTGACGACCACTGGCGGGCCGGCCGAGCCAGGCCGCCCCAACCTCAATCGTGCACAAAGTCGTTAGAGCACCCCGGCCCAGCGCAGCAGCACCACCGGGGTCCACACCGCCCACACCCCGGCGATGACCCACAGCGCCGCCCGGTAGGACACCCGCACCCGCCCCGGCGGGCCGGTGCCGAACCGGTCGCCGAACCGCCGCTCCAGCTCCGCCTGCACCCGCTGCGGGCGGGTCTGCCACGCCCCCGTCGTCAGCGACGCGTTCGACGCCTCCACCGCGGTCACCCCGATCAGCCGGTCCCCGGTGCGCACCCGCAGCACCCAGCCGGACTCCAAGCCCTGCACCGCCGACCACGGCACCCGAAACGTCCGCAACGGATTCACGACAAGCAGCCCCTCGTCGCTGATTGTCAGGGACGGCCGTATGCCGATCAAGAACAGTGACTGAACGAGGAAGGCAGGGGCAAGGACGACTTGCTCCACCCACGACCAGGACGACGCAGGTGAGGTCAACCGCAACCAGTCCCAGGCCATGTACAGGGGGGAGGCAAGGATTGGCCAGACGTACCAGAACGCAGGGTGCCGATAGCGCTGCAACGGCCGGGCCGTCTTGGTAGTCACTAACGGGGCTCCGCCCCGGCCCGCCGAGGTCGTCGGCTGGTCTGGGTGGTGACGTGGCGGCCGGTTGAGGGTCACGCTGGGCGCCTCTGGTGACGTGGGTCGCGGAGGTGTCCAGATGGTGGCTCGACCGGTGACGGTGAACGACGTCCTCGACGGGCACGTGACCTTGGACCTGGAGTGCCTGGACCGGGTCTATCTCAACGGGTACGTGCCGAACCTGCAGGTGCCCGGGCAGGTGGTGGTGTTCCTGACCCGGCACCTGGGGTTCCCGATCCCGTCCCCGGCGATCTTCGACCAGATCGGGGGGCGGTTCCGCCGCGCGGTGGCGTCCTACGCGCAGGCCAACGACATCCCGCTGGTGCGCTTCGCGAAGGGGGACCGCAAGATCGAGGTGATGCGCCCGCATCTGGCGCGGGCCGCGGCGGCGGGCGGGTCACGGGTGGCGGCGATCGGGGTGGCGCAGGAGTTCGCGCCGGTGTTCACCGGAACGCAGCGGGAGGGCCGCGAGGGGTCGGTGCCGTCGTTCTCGTTCGCGAAGGTCGACCGGCGGGTGACCTGCTACTACTTCTACCTCTGGGACGACGACTTCGGTCCGGCGTTCGTCAAGGTGTGCGCCTACTTCCCGTATCCGATGAAGATCTGCCTGTTGACTGAACTACCCAAGCGGCGTGCCCGTGCCGTGCGGCAGATCGGTGGCGGGGTGGATATGGTCCCGGCTCGTGAACGAGTCCGACGAGCCAGGCCGGGATCTGCGTGCGTTGATGGTGCCGCAGACCGGTGCCCTGTGCGAGACCGACGATCCGTTCGAGCCGTACCGGCTGCTTGACGCCGCTGGGCAGAGCACCGCGCCGGTCGCCGCGTTCCTGCGTGATCTTCAGGCCCGTGGCTTGTCGCAGACCACGCAGCGTTCCTACGCGATGGCCTTGCTGCGTTGGTTCCGGTTCCTGGCAGCGGTCGGGGTAGGTTGGGACCAGGCCGCCCGGGTCAAGGCTCGTGACTTCAGCCGGTGGGTGCAGATCGGCGGCAAGCCGGTGCGCCGGCACTGGCGCGGCCGGGACGAAGCAGTGGAGACACAGCTGGGGCCGTCGGCTGCTGGACGGGGCCGGGGTTCGCCGAATCCGGTGACCGGTAAGACGCCGCCGGGACTGCGGTACGCCGCGGCGACGGCGGCGCATAGCGAGACGGTACTGCGCGGCTTCTACCAGTTCCACCTGGAGGCCGGGACTGGTCCGATGGTGAACCCGTTCCCGCTGTCGCGGACTCGCCGCGGCGGGCGGGCGAACGCGCATCACAACCCGATGCAGCTGTTCGGTGATGAGCGCAGCGGGCTGTATCCAGGGCCCCGGCAAAGTCCGGGTGGGTGGGCGCTGACCAGGGGTTTTGTGGGTCGACACGCCGTGTGACATGAGTGACGGGTGTGCCCTGTGTGACTTGGATGGGAGTTGTTAGCTCTCCCCAGCG
>JBMOMH010000226.1:0-5425 GCA_049323135.1 Actinomycetota bacterium
AGGTAGCGGGCCGGGACCAGGCCGAGCCGCGGCGCCACCTCCCACACGGCGACGAGAACGGCCAGGCCGGCCAGGCCCCAGGGGACGGCCCGGCCACGGGCCGGCGCGGCGGTCACGGCAACAGTTTGCCCAGGTCCGGCGCCGAGGTCAGCAGCCCGTCCTTGACGGCGAGGTCGGCGAGGGTCTGCACCGAGGCCCGGTTGATGTCCACTGGCCACTTCGGCAGCGTCAGCGCCTGCACCGTCTTCTGGTCGATCTTGGTGTACGTGGTGAGCACCTGGCGGGCCTGGTCGGGGTTGGCGTCGGCGTACTGCAGGGACTCCTTCATCGCGGCGACGAAGCGGGCCACCAGGTCGGGGTTGGTCTGGGCCAGCTTGGCGGAGGTGAAGTAGGTGGCCACGGTGAGGTCGGGCGCGGCGTCGACGTAGTTCCAGGCGACGACCCGGTCGCCTTGGCCGCGGGCGATGGACAGGAGCGGCTCGACCACCCAGGCGGCGTCGACCCGGCCCCCGGCCACGGCGGCGGGCATGTCGGGGAAGGCCATCTCGACGAACTTCACGGCGTCCGGGTTGCCCCCGTCCTTGCGCACGGAGGCGCGCACCGTGGTGTCCCCGATGTTCTTCAGCGTGTTGACCGCGACGGTCTTGCCGGCCAGGTCCTTGGCCGACCGCACGGGGCTGTCGGTCTTGACCACGACGCCGCCGAAGTCCTTGCCCTGCACCCCGGTGGAGGCGACCCCGTTGACGACCACCTTCAGCGGCAGCCCCTTGGACTCGGCGAGCAGCAGGGAGGTGACGTTGCTGAAGCCGAACTGGAACTGCCCGCTGACCACCCCGGGGACGATGGCGGCGCCGCCTTGGCCGCTCTCCAGGGTCAGCTCGATGTTGCGTTTGGCGAAGAAGCCCTGCTTTGTGCCGAGGTAGATGGGCGCCACGTCGACGATGGGGATGATGCCGACCTTGACCTGGTCGACCTTGCCGCCCGCGGCGCCGGTGCCGGTGGCGGCGGGGGTGGCCGGGCCCCCCGAGCCGCAGGCGGCCAGCAGGAGCGCCGCGGCCCCGGCCAGCAGCGCGGTTCGGCGGAGGCGGGTACGGGTGGTCCCAGACGTGGTGCCAGACGAGGTGGTGCCAGACATGGGGCGCTCCAGGAGGGGGCTGGGCGGGCGTTCGATAGACGTACGTGCGTTCAGAACCAGAACGTACGACGACCGCCTACGCCCGTCAACCGCCGCCGTACGCCGGGCTCCCGCCTTGACCTCACCCCGGCGCCGACCCTAGATTCGATATGAGCACGTCTGTTCGCATAACGAACGTCCTGGAGGAGCCCCGTCGATGGCCGCGATCGTCCCGCTGGCCGAGGCGGTCGCCACCCTCGTCCACGACGGGGACACCGTGGCCCTGGAGGGGTTCACCCACCTCATCCCCTTCGCCGCGGGCCGGGAGATCATCCGGCAGGGGCGGCGGGACCTCACCCTGGTTCGGATGACCCCCGACCTGGTCTACGACGAGCTCATCGGTGCCGGCGCCGCCCGCAAGCTGGTCTTCTCCTGGGGCGGGAACCCCGGGGTCGGGTCCCTGCACCGGTTCCGGGACGCCGTGCAGGCCGGGTGGCCCCGGCCGCTGGAGCTGGAGGAGCACAGCCACGCCGGGATGGCCAACCGCTACGTGGCCGGCGCCGCGGGGCTGCCCTTCGCCGTGCTGCGCGGCTACCGCGGCACCGACCTGCCCGAGCACACGCCCACCGTCCGGCCGGTGGTGTGCCCGTTCACCGGCGAGGTGCTCACCGCGGTCCCCGCGCTGAACCCGGACGTCACCGTGGTGCACGCCCAGCAGGCCGACCGCGCCGGCAACGTCGCCCTGTGGGGCATCGTGGGGGTGCAGAAGGAGGCGGTGCTCGCCGCCCGGCGCAGCCTGGTCACCGTCGAGGAGGTCGTCCCCGAGCTGCGCCCCCGGCCCGGCCTGGTGGTGCTGCCGTCGTGGGCGGTGACCCTGGTCAGCGAGGCACCGGGCGGGGCGCACCCGTCGTACGCCGACGGCTACTCGGAGCGGGACAACGCCTACTACCGTCGGTGGGACGCGATCAGCCGGGACCGGGAGGCGTTCAGCAGGTGGCTGGAGCAGCTGCGGGCCGGGGCGGGGGCCCCGGTATGACCGCCGATGGCTACACCGCCGACGAGATGATGACGGTCGCCGCCGCCCGGGCGTTGCGCGACGGCACCGTCTGCTTCGTCGGGATCGGGCTGCCCAGCACCGCGGCCAACCTCGCCCGGCGCACCCACGCACCGAACCTGGTGCTCGTCTACGAGTCGGGCACCATCGGAGCGAAGCCGGACCGGCTGCCGCTGTCCATCGGCGACGGGGTGCTGGCCGCCACCGCCGACGCGGTGGTGAGCGTGCCCGAGGTCTTCAACTACTGGCTGCAGCCGGGACGGATCGACGTGGGCTTCCTCGGTGCCGCCCAGCTCGACCGGTTCGGGAACATCAACACCACCGTCGTCGGCGACGACTACGCGCACCCCAAGGTGCGGCTACCGGGCGCGGGGGGCGCCCCCGAGATCGCCGCCTCCTGCCGGGAGGTCATCGTGGTGGTGCGGCAGAGCCCCCGCAGCTTCGTCGACCGGGTCGACTTCGTCACCTCGGTGGGCTACGGCCGCGGGCCGGGCGACCGGGAGCGGCTCGGCCTGCGCGGCGGGGGGCCGCGGCTGGTCATCACCGACCTGGGGGTGCTCGAACCCGACCCGCAGACCTGCGAGCTGCGGCTGACCCGGCTGCACCCGGGGGTCACCGTGGACCAGGTGGCCGCGGCGACCGGGTGGCCGCTGGCCGTCGCCGACGAGGTCGGCACCGCCCCGCCGCCCAGCGCGGCCGAGCTGGCGGCGCTGCGCGCCCTGCAGGCCACCCAGGGAACCCACGTCGGAGGAGCCGCCGGATGACCGCTGCCTACATCCTCGACGCGGTGCGCACGCCGATCGGCCGGCACGGCGGCGGGCTCGCGGAGGTGCGCCCGGACGACCTCGCGGCGCACGTCGTACGCGCGCTGGTGGCCCGCCAGGACGGCCTGGACCCGGCACGCCTCGACGACGTCGTCCTCGGCGACGCGAACGCGGCCGGGGAGGATAACCGCGACGTGGCGCGCATGGCCGTGCTGCTCGCCGGGCTGCCCACCTCGGTGCCCGGCACCACGGTGAACCGGCTGTGCGGCTCGGGGCTGGAGGCGGTGGTGCAGGCCAGCCGCGCGGTCGCCGTCGGGGACGCCGCGCTGGTCGTCGCCGGCGGGGTGGAGTCGATGACCCGTGCCCCGTGGGTGCTGCCCAAGCCGGGCCGCGCCTACCCCCGGGGCCACGAGACGCTGCACTCCACGACGCTGGGCTGGCGGATGGTGAACCCGCGGATGCCCGCGCAGTGGACCATCTCCCTGGGTGAGAGCACCGAGCGGCTCGCCGACCGGTACGGGATCAGCCGCGAGGCGCAGGACGCCTTCGCGCTGCGCAGCCACCAGCGGGCCGCCGCCGCATGGGCGGCCGGGGCGTACGACGCCGAGGTGGTGCCGGTGCCGGGCACCGAGCTGACCCGCGACGAGGGCATCCGGGCGGACACCTCGCTGGAGGCGCTGGCCAAGCTCTCCCCCGCCTTCCGGCCCGGCGGCACGGTGACCGCCGGCAACTCCTCCCCGCTCAACGACGGCGCGGCGGCCCTGCTCGTCGGCAGCGCGGCGGCCGCGGCGGACCTGGGCGTGACCCCGCTGGCCCGGATCGCCGGGCGGGGGGTCGCCGGGGTCGACCCGGACGCCTTCGGCCTCGGCCCGGTGGCCGCGGCGCGCCAGGCGCTGGCCCGGGCCGGCATCGGCTGGGCCGACCTGGCCGTGGTCGAGCTGAACGAGGCCTTCGCCGCGCAGTCCCTGGCCTGCCTGGCCGACTGGCCCGAGCTGGACCCGGACCTGGTCAACCCGCACGGCGGGGCCATCGCCATCGGCCACCCGCTGGGGGCCTCCGGGGCGCGGATCCTGGGCACCCTGGCGCACCAGCTGCACCGCCGGGGCGGCGGCTGGGGGCTGGCCGCGATCTGTATCGGCGTCGGCCAGGGGCTGGCCGTCGTCCTGGAAGGACAGTGACCACCCCGACCGGGAAGGAGTGACCGGGTGACCGGCACCGAGGTCTACCGGCGCGACCCGCCCGACCAGCAGCCGCCGCTGCGCTGGCCGGACTACCGGGGCACGCTGCTGCGCTCCCCCCACCAGCCGCTGGTGCCGCTCCCCCACGGGCTGACCGAGACGACCGGTCCCCTGCTCGGGGAGGGCCGGGTCGGCCCGGTCGACCACGACCTGACCCGCCAGCACGCCGGGGAGCCGCTGGGGCAGCGCATCGTCGTCCACGGCCGGGTCCTCGACGGTGACGGGCGGCCGGTGCCGCACACCCTGGTCGAGGTGTGGCAGGCCAACGCGGCCGGCCGCTACGCGCACACCGTCGACCGGTGGCCGGCGCCGCTGGACCCCAACTTCACCGGCACCGGGCGCTGCCTCACCGACGCCGAGGGCCGCTACCGGTTCGTCACCGTCAAGCCGGGCGCCTACCCGTGGCGCAACCACGACAACGCCTGGCGGCCGGCGCACATCCACTTCTCCCTTCTCGGCCGCGCCTTCACCCAGCGGCTGGTCACCCAGATGTACTTCCCGGACGACCCCCTCTTCTTCCAGGACCCGATCTTCAACTCCGTCCCCGACCCGGCCGCCCGGCAGCGGATGGTGGCCCGCTACGACCACGCCGCCACCCAGCCGGAGTGGGCCCTGGGCTTCGCCTTCGACGTGGTGCTGCGCGGCCGGCACGCCACCCCCTTCGAGCCGCCCGCGGGGGGCGCGGCATGACCCTGCCCGCCACCCCCTGGCAGACCGTCGGCCCGTACCTGAGCCTCGGCCTGACCTGGCCCGACGGCGCCGACGTGGTCCCCGAGGGCACCCCGGGGGCGGTCTGGGTCCGCGGCCGCGTCCTCGACGGGCACGGCGAGCCGGTGGTCGACGCCCTGGTGGAGACCTGGCAGGCCGACGCCGACGGGCGGTTCGACCATCCCGACGACCCCCGGGGGGCCCGGCCGCCGCGGCCGCCCGGCTTCCGCGGCTTCGGCCGCTGCCCCACCGACGCCGCCGGTGGGTACGCCGTACGCACGGTGAAGCCGGGCCCGCTGCCGGCCCCCGGCGGCGGCACGGAGGCCCCGCACCTGGACGTGTCGGTCCTCGCCCGCGGGGTGCTGCGCCGCCTGGTCACCCGGGTGTACTTCGCCGACGAGGCCGCGGCGAACGCCCTCGACCCGGTGCTGCAGGCCCTGCCCGAACCGGCCCGGGCCCGCCTGCTGGCCCAGCCGACCGGGGACGGCTACCGCTTCGACATCCGGCTGCAGGGCGACGATGAGACCGTCTTCTTCGACGTCTGAGC
>JBMOMH010000227.1:0-5408 GCA_049323135.1 Actinomycetota bacterium
CTCGGTCGCTGACCTGCCCCCTGGCCGGCCCCTGGCCGGTCCGCGGGCCGGTCCGCTGCGCTATCCTGGCCGAGTGCGACCCGGGCGGCTCCTTCGACGGCCGCGCTGAGACCCCGACCCAGCGCGGCGACCCCTCCTGTGTGAGGGGTCTTTCCTTTGTGGGGGTCCGGCGGCCGAGTCAGGGAGCCCGAAACGATGGAACCGGCAGGACGGATGAGCGACCCGAACCAGGCTGAGGAGTTCGACCCGGCGGCCCTGCAGGCCCGCTGGCTGCCGGTGTGGCAGGAGCTGGACCTGTTCCGGCCCGCCGACGACGGCTCGGCCGAGCGCCGGTACATCCTGGACATGTTTCCCTACCCGTCCGGGGACCTGCACATGGGGCACGGGGAGGCCTTCGCCATCGGCGACGTCGTCGCCCGCTACTGGTTCCAGCGCGGGTACGACGTGCTGCACCCCATCGGCTGGGATTCCTTCGGCCTGCCCGCCGAGAACGCCGCCATCCGGCGCAACGCCCATCCCGCGGACTGGACGTACACGAACATCGACACCCAGGCGCGGTCCTTCCAGCGGTACGCGGTGTCCTTCGACTGGTCCCGCCGGCTGCACACCAGCGACCCTGAGTACTACCGCTGGACGCAGTGGCTGTTCCTGCGGCTGTTCGAGCGGGGCCTGGCCTACCGCAAGGCGTCCCCGGTCAACTGGTGCCCGGTGGACCAGACGGTGCTGGCCAACGAGCAGGTCGTCGAGGGGCGTTGCGAGCGGTGCGGCGCGGAGGTCACCAAGCGCGAGCTGACCCAGTGGTACTTCCGCATCACCGACTACGCCGACCGGCTGCTCGACGACATGGCCCAGCTCGAGGGCCGCTGGCCCGAGCGGGTGCTGCTCATGCAGCGGAACTGGATCGGGCGCTCGCAGGGCGCGTACGTGGACTTCCCCATCGAGGGGCGCGACGCGCCGGTCACCGTGTTCACCACCCGGCCGGACACGCTGTACGGCGCCACGTTCTTCGTCGTCGCCGCGGACTCCCGGCTGGCCGACGAGCTCTGCGTACCGGAGCAGCGGCCCGCCTTGGCGGCGTACGTCGAGCAGGTGCGTCGCGCCACCGAGATCGAACGGTTGGCCACCGACCGCCCCAAGACCGGCGTCTTCCTCGGCCGGTATGCCCGCAACCCGGTCACCGGGGAGCCGATCCCGGTGTGGGCCGCGGACTACGTCCTGGCCGAGTACGGCACCGGGGCCATCATGGCGGTGCCCGCACACGACCAGCGCGACCTCGACTTCGCCCGGCAGTTCGACCTGCCGGTCCGGGTCGTCGTCGACACCGGTGAGCCCGACCCTGCCGAGTCCGGGGTCGCCACCGTCGGCGACGGCGTCCACGTCAACTCCCCGCTCATCGACGGCACCGACAAGCAGGCCGGGATCCGGGACATCGTCGCCTGGCTCGAGGAGCAGGGCGCCGGTCGGGGCGCGGTGAACTTCCGGCTGCGCGACTGGCTGGTCTCCCGTCAGCGCTTCTGGGGGGCGCCGATCCCCATCGTGCACTGCCCGGACTGCGGGGAGGTACCCGTCCCCGACGAGCAGCTGCCGGTCCGGCTGCCCGACCTGCGCGGCGCCGACCTCGCCCCGAAGGGCGTGTCCCCGCTGGCCGCGGCGGCGGACTGGGTGCCCGTGGACTGCCCCAAGTGCGGTGGTGCGGCGCGCCGGGACACCGACACCATGGACACGTTCGTCGACTCGTCCTGGTACTACCTGCGCTACTGCTCCCCCCAGCGGGACGACGTCCCCTTCGACGTGGACGCGGTGCGCCGGTGGATGCCCGTCGACCAGTACGTCGGCGGCGTGGAGCACGCCATCCTGCACCTGCTGTACAGCCGGTTCGTCACCAAGGTGTTGCACGACATGGGCCTGCTGGACTTCACCGAGCCGTTCACCGCGCTGCTGAACCAGGGCCAGGTCATCAACCAGGGCAAGGCGATGAGCAAGTCCCTGGGCAACGGGGTCGACCTGGGCGAGCAGGTGGACCGGTTCGGGGTGGACGCCGTACGGCTGACCATGGTGTTCGCCGGACCGCCGGAGGACGACATCGACTGGGCGGACGTGTCCCCCGCCGGCGCGCAGCGGTTCCTGGCCCGGGCCTGGCGGCTGTCCGGCGAGGTCACCGCGCCGGTCGGCACCGACCCGAGCCGCGGGGACGGTGAGCTGCGCAAGGTAACCCACCGGACGGTGGCGGAGGTCACCAACCTGGTCGAGGGGTTCCGGTTCAACGTGGCCGTCGCCCGGGTCATGGAGCTGGTCAACGCCACCCGCCGGGCCATCGACGGTGCCCCCGGGCCGGCCGACCCCGCCGTACGGGAGGCCGTGGAGGCGGTGGCGGTGCTGCTGTCCCTGGTCGCGCCGTACACCGCCGAGGACATGTGGGCCCGGCTCGGGCACGCCCCCGGGGTGGCCCGGGCCGGCTGGCCGGCGGTGGACCCGGCGCTGCTGGTCGAGGAGACGGCCACCTGCGTCGTGCAGGTGGCCGGCAAGAAGCGCGACCTGCTCGAGGTGCCGGTCGGCATCGACGGGGACGAGCTGCGGGCCCGGGTGCTGGCCCTGCCCGCCGTGCGGCGGGCGCTGGACGGCCGGGGCGTGGCGAACGTGGTGGTCCGGCCCCCGCGGCTGGTCAACGTCGTCCCCGCCTGAGCCGGCCCCGACCCGGCTGCCCGCTACCGCTCGGCCAGGGCGACCAGCCGCCGGACCAGGGGCTCCCCGTCGCGGCCGGCGAGGCGGTCCAGCCAGGCCTCCCACCCGGGACGGGCGCGCAGAGAGGCCAGCCGGTCCGCCGCCGTGCCCAGGTCGCCGGCGGCCAGGGCGGCGAGGGCCGCGTGCAGCTCCCGTTCCCCGGCTGGCCCCTGCCGGGCGAGCGCGGCGTGGTCCCCGGCGACGTACGCCTCGTGCAGACCAAGCAGCCGGTCCAGCTCCCGCAGCGGGTCGGCCGCGTCGTCGACCCGCAGGTCCACCCCGCGCAGCACCGCCTCGGTGTCCGCGGGGTCCTCCGGCGGGGACAGCACCAGCAGTGCCGCGGACTGGGTCCCGCGCAGGTCTCCGCCGCGGGCCTGCCCGGCTTGCAGGGCGGCGAGCAGCCGGCGCGGCAACGGCCCGGGGTGGCCGGTGTACGCCGCGGCGACCGCCTCGACCACCTCCGGGCCGGTGAGCAGGTTGCCCTGGACGGTCCAGCCGTCGCCGCTGCGGTGACCCGCCCACGGCACGCAGCCCCGCCCGGTCCAGGCGGCGGCCCCTCCGGCGGCGTCCACCACCCCGACCTGCCGCTCCTCCCGGCCCGCGTCGGCCGCCACCGCCGCGGCGAGCGCGGCCGGCGCGGCCTCCCCGGCGGCGAGCCGGTCCAGCACCTCCGGGCGGTAGGCCCACCGGGCGTGGGCCTGGGTGGAGACCGCCCCCACCCCCGGCCGCACCCCCGGGCAGACGGCTCCCACCGCCAGGACGCAGGTGGTCACCGCGACGCCGAGCTCGCCGGTGACCGGGTCGCGGGCCACGATGGAGAAGGTCACCGGATCACGGTAGGGCCTGCCGCCCGCTAGCGTGTGGGCCATGACGGGCCGGGTCGCGGTGGTGACGGACTCCACGGCGTACCTGCCCCCCGACCTGGTCGCCGCGCACGGGCTGACCGTGGTCCCCCTGCAGGTGGTGGTGGGCTCGCAGGCCTACGCGGAGGGCGCGGGCATCGACGGCGCCCGGGTCGCCGCAGCGTTGCGGGCCTGGGAGCCGGTCTCCACGTCCCGGCCCTCCCCGACGGACTTCGCCAAGGCCTACCTGGCGGCCGCCGAGGCCGGCGCCGACGGCGTCGTCTCCGTGCACCTGTCCGGGGAGATCTCCGGGACGGTGCAGTCCGCCCGGCTCGCCGCCGCCCAGGTGGGGGAGCGGGACGGGTTCCCGGTCGACGTGGTGGACAGCCGCTCGCTGGGGATGGGCCTTGGGTACGCCGCGCTGGCCGCGGCGCAGGCGGCTGCCGGCGGCGCGGACCTGGCGGCGGTGGGTGAGGCGGCGCGCGACCGGGCCCGGCGTACCGTCGTGTACTTCAGCGTCGACACCCTGGAGCACCTGCGCCGAGGCGGTCGGATCGGCGCCGCGCAGGCGCTGCTGGGCTCCGCACTGGCGATCAAGCCCTTGCTGGCGCTGGTCGACGGGCGGATCGTGCCCCGGGAGAAGGTCCGCACCACCGGCCGGGCGGTGGCCCGCCTGGAGGAGCTCTGCGCGGAGGCGGCCACCGCCGCCGGCGGCGGACCGGTGCACCTGGCCGTCCACCACCTGGCCGAGCCGCAGCGGGCCGCCGACCTGGTGGCCCGGCTGCGCCACCGGGTGCCGCTCGCCGCCGAGCCGGTGCTGTCCGAGGTCGGCGCCGTCGTCGGCGCGCATGTCGGGCCCGGCATGCTCGGCGTCGTGGTCGCCCCCAGCTGATTCGCTCGCCGCGGCTGGCGGCCCGCGGTGGTCGTCCACAGGGTGCCCGTCCCGGGCTGCCCCTCCACAGGCGGGCCGTCGGGCCCGGCGGGGGGTCGCCAGCGCTGCCTAGCGTGCGACGCGTGGCTCGACATCGCTGCCCCAGCCTCCGTGGTAGGGCCCTCGCCGACCTGGCCGGCCGGCGGTTGGGGGCCGTCCTCGGGGCCGCGCGTCCCGGTCCTGGGTGGGTGCCCGCCGCCCCGGCGGCCGAGGCGCCCCCGGGTTCTGCCGATGAGCCTGCCGGCGGGAGTGTTGGTGAGGCTGCCGGCGGGTCCGCCGCCGAGCTCGCTGACGAGGCTGCCGGCGGGTCCGATCGCGCGGCCAGCAGTCGGTCGCCCGGGCCGACCGGCCCGGTGCACCGGGGGCGGCTCGACCTGCCTGCGGTGGTCGCCCTGGCGTTGGTCTGCGTGGCCGCCCTGGCGGCCGCGGCGGTGTACCTGTGGCGGTCCGGCCCCCGTGAGCTGCCCGCTCCCCCCTCCCGACCCGCGGCCGCCACACCGACCCTGGAACCCGGACGGGCCGACGAGACCCGGCCGGCGGGTCGCACCACGCCCGCGCCCACGCTGTGGGTGGACGTCCAGGGCCGGGTCGCCCGGCCCGGGGTGGTGCGCCTAGCCGCGGGGGCGCGGGTGCTCGACGCGCTGGCGGCGGCGGGCGGGGTCCTGCCCGGGACCGACACGGTGGGCCTGAACCTGGCCCGCCCACTCGTCGACGGCGAGCAGGTCCTGGTCGGCCTGCCCGGTCCGCCGGCCCCGGGCGGCCCGGTCGCCCCGGCCGGTGCGGGCGCCCCGCCGGGACCGGTCGACCTGAACACGGCGACCGCGGAGCAGCTGCAGACGCTGCCGGGCATCGGCCCGGTCCTGGCCGAGCGGATCCTGTCCTGGCGGGCGCAGGCCGGCCGCTTCCGGTCGGTG
>JBMOMH010000228.1:0-5402 GCA_049323135.1 Actinomycetota bacterium
GGGACCAGGGCGGCGACCGACCCGAGCAGCCCGGCCGGCGGCTCGGCCGCGGCGAGCAGCGCGCCGGCGCCATCCCGGCGGGCCAGCCCCATCTCCAGCGCCTCCACGCGGGCGGCCAGCGCGGACCGTTGCCGCTCCGCCTCCCGCTCCTGCTCCCGCAGCGCGGCCAGCCGTTCGGTCGCGCCGGCCAGCGCCGCGTTCGCCGCCTCGTGCTCGGCGTCGAGGTCAACCTCGCCCTGGTCCAGCCCGGCCACCTGGGTCTCCAGGGCGGTGAACTCCTGCTCGGCCCGGCGCGCCCGGGCCTCGGCGTCCTCGGCCGCCCCCCGGAGCCGGCCGATCTCCGCCTCGCCGGCCGCCGCGCGGCTGCGCAGGCCGGCCAGCCGGGTACGCAGCTGGGCCAGGCCCTCCCGGCGGTCGGTGGCGGCCCGGGCCAGGGCGGCCAGCCGGGCGTCCTCGGCCCGCAGCGCGGCCTCCGCGTCGGTGCGGGCGGCGACCGTCGCGGCGAGCTCGGCGCGGTGCCGGGCGAGCTCCTCGACCAGCTGCGCCTCCCGGGACCGCACCGTCGCCGCCTCGGCGGCCAGCTCGTCGGGGTCCCGGCCGGCCCGCGGCTCCGCCACCTCGTCCCGCAGGTGGCGTACCCGCTCGGCGGCCAGCCCGGCGGTCCCCCGCAGCCGCTCCCGCAGCGAGGACAGGCGGTACCAGGTCTCCTGGGCCCGGGCCAGCCGCGGCGCCAGCGCCGCCAGCTGCTCCTCCAGCTCGCCGACCCGCGCGGCGGCCAGGGCGACCGCCTGCTCGGCCGCGGCCCGCCGCGCCGCGACGGCCGCCTCGTCGCGCAGCTCGGCGTCAAGGGTCTGGCGCAGCCCGACGAGGTCGTCGGCGAGCAGCCGCAGGCGGGCGTCGCGCAGGTCGGCCTGGATCACCGCGGCGCGGCGGGCCACCTCCGCCTGCCGGCCCAGCGGCTTGAGCTGGCGGCGCAGCTCCGCGGTCAGGTCCTGCAACCGGGTGAGGTTGGCGGCCATCGCCTCGAGCTTGCGCAGCGCCTTCTCCTTGCGCTTGCGGTGCTTGAGCACGCCGGCGGCCTCCTCGATGAAGCCGCGCCGCTCCTCCGGGGTGGCCGAGAGCACCGCGTCGAGCTGGCCCTGCCCGACGATGACGTGCATCTCCCGCCCGATCCCGGAGTCGGACAGCAGCTCCTGCACGTCCAGCAGCCGGCATGGGTCGCCGTTGACGGCGTACTCCGAGCCGCCGTTGCGGAACATGATCCGCGAGATGGCGACCTCGGTGTAGTCGATGGGCAGCGCCCCGTCGGAGTTGTCGATGGTCAGCACGACCTCGGCCCGGCCCAGCGGCGGCCGCCCCGCGGTGCCCGCGAAGATGACGTCCTCCATCTTGCCGCCGCGCAGGCTCTTGGCCCCCTGCTCGCCCATGACCCAGGCCAGGGCGTCGACCACGTTGGACTTGCCCGACCCGTTGGGGCCGACGACACAGGTGATCCCGGGTTCGAAGCGCAGGGTCGTCGAGGAGGCGAAGGACTTGAAGCCCCGCAGCGTCAGGCTCTTCAGGTGCACGCCACACTCCTGGCCGCCCGGGCCGCCGGGCCGGACCGGGACAGCGGTTCGTTCGGTCGAAGGACGCCGGCGTGGGCACCTTACCCGCCGGCCGGGGCCCGGCCGGCACGGCGCGCCCGAGGGACGACCCGAACGTCACAAGGGACGCCCCGCGGGGCGTCCCTTGACCGTGGTGCGAGACCGGTCCCGGTCAGGTGAGGGCGGGCTCCCGCTGGGGCAGCTCCAGGTCGATCAGCTCCTCCGGCCGGACCGGCTCGGTGAGCTCCCCGTTCGCCTGACGGAGCCGACCGACCTCGGACTCGAGGTCGGCGACCCGTTGCCGGAGCCGACGCATCTCGTCGAGCAGCCGGGGGTCCGGACCACCCACGTAGCCGAGCAGTGCCTTCGCCATCGAAGTCCTCCGCGCTGAGACACCGGTGGGGGTCAGCAGCCGACGCGCGCCGCACGGCGGCGGCGGTGGATGCGGTGCCACCAGGGTCGCATCCGGCGGTCCGCTGGTCAAGCCGGGGATACCGGATCGGTCACGAACGTGCGGCGAACGGGTGACGGCCGGCCGCCGGGCGTCGCCGGCGCGGCACCGGCTGGCAGGACGGGCAGCGGTACGCCGAGCGGCTCATGAACGGCTCGCGGACCACCGGCGTGCCGCAGCGCGGGCAGGCCTCCCCGGCCCGGCCGTACACCGCCAGCGCGCGGCCGAAGTACCCCTGCGCCCCGTCGACGTCGACGTAGAGCCGGTCGAAGGAGGTGCCCCCCTGCGCCAGCGCCTCGCCGAGCACCGCGCGGACCGCGTCGACCAGCCGGGCCACCTCGGCCCCGGTGAGCCCGGCGGTCCCCCGGCCGTGGTGCAGCCGGGCCCGCCACAGCGCCTCGTCGGCGTAGATGTTGCCCACCCCCGACACCAAGGTCTGGTCCAGCAGCGCCCGCTTGATGCCGGTACGCCGGCGCCGCAGCGCGGCCCGGAACACGGCGGGGTCGAAGGCGGGGTCCAACGGGTCGGGCGCGATGTGCGCAATCACTCCGGGCACCCCGGGCAGCGTGGCGCCGTCGGGGACGAGCAGCAGCCCCCCGAAGGTGCGCTGGTCGACGAAGCGCAGCTCCGGGTCACCGTCGGCGAAGCGCAGCCGGACCCGCAGGTGCACCTCGTCAGGGTCCCCCTGTCGCCGGACCAGCAGCTGCCCGCTCATCCCCAGGTGCGCGACGAGCGCGGCGCCGTCGTCGAGCGGGAGCCAGAGGTACTTGCCGCGGCGGCGGGCGTCGATGACCCGCCGGCCGGCCAGGGCGGCGGCGAAGTCGGCGGCCCCGGCGGCGTGCCGGCGTACCGCCCGGGGGTGCAGCACGGTGACGGTCGTCAGGGTACGGCCCACCACGTGCCGGGCGAGGCCCCGGCGGACCACCTCGACCTCGGGCAGCTCGGGCACCGGCTACCCGGCACCGACCCCGGCGTCGCCGCCGACCGGCGGGCCCAGCTCCCCGGCCAACCCCCCGGCCAGGCCCCCGGCCAAGGTCGCGGCCGGGCCGAGCTCGCGCAGGCCGTGCCAGGCGGACTCGGCCGCCTGCTGCTCGGCCTCCTTCTTGCTGCGCCCCTCGCCCGCACCGTAGGCGAGCCCGCGGATGCGGACCGCGGCCCGGAAGGTCTTCATGTGGTCCGGCCCGCTCTCCGCCACGACGTACTCGGGGACGCCCAGCCCGCGCGCCGCGGTGAGCTCCTGCAGGCTGGTCTTCCAGTCCAGGCCGGCGCCGAGCAGCGCCGAGCGGGCCAGCAGCTCGTCGCAGAGCCGGTGCACCAGCTCGGCCGCCACCGCCAGGCCACGGTCCAGGTACACCGCGCCGATCACCGCCTCGAGGGTGTCGGCGAGGATGGACGCCTTGTCCCGGCCGCCCGTCGCCTCCTCGCCGCGACCCAGCCGGATGAAGTCGCCCAGGTCGAGGCCGCGCGCCACCTCGGCCAGCGCCCGCATGTTGACCACGGCCGCCCGCAGCTTCGCCAGCTGCCCCTCGGGCAGGTCGGGGTGGGTGCGGAACAGCGCGTCGGTGACGACCAGCCCGAGGACGGCGTCACCGAGGAACTCCAGCCGCTCGTTGGTGGGCACCCCGCCGTTCTCGTACGAGTACGAGCGGTGCACGAGCGCCTGGCCGAGCATCGCGTGGTCGCAGGGCACCCCGAGGTGCTGCTCCAGGCGGTCCAGCGGCGGCCCGATCCCGTCGCGGGGACTCACGCCACGCTCAGCGGGCCAGGACCTGGCGCCGGTTGTAGGTGCCGCAGGTCGGGCAGGCCAGGTGCGGCAGCCGCGGCTCCCGGCATCGTTCGCAGGTGACCAGGGTGGGCGCGGCGGCCTTCCACTGGGCCCGGCGGGACCGGGTGTTGCTGCGGGACATTCTGCGCTTGGGGACGGCCACGGCTACTTCTCCAGCCTTTCGTCGGTGGTGCCCTGCACCAGGTGCTCCAGTACCGCCCACCGGGGGTCGACGGCGGGATGGTCATGCCCGGGGTCCTCGGCCAGCCGTACGCCGCACTCGGGGCACAGCCCGGGGCAGTCGGCCCGGCAGACCGGCTGCAGCGGCAGCTCGAGGACCACGGCGTCGCGCAGCAGCGGCTCCAGGTCGAGCAGGTCCCCCTGCATCCGCGGGGCGTCCTCGTCGGCCTCGGTCCCCGGGTACACGAACAGCTCGCGCAGGTCGACCTGCACCGCTTGGTCGACGGGCTCCAGGCAGCGCCCGCACTCGCCGCTGGCCCGGGCGCGCGCGGTACCCGACACGAGAACGCCGTCCACCACCGACTCCAGCCGAAGGTCGAGCGCGACGTCGCTGCCCTCGACCACCCGCACCAGGCTCACCTCGAGCCGGGCCGGCGCGGGCACCGTCCGGGTCAGGGTGCGCAGCGCCCCGGGGCGACGACCCAGGTCCCGGGTGTCGACCACGAGGGGCGCGCGGGGGTCCAGACTGCTCACTGTCCTGCTCTCTTCGGTACGGGCACCGGTCGGTCTCCAGCGCCCCCTCCCCCGGCAGGGCCGTCGACGCGGCGGCACGGCCCGGCCGGGCCGGCCGGTCCGGGGGACCGGTGGTCGAGGATACCCGGCCCTGACGCCCCCGCCTAACGCCGCCCCGGGACCCGACTCGCGGCCGCCCGGGGACGAGCGCTCAGCGGGACGGCGGGGAGGCCCCGGGTCCCGGGCCGAGGTCGGCCAGGTCGCCCTGGCCGCGCAGCTTCTCCCGGCCCCGGGTGACCGCGGCGAGGGTCTTGGTCAGGACGACCTCGAAGTTGGCCAGCTTCGTGTCGACGTAGTCGTCCACCTCCTGACGGATGGCGCCGGCCTCCTCCCGGGCCGCGGCGATGATCGCCGCCGCCTCGGCGTGGGCGGCCTGTCCAACCTCGGTGGCCGAGACCAGCCGGCGCCGCTCCTCCTCGGCCTGAGCCAGCAGCCGGCTGGCCTCCAGCCGGCCCTCCTCGACGACCATCTCGCGTTCCTGGAGGAGGGACTCGGCGTGGGCGAGGTCCTCCGGCAGCAGCTGGCGGATCTCCTCGAGCAGGGCGAGCACCTCGCCCCGGTTGACGATGCACGAGGCTGACATCGGCATGGCCCGTGCGCTCTCCACGAGCGCAGCGAGCTCGTCGAGCTTGTCGTGGACGTCCATCGGGGAACCAGTCTCGCAGATGCCGTCCCTCCGGGGGCCGTCCTGGCGCCCGCACCGCCCGGCCGGTGTTCTCCCGCGCTCCCGCGCTGGTGCCCGCGACGGCCCCGCTACTTCCTGGGCCGTCGTACCGTCTCCTGGGTGGTGGTATCGCCTCCTGGGTGCTCGACCGCCCAGGAGGCGTGACGACGATCAGGTTTCCTG
>JBMOMH010000229.1:0-3944 GCA_049323135.1 Actinomycetota bacterium
AGCCCCGCCGAGCAGGGCGCCCACCGCCGGGGCACCCACCATGGCCCACCCGGCCCGCGCCTGGTCGACCTCGCTCGGCGCCGGCACCCGCAGGACGGTGAGCGTGCCCAGGGCCAGGCGGGCGGCGTCGCGCAGCGGGGGGGTCACCGGTCCGGCCGGTCGCTCACGCCCGCCTCGTCGAAGGTCGCCATCTCCGCCAGGGTGGCCGCGGCCGCGGTGAGCAGGGGCAGCGCGACCAGGGCCCCGGTCCCCTCGCCCAGCCGCAGCCCCAGGTCAACCAGGGGGTCCAGGCCCAGGTGGGCCAGCGCGGCGGTGTGCGCCGGTTCGGTGGACCGGTGCCCGGCCACCCACCACGCCCGGGCCCGAGGCGCCACCCGGTGGGCCAGCAGCGCCGCCGCGCCGGAAACCACCCCGTCGAGGACCACCGGCGTGCGGCGTACGGCCGCCTGGACGAGGAAGCCGGCCATCGCGGCGAAGTCGGCGCCGCCCGCCGCCGCGACCAGGTCCAGCGGCTGCCAGGCGATCGGTCGGGCTCGGCGCAGGGCGTCGCGCACCGCCGCGGTCTTGCGCATCCAGCCGGCATCGTCCACCCCGGTGCCGCGGCCCACCACGGCCACCGCCTCGGCGTCGGTCAGCACGGCGACCAGCACGGCCGCCGGGGTGGTGTTCCCGATGCCCATGTCGCCGGGGATGAGCAGGTCAGCGCCGGCGTCGACCTCCTCGTCGGCGATGGCCTGCCCGGCGGCGAAGGCTTGCTCGGCCTCGGCGGTGCTCAGCGCCGGCTCCTGGTCGATGCGGCCCGACCCGCGGCGCACCTTGTACGCCGACACCTCCGCGGGCGTGTCCGCGTCCACCGCCAGGTCCACCACCCGCACCCCGGCGCCGACCTGCCGGGCCAGCACGTTGACCGCGGCGCCGCCGGCGAGGAAGTTCGCCACCATCTGCGCGGTCACCTCCGGCGGGTACGCCGACACCCCGGCGCGGGCGATCCCATGGTCCGCCGCGAAGACGACGACACGGGGTCGCTGCGGGGGCCGGGGGGGGCATTGGCCCTGGGCGGCGGCCAGCCACACCGACAGCTCCTCGAGCCGGCCCAGCGCCCCCGTCGGCTTGGTCAGCCGGCCTTGGCGTTCCCGGGCGGCCGCGGCGGCCGCGGGGTCGGGGTCGGGGACGCGGGCGGCGAGGTCGGCGAGGTCCAGGGTCACGGGGCGCTCCAGGGGTCGGTGGGGGAGGAGGGGGTTGGTGCCTTGAGGGTGAGGGGGAGACCGGCGACGACGAGGACGACCTCCTCGGCGGCCGCGGCCAGGCGCTGGTTGAGCGTGCCTAGGGCGTCGCGGAAGACGCGGCCAGCCTGGGTCTGCGGGACCACCCCGGCGCCGACCTCCTCGCTGACCAGCACCACCGGCACCGGCGCCTGCCGCCAGGCGTCCAGCAGGTTTTCGACGGCGGCGTCCACGGCGCGCTGCGGCTGGGGGTGCGACGGGGGGAGCCCCCAGGCGCGGGCCCGGTCGAGCACCCCGGCGAGCCACAGACCGACGGAGTCGACGAGTACCGGGTCCGTGGCGGCCCGCAGGGCGGCCGCCACCTCGACGGTCTCCAGCGTCGCCCAGTCCGCCGGCCGGCGGGCCTGGTGCGCCGCCACCCGGGCCTGCCACTCGGGATCCTCCGGGCGGTGCCCACCGGTGGCCAGGTAAGTCACCCGGGGCCGGCCGGCCAGCCGCCGCTCGGCCTCGGCGGACTTGCCGGACCGGGCCCCCCCGAGGATCAGCAGCCGGCCCGGCCTGCGGTCGCTCCCGGTGGGACCGCCGACGGGACCGCCGACGGGACCGCCGACGGGACCGCCGAGGGGGCCCGGTACGGGGCCGATGGCGGGGTCGTGCGGTGCCGGCATGACCGCCTCCCGGTGCCCGGCGCGGGACGGGCCCGGGCCGGCCGGCCCGGCACCGCGGGTCGGCCACCGGACTCCGGCTCGCAGACCTCGACGAGTGGAGCCCCGCCGCGTCCAGGCGTCCCGGCTCGCCGCGGGCGCAAAGGACGCGCGCGGCCTACGGTTGCGGGTCAGCGCCGGACTCCGACCGGCTTCGCTGGGCGTGGTGGTGGGGGTGGTGCACGGCGATCTCACCACCGCCCGCCTGGCCCGTCAACCGCGGGGGTTACGGTGACCACACCGGCTGCCGGAGGAGGGGCACATGGGCTGGTCGTGGCGGTACGAGAACGGCGCCGGAGCGGTGGTGGAACCGACCGGCCTGCCGGCCGAGGAGTTCCCCAGCCAGGCCGACGCGGAGACCTGGCTGGGGGAACACTGGCGCGAGCTGCTCGCTGCGGGGGTGGACCGGGTGGTCTTGCTGGAGACCGGGCGCGTCGTGTACGGGCCGATGAGTCTGCACCCGGCCGACTGATGTTCCCCTGGCCCCGTTCAGATCTGCATGATCGCTACGAGCTACGAGGGGTGGGGGCCGGGCCGGGGCGGGGGGGGCTGCGGGTGAGCTCGGGGTCCCGGACGACGACCGGGTCGAGGATCTCGTCGACGCGCCGGAGCAGCTCCGGGTCCAGCTTCACTCCGGCCGCGGCGGCGTTCTCGGCCACCTGCTCCGGCCGGGACGCACCGATGATGGCGGCGGACACGTTCGGGTTCTGCAGCACCCAGGCCACGGCCAGCTGGGCCAGGGTCAGGCCGGCCTCCTGGGCTAGCGGGCGCAGCCGCTCGACCCGTTCGAGGACGTCGTCGGCGAGGAAGCGGCGGATGAACTGGGCGCCGCCCTTCTCGTCGGTGGCCCGGGACCCGGGCGGCGGCGGCTGCCCGGGCCGGTACTTGCCGGTCAGCACCCCCTGCGCGATGGGCGACCACACGATCTGGCCGAGCCCCAGCTCGACGCAGGTGGGCACCACCTCGGCCTCGATGACCCGCCACAGCATGGAGTACTGCGGCTGGTTGGACACCAGTGGCACGTGCAGCTCCCGGGCCAGCGCCGCGGCCGCACGGATCTCGCTGGCCCGCCACTCGGACACCCCGATGTAGAGGGCCTTACCGGACCGGACCACGTCGGCGAAGGCCAGCATGGTCTCCTCCAGCGGCGTGGCGTGGTCGTAGCGGTGGGCCTGGTACAGGTCCACGTACCCGGTGCGCAGCCGGCGCAGGGAGCCGTCGATCGACTCGAGGATGTGCTTGCGGGACAGCCCCCGGTCGTTGCGGCCCGGCCCGGTGGGCCAGAACACCTTCGTGCACACCTCGACGCTCTCCCGGCGCACCCCCGCCAGCGCCCGGCCGAGCACCTCCTCGGCCCGGGTCTCGGCGTACACGTCGGCGGTGTCGAAGGTGGTGATGCCGGCGTCGAGCGCGGCCCGCACGCAGGCCAGCGCCGCCTCCTCCTCGACCTGGGACCCGTGGGTCAGCCAGTTCCCGTACGCGATCTCACTGACCAGCAGGCCGCTGCGGCCGAGGTGACGGAACTCCATGGCGGGGAGCCTACTGAGCCCCCGCCGGCCTCACAGGGTGGCCCCCGGGCGGACCTTCGGCGGGGGCAGGCGCAGCCGGCGCAGCTGCAGCACCCGCAGCAGCGCGTACGACGCCAGGCCTCGGGTGCTCTCCTCGGGGAAGCGGGCCCGCACCAGCCGCAGCATGCCGCGCAGCACCAGCGCGGAGTTGACCACCACGACGAGGAGGAACGCGAAGAACAGCAGCGGGCCGAGCAGTTGCACCCGGGGGTCGGGGATGAGGCTGGGAGCGATGCCGAGCAGGGCCACCCAGATGAAGTACTCCCCGGCGGTGCGCCGGGCGTCGACGTAGTCGCGGACCAGGCGGCGCACCGGACCGGCGTCGCGGGGCGGCAGCCGTCGCTCGTCCCCGCTGACCAGGGCCGCCCGGGCCTCGCGACGCTCCAGGCGGGCCCGCTCCCTGGTCCGCCGGGCCGCCTCCTTGCGGTCCCGGGGCGGGGCGCTGCGGG
>JBMOMH010000229.1:3954-5382 GCA_049323135.1 Actinomycetota bacterium
CCGCTGCGCCTCCCGGCGCTTGGGGGTCGGGCGTCCCTTGCCGGCCGGACGCGGCGCCCGCGTGCCGGCGGCGGAACCCGGGGTGGAACCGGCGGCGGAGTCGGCGGCGGGGGCGGCGGCCGGAGAGGCCGTGCGGCGTCGGAACACGCCCACAGGGTAGCCAGCAGGGAACCCTCTCGCCGCCCCGACCGTCGAGCCATACGCTGGCCGTAGGTTCGCCTGCCGCGCCCGGTCCGGGCCCGGTCGCCCGTCGCGAGCCACGAGCCGGTCGAGGAGAAGGGGGCGGCGCAGCCCATGGGTGTGCTCAAGAGGATGTCGCTGATCTTCCGGGCCAAGGCCAACAAGGCCCTGGACCGGGCGGAGGACCCGCGCGAGACCCTGGACTACTCCTACCAGCGCCAGCTGGAGATGCTCACCAAGGTGCGCCGAGGGGTCGCCGACGTGGCCACCTCGCGCAAGCGGCTGGAGCTGCAGATGCAGCAGCTGCAGCAGCAGTCGGACAAGCTGGAGCAGCAGGGCCGACAGGCCCTGTCCGTGGGCCGGGAGGACCTGGCCCGGGAGGCGCTCACCCGGCGCTCCGCGGTGACCCAGCAGCTCACCGACCTGCAGAGCCAGCACGCCGCGCTGCAGGCCGAGGAGGAGAAGCTGACCCTGGCCGCTCGGCGGCTGCAGGCCAAGGTCGACGCGTTTCGCACCCGGAAGGAGACCATCAAGGCGACCTACACCGCCGCCGAAGCCCAGACGAAGATCAACGAAGCCTTCTCCGGCATCTCCGAGGAGATGGGCGACGTCGGCCTGGCCATCCAGCGGGCCGAGGACAAGACCGCGCAGATGCAGGCCCGGGCCGGCGCGATCGACGAGCTGCTCGCCTCCGGCGCCCTGGAGGACGCCAGCGGGACCGCCAAGGACGACCTCACCGCCGAGCTGGAGCGGATGTCCAGCGGGGCGGACGTGGAGCTGGAGCTGCAGCGGATGCGCGCCGAGCTCGGCGCCGGGGAGGCGCCCAAGCAGCTGGGCCAGGCCGCCGGCGGGTCGACCGCCGCACCCCCCGGCCAGCCGGAGACCCAGGCGGGCGCGGGGGCGCCCGGTCGGCCGGAGCAGCAGGGAGGGGCATCATGATCGTCCGTATTCTGGGTGAGGGCCAGCTGGACGTTCCCCCAGGGGAGGTCGACGCGCTCAACGCGCTGGACGACGCCCTGCAGCAGGCGATGGACGGGCACGACGAGGACGCCTTCCGCGCCGCCCTGGCGGCGCTGCTGGCCCGGGTGCGGGCGGTCGGCGTACCCCTGCCGGAGGACTCGCTGGAACCCAGCGAGCTGATCCTGCCCAGCCCCGACTCCACCGTGGACGAGGTCCGCGCCATGCTCACCGTGGTGGGGCTCATCCCCGGCTGAGCCCCCCCGCGGCGGGCCGCCCGGCCCGCCGACC
>JBMOMH010000230.1:0-3241 GCA_049323135.1 Actinomycetota bacterium
CCGTGGTGTCCGCCCCGCACGCCGCCCGGGTGGCCCGGCGGCTGGCGGCGCTGGACCTGCTCGTCGTCTGCGACCCGCTGCCGTCGGAGACCGCGGCCGTCGCCGACGTGGTGCTGCCGACCGCGCAGTGGGCCGAGGAGGACGGGACGACGACCAACCTGGAGGGCCGGGTGCTGCGCCGCCGCCGGGCCACCCCTCCCCCACCGGGGGTGCGCACCGACCTGGCGGTGCTGGCCGACCTGGCCGGCCGGCTGGGCCACCCCGGGGCCGTCAACGCCGACCCGGCCGCGGTGTTCGCCGAGCTGCGCCGGGCCAGCGCCGGCGGCGTCGCGGACTACGCCGGGATCACCTGGGACCGGGTGGCCGCCGAAGACGGCGTGTTCTGGCCCTGCCCGGCCGAGCGGCACCCGGGCACCCCGCGGCTGTTCGCCGACCGCTTCCCCACCCCCGACGGGCGGGCCCGGTTCGTGCCCGTCGACCACCGGCCCGGCGCGGAGGAGCCCGACGCCGCGTACCCGGTGTACCTGACCACCGGGCGGGTGCTGCAGCACTACCAGAGCGGCACCCAGACCCGTCGCGTGCCGGCGCTGGTCGACGCGGTGCCCGACCCGTTCGTCGAGCTGCACCCCGACCTGGCCAGCCGGCTGGCCGTGGAGGAGGGCGAGTGGGTGCACGTGGTCAGCCGGCGGGGCCGGGCCACCGGCCGCGCCCGGGTCACCGCCACGATTCGCCCGGACACGGTGTTCATGCCCTTCCACTGGCCGGGCACCGGGCGGGTCAACACGGTGACCAACCCGGCCCTGGACCCGACCTCGCGGATGCCGGAGTTCAAGGTCTGCGCGGTCCGGGTGGAACGGGCGGCCTCGTGAGGGTCGTCGTCGTCGGCCACGGCATGGCCGGGTCCCGGCTGGTCCGGGAGGTCCGGGCCAGGGACCCGCAGGGCCGGCTGCGGCTGACCGTGTTCGGCGCCGAGTCGGGGGCGGCGTACAACCGGGTGCTGCTGTCCGAGGTGCTCGCCGGGACCGCCGCGGCCACCGACATCGCGCTGTCCGGTCCCGGCGACGCCGACCCGGCCGTGGACCTGCGGACCGGGGTGGCGGTGCTCGCCGTCGACCGGGCCGCGCGTACGGTGCAAGCCGCCGACGGCTCGGTGACCGGGTATGACACGCTGGTGCTGGCCACCGGCAGCCAGGCCTGGGTGCCGAAGCTGCCCGGGCTGCGCCGGCCGGACGGCAGCCTGCTTCCCGGCTGCGCCGCCTTCCGCACCGTCGAGGACTGCCGGCGCATCCTCGAGCTGGCCGGGCCGGCCCGCCGGGCCGTCGTCCTCGGGGGTGGCCTGCTGGGCCTGGAGGCCGCCCGCGGCCTGGCCGCCCGGGGGCTCGCCGTGGAGGTGGTGCACGCCGCCCCGCACCTGATGGAGCGCCAGCTGGACGGAGCGGCCGGCGGGGTGCTGCGCCGTACCCTGGGGGCGCTGGGCGTCCGCGTCCACCTGGCCGCGACCACCGCGGCGGTGTCCGGCGGTGACCGGGTGCGGTCGGTGGTCCTGGACACCGGGCGGCGGCTGCCCGCCGACCTGCTGGTCGTGGCCTGCGGGGTCCGGCCGGAGACGGCGCTGGCCCGGGCGGCCGGGCTGGAGGTGGACCGGGGCGTCGTGGTGGACGACCGGCTGCGCAGCCCCAGCGACCCGCGGGTGTACGCCGTGGGCGAGTGCGCCCAGCACGACGGGTGCGTCTACGGGCTGGTGGCCCCGGCGTGGGAGCAGGTCCGGGTGCTCGCCGACCTGCTCACCGGGGCTAACCCGGCGGCCCGCTACACCGGGTCCCGGCAGGTGACCCGGCTCAAGGCCGCCGGGGTCGACCTGGCCGCGATGGGTGAGACGCACGCCGGCGACGAGGACGCCGAGGTCCTCTCCTTCGCCGACCCCAGCCGCGGCACCTACAAGAAGGTCGTCATCCGCGACGAGCGCCTGGTCGGGGCGATCCTGCTCGGGGAGATCGGCACCGTAGGCACGGTCACCCGGCTGTTCGACCGGGGCGGCCCGGTTCCGCAGGACCGGCTGGCCCTGCTCTTCAGCACCCGGCGGGGCGGGGGCGACCCGGACGAGCACCCGGCGCGCATCCCCGACCGGGCCACGGTCTGCCGGTGCAACGGGGTGACCAAGGGGGCGGTGACGGCCTGCTGGGCCGCGGGGGCCCGGGACGTGGCGCAGGTCGCGGCGGCCACCCGGGCCACCACCGGCTGCGGCGGCTGCCGCCCGACGGTCGAGGGCCTGCTCGACTGGCTCGCCGCCGTGGAACCCGACGCGGCGGACACGGCCCCGCGCCAGGCGCCGGACGCGGCGGCCGACCCGGTGCCGGCATGACTCCCCACGTCTCGACCCTCGGGAGCCCGAGATGACCCAGACCCTGCTCGTAGTCGGCCATGGCATGGTGGCCCACCGCCTGGTGGAGGCCGTCCGCGACCGCGACCGCGAGGGGCGGTGGCGGGTCGTCGTGGTCGGCGAGGAGCCGCACCCGGCGTACGACCGGGTGGCCCTGTCCTCGATGTTCTCCAACGGGTTCTCCAACGGGCTCTCCAGCGGGTTCTCCCACGGGGCCGCCGGGCGCGCGGCCGCAGAGCTGGCCCTGGTCGGCCCCGGCGGGTACGCCGACCCCCGGGTCGAGCTGCGGCTCGGCGAGCGGGTTCGGTCCGTGGACCGGGCGGCCCGCCGGGTGCGCACCGACCGGACCGAGCTGGGCTACGACGCCCTGGTGCTGGCCACCGGGTCGACCCCGTTCGTGCCCCCGGTGCCCGGCCGGGACCTGCCCGGCTGCGTCACCTACCGCACCCTGGACGACGTCGCGGCGCTGCGGGCGCGGGCCGCCGCCGGCGGCGGCGGCGTGGTCGTCGGCGGGGGGCTGCTCGGCCTGGAGGCCGCCTACGCGCTGCGCCAGCTGGGCCTGGACGTGCACGTGGTGGAGCTGGCCGACCGGCTGATGCCGCTGCAGGTGGACGCCGGCGGCGGGGAGGCGCTGCGCCGGCGGATCGCCGCGCTGGGTGTCACCGCGCACACCGGCACCGGGGTGGCCGGGATCGACCCGGGCCCCGACGGCACGGTCGCCCGGGTGGTCCTCGCTGACGGCACGGCCCTGCCGGCGCGGCTGGTCGTGTTCGCGGCCGGCGTGCGCCCCCGCGACGAGCTGGCCCGCGGCTGCGGCCTTGCCGTCGGGCCCTGCGGGGGGGTGGCGGTGGACGAGACGGG
>JBMOMH010000230.1:3251-5375 GCA_049323135.1 Actinomycetota bacterium
GAGGTGTGGGGGCGGCCGGCCGACCCGGCGGTCTGGGCGGTCGGCGAGTGCGCTTGCGTGGCCGGGCAGGTCTACGGGCTGGTCGCCCCCGGCTACGCGCTGGCCGAGGTGGTCGCCGACCGGCTGCTCGGCGGCTCGGCCACGTTCCCCGGTGCCGACCTGTCCACGAAGCTGAAGCTGCTCGGGGTCGACGTGGCCAGCTTCGGGGACGCCTTCGCGCGCAGTCCCGGCGCCCTCGAGGTCGTCTACGCCGACCCCGTGCAGGGGGTGTACAAGAAGCTCGTCGTGTCCGATGACGCCCGGCTCCTGCTCGGCGGCGTGCTGGTCGGGGACGCCACGGCGTACGCCGCCCTGCGGGCCCAGGTCGGCCAGCCCCTCACCGCGCGCCCCGAGGAGCTGCTGCTCGTCACCGACGCCGGCTCGGACCTGCCCGACGGCGCGGAGCTGTGCTCCTGCCGCAACGTCACCGTCGGGGCGGTGCGCGCCGCGGTCGCCGCCGGGGGCACGGACCTGGGCGCGGTGCAGACCTGCACCGGCGCCGGCACCGGCTGCGGCAGCTGCGTGCCGCTGCTGCGCCGGCTGCTCACCGGGGCCGGGGCCGGCCAAGAGTCCCGGCTGTGCGAGCACTTCCCGCTCACCCGGCCGCAGCTGTTCGACGTGGTCCGGGCCACCGGCATTGGCACGTTCAGCGAGCTGGTCGCCCGCCACGGCACCGGGCGGGGCTGCGACGTGTGCAAGCCGGTGGTCGCCTCCATCCTGGCCAGCCTGGGCATCGGGCACGCCCTGGACCCGGAGCAGGCCGCGCTGCAGGACACCAACGACCACGTCCTGGCCAACCTGCAGCGGGACGGCAGCTACTCGGTGGTGCCGCGGATCCCCGGCGGGGAGGTGACCCCGGCCGGCCTGGTCGCCCTCGGCGAGGTCGCCCGCGACTTCGGCCTCTACACGAAGATCACCGGGGGCCAGCGGATCGACCTGCTCGGCGCCCGGCTGGAGCAGCTGCCGGCCATCTGGCGGCGGCTGGTGGACGCCGGTTTCGAGTCGGGGCACGCCTACGGCAAGGCGGTCCGCACGGTCAAGTCGTGCGTGGGGTCCACCTGGTGCCGCTACGGCGTCCAGGACTCGGTGGGCCTGGCCGTGGCGCTGGAGCTGCGCTACCGGGGGCTGCGCGCCCCGCACAAGGTCAAGGCGGCCGTGTCCGGCTGCGCCCGGGAGTGCGCCGAGGCGCGGGGGAAGGACGTGGGCGTCATCGCCACCGAGCAGGGCTGGAACCTCTACGTCGGGGGCAACGGGGGTTTCCGCCCGCGGCACGCCGACCTGTTCGCCCAGGACCTGGACACCGAGACGCTGGTCCGCTACGTGGACCGGTTCCTCATGTTCTACGTGCGTACGGCGGACCGGCTGCAGCGCACCGCCACCTGGCTGGCCGGCCTGGACGGCGGGCTGGACTACCTGCGGGCCGTCGTCGTGGACGACGCGCTGGGCATCTGCGCCGACCTGGACGCCGCGATGGCCGGGCACGTCGCCGGCTACGCCGACGAGTGGCGGGCCACCTTGGAGGACCCGGAGCGGCTGCGCCGCTTCGTGTCCTTCGTCAACGCCCCCGACCAGCCGGACCCGAGCATCGTCTTCGTCCCCGAGCGGGCCCAGCACCGGCCGGCCCGCCCGGACGAGCGGACGGTCCTCGTGTCCGGGCCCCGACTGGCGGTGCGGGCGTGACCCCCGGGGCGGAGTGGAGGGCGGTGTGCCGCTACCGGGACCTGCTCCCGGAACGGGGCGTGGCCGCCCTGGTCGGCGCCACCCAGGTCGCCGTGTTCCGCACCCACGACGGCACGGTGCACGCCCTGGCCAACCGGGACCCGTTCAGCGGGGCGCAGGTGCTGGCCCGCGGCATCGTCGGCACCCGGGGGGCGGTGCCCACGGTGGCCTCGCCGATGTACAAGCAGGTCTTCGACCTGCGCACCGGGTGCTGCCTGGACGCCCCGGACGTCGCCGTCACCACGTTCCCGGTCCGGGTCCGCGCCGGCCTGGTGGAGGTGGCCGTCCCCGGGGCCGGGCGACCGTGACCGGGCCAGCGCCGGCCGGGCCAGCGCCGGCCGGGCCAGCGCCGGCCGGGCGAGCGCC
>JBMOMH010000231.1:0-5366 GCA_049323135.1 Actinomycetota bacterium
CGCCTTCATCCGGGTCGAGGGGGGCGGGTGGGCGCGCTAGGGTGCCCCCTCGTGAGAGCGATCCGCCGGTTCACCGTCCGCCCCGTCCTACCCCGCCCGCTGGCCGGCCTGGAAGAGCTCGCCGCCAACCTGCGCTGGTCCTGGCACGCCGAGACCCGGGACCTGTTCGCCGCCGTCGACCCGGACACCTGGGCCGCCGTGGGGGGGGACCCGACCCGCTTGCTAGGAGAGGTGTCCCCGCAGCGGCTGGCCGCGCTGGCCAAGGACCGGCGGTTCCTCCGCCGGCTGCAGGACGCCACCGACGAGCTGGCGGACTACCTGACAGGGGACCGCTGGTACCAGGAGGTCGGCCGGTCCCGGGACCTGGACCTGCCCCGGTCGATCGCCTACTTCTCCCCGGAGTTCGGCATCACTGCGGTTCTCCCGCAGTATTCCGGGGGGCTGGGGATTCTCGCCGGCGACCACCTCAAGACCGCCAGCGACATGGGTGTGCCCATCGTCGGGGTGGGCCTGCTTTACCGCCGCGGGTACTTCCGCCAGTCGCTGTCCCGGGAGGGCTGGCAGCAGGAGCGCTACCCCCTGATCGACCCCGACGGGCTGCCCATCACCCTGCTGCGGGAGCCGGCGGGCAGCCCCGCCCGGGTCACCGTGGGCCTGCCCGGCGGGCGCAGCCTGCACGCCTACGTCTGGCGGGCGCAGGTCGGGCGGGTGCCGCTGCTGCTGCTGGACTCCGACGTGGAGGGCAACGGCCCCGGCGAGCGGGAGGTCACCGACCGGCTGTACGGCGGCAACACCGAGCACCGGCTGCAGCAGGAGATGCTGCTGGGCATCGGGGGGGTGCGCGCGCTGCGCGTCTTCGCCCGGCTCGCCGGCTCACCCGCCCCGGAGGTGTTCCACACCAACGAGGGGCACGCCGGCTTCCTCGGGGTCGAGCGGATCCGGGAGTACGTCGAGGAGCAGGGCCTGTCCTTCGACGCCGCCCTGGAGGCCACCCGGGCCGGGACGGTGTTCACCACGCACACCCCGGTGCCGGCCGGCATCGACCGGTTCCCTCGGGACCTGGTCGCCCAGCACTTCGGCGGCGACAACGCCTCGCCTGGCGTGCCCGTCGAGCGCATCCTCGAGCTCGGTGCGGAGAGCTACCAGGGTGGGGACCCCGGGGTGTTCAACATGGCCGTGATGGGGCTGCGCCTGGCGCAGCGCGCCAACGGCGTCTCCCGGCTGCACGGGCAGGTGAGCCGCCGGATGTTCGCCGGACTGTGGCCGGACTTCGACGAGACCGAGGTCCCCATCGGGTCGGTCACCAACGGGGTGCATGCCCCGACCTGGGTGGCGCGCGAGCTGTGGGAGCTGGCCGAGCGCGAGGGCGGCCGGGCGCTGGTCGAGGAGGCGCAGAACTGGCGGGCGATCGAGAAGGTGCCCGACGCCACCCTGTGGGAGGTCCGCCGGGTGCTGCGGGGCCACCTCGTCGAGGAGGTGCGACGCCGGCTGCGCGACTCGTGGCTGCAGCGGGGGGCGTCGGCCGCCGAGCTCGGGTGGACCGCGTCGGTGCTGGACCCCGACGTGCTGACGATCGGCTTCGCGCGCCGGGTGCCGTCGTACAAGCGGCTCACCCTGATGCTCCGCGACCCGCAGCGGCTGCGGGCGCTGCTGCTGCACCCCGATCGGCCGGTGCAGCTGGTCATCGCCGGCAAGGCCCACCCGGCCGACGACGGGGGCAAGAAGCTCATCCAGGACCTGGTGCGGTTCACCGACGACCCCGCGGTGCGCCACCGGATCGTGTTCCTGCCCGACTACGACATCGCCATGGCCCAGGTCCTGTACCCGGGCTGCGACGTGTGGCTGAACAACCCGCTGCGCCCACTGGAGGCCTGCGGCACGTCCGGCATGAAGTCGGCGCTGAACGGCGGGCTCAACCTGTCGGTGCTCGACGGCTGGTGGGACGAGATGTACGACGGGGAGAACGGCTGGGCCATCCCGACCGCCGACGGGGTCGAGGACCCGGACCGGCGCGACGACCTTGAGGCGGCCGCCCTCTACGACCTCGTCGAGGGCAGCGTCGCCCCGCGGTTCTACGACCGGGACGCCGACGGGCTGCCCACCCGCTGGCTGGAGATGGTGCGGCACACGCTGCAGTCCTTGGGGCCACGCGTGCTGGCCAGCCGCATGCTGCGGGACTACGTGCTGGAGCTGTACGCCCGCGCCGCCGCGTCCAGCCGGGCGCTGAACTCCGACTTCGCCGGGGCGCAGCAGCTCGCCTCGTGGAAGCAGCGGGTGACCCGGGCGTGGCCCGGTGTCCGGGTGGACCACGTGGAGACCGAGGGGGTGGCCGACAGCCCTGAGCTGGGCGGCCGGGTGTCCCTGCGCGCGTTCGTCTCCCTCGGGGAGCTGACCCCCGACGACGTGGTGGTGGAGGTCGTGCACGGCCGGGTGGACGAGGGCGACCGGATCCTCGCCCCGCGGGCCACCCCTCTGGTGCCGGCCGAGTCCTACGAGGCGGGCCGGTACCGCTTCGAGGGCGCCGTGGAACTGGACCGGACCGGGCCCTTCGGCTACACGGTGCGGGTCCTGCCCCGACACCGGCTGCTGGCCGCGGGCACCGAGCTGGGCGTGCTGGCCTTGCCCCAGCTGCCCAGCACTCCGGTCGGCACGGCCGGCCTGCGCTGAGTCGTCAGTACCGCGCGGGCCCAGCCGTGCCTGCAGGTCAGGGCGCCCGGCCCTCGCGCCGGGCCCGCAGGACCAGTGCCGAGTGGTCGCACATCCCCACGGTCTCCCAGCCTTCGAAGCGCCGCTCGGGAGTCTCGGGTGGCCGGGCCAGGCTGGTGTCCCACAGCAGGTCGTAGCCGGCTGCCCAGGGCAGGCCGGGCAGGGTGACCCGGGTCGGCGTGGTACCGGCGTGCACCACCAGGAGGAAGGAGTCGTCGGCGAGGCGCTCCCCTCGCGGCCCTCGGGCCCGCAGCCCGTCCCCGGCCAGGAACATGCCCAGGGTGTGCAGCCCGGGGGAGTGCCACTCGGCCTCGGTCATCTCCGTTCCGCTGGGCGCAAACCAGGCCAGGTCCTTCAGCGCCCCCTCCCGGACCGGCCGGCCCTCGAAGAAGTGCCGCTGGCGGAACACCGGGTGCTCCTGGCGCAGCCGCAGCAACAGCCGGACGGTGGCCAGCAGGTCCTCCTCGTCCGGGCCCAGGTCCCAGTCCAGCCAGGAGATCTCGTTGTCCTGGCAGTAGGCGTTGTTGTTGCCGCGCTGGGTGCGCCCCATCTCGTCGCCGGCCACCAGCATGGGGACGCCGGTGGACAGCAGCAGCGTGGTGAGCAGGTTGCGTACCTGGCGGGCGCGCAGCGCACGCACCGCACCGTCGCTGGTCTCGCCTTCCACGCCGCAGTTCCACGACCGGTTGTCGTCGGCCCCGTCGTGGTTGGCCTCGCCGTTCGCCTCGTTGTGCTTGCGCTCGTAGGTGACCAGGTCGTGCAGGGTGAAGCCGTCGTGGGCGGTGACGAAGTTGATGGAGGCATACGGGCGGCGGCCGTCCTCGCGGTAGAGGTCGCTGGAGCCGGACAGCCGGTACCCCAGCTCTCGCACCCCGCCGGACGCTCCCCGCCAGAAGTCCCGGACCGCGTCGCGGTAGCGGTCGTTCCACTCCGTCCATAGGGGTGGGAACTCGCCGACCTGGTAGCCGCCGTGCCCGATGTCCCACGGCTCGGCGATGAGCTTGACCTGGCTGAGGACGGGGTCCTGGTGGATGACCGTGAGGAACGGTGAGAGCATGTCCACGTCGTGCAGGCTGCGGGCCAGGGCCGCGGCCAGGTCGAACCGGAACCCGTCCACGTGCATCTCGGTCACCCAGTAGCGCAGCGAGTCGGTGATGAGCTGCAGCACGTGGGGGTGGCGCACGTCCAGGGTGTTGCCGCAGCCGGTGTAGTCGGTGTACCAGCGGCCGTCGCGCAGCCGGTAGTAGGTGCCGTTGTCGATGCCCCGGTAGGCCAGCGTCGGTCCCAGGTGGTCGCCCTCCGCGGTGTGGTTGTAGACGACGTCGAGGATGACCTCGATGCCCGCGGCGTGCAGCGCTCGCACCATCTCCCGGAACTCCTGGACCTGCTCGCCTCGCGAGCCGCGGGAAGAGTACGCCGCGTGCGGTGCGAAGTAGGCCAGCGAGTTGTATCCCCAGTAGTTGGACAGACCCAGGCGGGTCAGCCGTTCCTCGCTGAGGAAGTGGTGCACCGGCAGCAGCTCCACGGCGGTGACGCCCAGGCCGGCCAGGTGGGCCACCGCAGCCGGGTGGGCGAGCCCGGCGTACGTCCCCCGCAGGTGCGGGGGGACCCCCGGGTGGCGCCGGGTGAACCCCTTCACGTGCAGCTCGTAGACGACGGTGTCCGGCCAGGGGACGCGGGGCGGTCGGTCGTCCCCCCAGTCGAAGGACCCGTCGACGACCACCGACCGGGGCACGTGCGGCGCGGAGTCCCGGTCGTCGCGCACCGTGTCGTCGCCGTGCGCCCGCACGTGGCCGAAGACCGCGTCGTCGAGCACCCACTCGCCGTCCACGGCGCGGGCGTAGGGGTCGAGCAGCAGTTTGTGCGGGTTCCACCGGGCCCCTCGCCAGGGGTCCCACGGGCCGTGCACCCGGTAGCCGTAGCGCTGCCCCGGGCCCACCCCGGGGAGGTAGCCGTGCCAGACGTGGACGGTGACCTCGGTCAGCGGGAGGCGCGTCTCGGCGCCCGCCTCGTCGAACAGGCACAACTCGACCGCCCGGGCCCCCTCGGCCCACAGGGCGAAGTTCGTGCCCTGCCCGTCGTACGTCGCCCCCAGCGGGGACCAGCGGCCGGGCCAGGGCTCGGCGGGTGGCAGCACCGGTCCATCCTGCCCCAGCGGCCACGGCACCCGCGGGAATCCTGCCGGCCCTCCGTGCGTTGTGTCGACTGACCGTCCGGTCAATAATGGACGGTACGTGCCTACTAGGAGGTGGGTTTTATGCGGAGCTGGACCCGATGGCAGGACTGGGTCGTCCTGGTCGCGGGCGTCGTGCTCATGGTCTCGCCGGCGTGGGCCGCCCTGACCTCGGCGGCGACCATCACCGTCGTGGTGCTTGGGCTGCTGCTCGCGGCGACCGCCCTGTGGTCGCTGGCCGCACCCGGCATGATCGCCAGCGAGTGGATCCACGCGTTGCTGGGCTTGTTGGCGTTCGTCGCGCCGTGGGCGATGTCCTACAACGACCAGGCCGGCGCGGCGTGGACCAGCTGGCTGGTCGGCGCGGTCTCCGTCGTGCTGAGCCTGTGGGCGGTGCGGATCACCGCGGAGACGCGGCGCACCGGGCTGACGCACTGACGCCGTCCGAACGGCCGGCACGGGAGCGCATCCTCGACGCCGCGCAGAC
>JBMOMH010000232.1:0-5335 GCA_049323135.1 Actinomycetota bacterium
ACGACCCGCCCCCGCCGGGCGGCGCGGGGGTGGGCGAAGACGGTGACCCCACCAGCGTCCCGGACCAGCTCGACCGCGCGTAGCGGGTCGAGGGCCCGCTGGGCCACGTAGTAGGGGCTGCCGCTGTGCAGCAGCCGGGCGAAGGCCTCGTCCCGGTCGGCGACCGCTCCGGCGTCGACCAGCGCGTCGGCCACGTGCGGCCGCCCCACGCTGGCCGCCCCACCGGCCCGGGCCAGCACGGCCGGCCAGGTGACCGGCCAGCCGTCCGCGGCCAGCCGGTCGACGATCGCCCGGGTTCGGCCCAGCCGGTCCGCGCGCAGTCGGGCCAGCTCGGCGGCCAGCGCCGGCTCGGCCGGGTCGAACCAGTAGGCCAGCAGGTGCAGCGACACCCCCGCGTGCCGGCAGGACAGCTCGGCGCCGGGCACGAAGGTGATCCCAGCTGCGGCCGCCGCCGCCTCCGCTGCGGGCCAGCCGGCGGTGCTGTCATGGTCGGTGAGCGCGAGCACGTCCAGCCGAGCGGCGCGGGCACCGGCCACCACGACCTCCGGTGGCTCGGTGCCGTCCGAGACCGAGCTGTGGGCGTGCAGGTCGATGCGCACGCGCCGGATGCTACCGGCGTGGCGCACCCCGCCCGCCAGGCGCGCGGACCCGGCGCAGCGGGCGCCGGCCCTCAGCCGACCAGGCGGGGGGACAGCGCCCCGAAGGGCATCAGCTCGGCCTCCGCGCCCAGCTCCCGCAGGTCGGCCAGCACCAGGTCCTCGGCGAGCAGCACCCCCGCGCTCTCCGGCCAGAGCACCAGCCACAGCCAGCGACCCCGCGCCTCCCCGACGAACACGGCCCGGTCGGCCAGCCCGTCCAGGCACCACACGGCCGTGGGATGGCCGGCCGCGTGCAGCTTGGCGTGGGGTGGTCCGGCGTCGAAGCCGGCGCCAGGGTCCGGTCCCGGCAGCCCCGCGAAGCGCGCCCCCAACCCCACCCCGGGGTCTTCGGCGACCAGGACCAGCTCTCCACCCCCGCCGACCGGGTTGGGTCCGGAGCAGCCGACGGCGGTGGCCCGGTAGCCGGTCCGCTCGTCCCCGGCACACCGGATACCGGTCAGCAGCCAGCCCACCGGCAGCGGCCAGGGGGCCCACACCGGCACCGCGGAGCGGACGGCGGCGTGCTCCAGCAGGTCCAGCCCCGGCTGGGCGGCCGGGAGCAGCGGCAGCACCGGGCCGTGCACGCTGCACTGCCAGTCGCTGGACCACAGCCCCGGTGCCCGCAGCTCGCCCCCACAGCGGGGGCAGGTGGGCTCGCCCCTCACGCCAGACGCCTCACGGAAAGACGGTCACCCCTCACCGGGGAGCGCGTCAAGAGCCGGCCGTTCCCACCTGTCGGGGACCCACCCGGGCGCCGCCGGTCTACCCTGCGGCCATGCGGCGGGACCCCGGGCACCTGGTGCCGTGCGTGGGCGCGGTCGTGCACGACGCGGCGGGCCGGCTGCTGCTCGTCCGCCGCGGCCGACCCCCCGCGCAGGGGCGCTGGTCGCTGCCGGGCGGCCGGGTGGGGCCGGGGGAGTCCGACGAGGCGGCGGTGGTCCGGGAGCTGCGGGAGGAGACCGGGCTCGCGGTCAGCGTCGGCCGCCTGCTGGGCACGGTACGCCGGCCCGCCGGCACCACGCAGTACCTAATCCGTGACTACGCCTGCCAGCTCGTCGCCGGCGAGCTGCGCGCCGGAGACGACGCCGCGGCTGCCTGCTGGGCGGACGCGGCCCTACTGCGCCGGCTGCCGACCACCGACGGGCTGGTTCCCGCGCTGGCGGCCTGGGGCGTCCTGCCCCGGGTCTGACCGCGCCTCAGCTGGCCGGCTCGGGCCGGCCCGGCTGCTCCCCGCCCCGCGCCTCGCCGTACGAGCGCTTGGGCACCATCACCCGGCGTCGGAAGACGCACACCACCGTGCCGTCCTGGTTGTAGCCGCGGGTCTCCACCGCCACCACGCCCCGGTCCGGCTTGGAGGCGGACTCCCGCTTGTCGAGCACCGTGGTTTCGCCGTAGATCGTGTCGCCGTGGAAGGTGGGGGCCAGGTGCCGCAGCGACTCCACCTCGAGGTTGGCGATGGCCTTGCCGCTCACGTCGGGCACGGACATGCCCAGCAGCAGGGAGTAGACGTAGTTGCCCACGACGACGTTACGGCCGAACTCTGTGGTCTCCGCTGCGAAGTGGGCGTCCAGGTGCAGCGGGTGGTGGTTCATGGTGAGCAGGCAGAACAGGTGGTCGTCGTACTCGGTGACGGTCTTGCCCGGCCAGTGCCGGTAGACGGCGCCGACCTCGAACTCCTCGAAGTACCGGCCGAACTGCATGGGGTCCTCCTCCGCGGCGCGTCGGCCGATGCTACCGGCAGGTAGTCATCGGCTGCCGGGGGCGGCTGGGCCGGGCAGCGGGGCGACGTCCGGGGCCAGCGCGGCCAGCCGCTCCAGCAGGGCCAGGCCGGCGCAGTGCGTGGACAGCTCGACCCGACCCCCGGGTGGTCGGCCCCAGTCAGGGCCGACCAGTCCGTGGGGGCCGGCGGACCGCCCCACCGCCGCCCCCCACCGGGCCAGGAACGCGTGCAGCCGGCGGTCGCCGGTGCGGGCGACGAGGGCCGCCAGGTGGCGCGCCAGGATCCCCTTGAACAGGCCGCCATCACCGCCACCCTCGTCGGGGAGCAGCCCGTCGCGCCGGGTGAGGGCGGCGACCGCGGCGTGCCCCACCCAGGTGGCGTGCCCAACGAGGTGTACCTCCCCGGTGGCCGCGGCCAGCGCGAGGTCCGCCCCGACCACCAGGCCGGGGTTGTAGGTGTACTGGGTGCGGTCCAGGCGGGCGTGGCCGGGCCGGACCCGCAGGCCGTCGGCGACCGTACCGTCGAGCGGATCGACCACGGTCCGGTGTAGCCAGTGGACCAGGCCGCGGGCCAGGTCCAGGTCGGCTGCGGCGCCGCTGCGCCGGTAGCGGCGGGCGGCGAGGATCGCCGCCGGGCCGTTGGCCGGGGTGTTCAGGTAGTCGTCCCCGGGACGCCAAGGCAGGGCGCCGTACCCCCGGTTCCACGCGCCCCGGACCGCGGCGAGCAGATCGGCGACCGGGGCGGCGGTGTCCAGCCCGAGGCTCTCCTCGGCGCGCAGCAGCGCCAACCCCAGCCAGCCCATGTCGTCGACGAAGCCGGTGGTCACCCGGCCCCCGTTGCGCCGCCGGATGCCCGCGACCAGCCGGACGGCCCGGTCCCGCTCCACGGTGGCCGCGGGCGGGTCCACCGCGGCCAGCCGCTCTGCGGCGTCGATGACGGCCTCCAGCGCCTGGGCCTGCCACCAGTAGTGCCACGGCCGGCCGGACCGACGGCCCGACCATCCGGTGGCCACCCGGAACAGCCCGGCCCGCTCGTCCCAGAACCGGTCGAGGAGGGCGGCATAGCTGCGGCCCGCGCGCGGGGCCCAGGCCGCCGGGTCGAGGTCGGCCGTGCTCAGGTCCGCCAGGCCAGCTTGATCAGCAGGTTCTTGGCGTCGTCCGCGACCTCCGCGTCGGCCACCACGTCGTACCGTCCGGCGACGATGGCGCTGCGCGAGGTGAAGTCCCGCCGCCCGCCGGTCATCGCGTACGCAATCGCGCCGAACACCGCCCCGAACACCGCGCCGTACAGCAGACCGGCCAGGATGAGGGCCGGCAGGCCAACGCCGGCCCGGGCGAACAGGGACACGAGCAGGGCCACCAGCAGGCCGAACCAGGCCCCGCTGCCGGCCCCCGCGCCGGCCGCCCGGGCCCAGGTGAGCCGGCCAGTGACCGTCTCCACCATGCGCAGGTCCGACCCGATGATGGCCGTGCGCTCGACGGGGAACTTGTTGTCCGACAGGAAGTCGACGGCCCGCTGGGCCTGCGGGTAGCTCGGGTAGGAGCCCACCACGGGCCGGTCGACGGGGATCTCCCCTGGCTGCAGTGTCATGCCTCACCCTCCTGACGAACCGGTACGACGCCCCGACGCGCCGGCACCGGGGACGGCGTACTCCTCGAGCAGCCGGCGACCGATGACCATGCGCTGGATGTCGGCGGTGCCCTCCCCGATGAGCAGCATCGGCGCTTCCCGGTACAGCCGCTCGATCTCGTACTCCTTGGAGTAGCCGTACCCCCCGTGTACCCGGAAGGCGTCCTCGACGACCTCCTTGCAGTACTCGCTGGCCAGGTACTTCGCCATTCCCGCCTCGAGGTCGTTGCGCTGTCCCGAGTCCTTGCGCCGGGCCGCCATCACCATCATCTGGTGGGCGGCCTCGACCTTCACCGCCATGTCCGCCAGGCGGAACTGCACCGCCTGGTGCTCGGCGATCGGCTTGCCGAAGGCGTGCCGCTGCTGGGCGTAGGCGACGGCCAGCTCGAAGGCCCGGCGGGCCACTCCGCAGCCTCGGGCGGCGACGTTCACCCGCCCCACCTCGACGCCGTCCATCATCTGGTAGAAGCCGCGGCCCGGGGCCCCGCCGAGCACCCGGTCGGCCGGCACGCGGTGGTCGTCGAAGACCAGCTCGGTGGTGTCCACCCCCTTGTACCCCATCTTGTCGATCTTGCCCGGGACGGTGAGGGTGCCGCCGGCCTGCGCGCCGAAGCCCGGCTCCTTCTCGACGAGGAACGTCGTCATGTTCCGGTACACGGACGCCGCTCCCTCATCGGTGCGGCAGAGCACCGCGACCAGGTTGGCGCTGGCGCCGTTGGTGAGCCACATCTTCTGCCCGGTGATGCGGTAGACCTCGCCGTCCCGGACCGCCTTGGTGGTGATGGCCGCGACGTCAGAGCCGCAACCGGGTTCGCTCATCGAGAAGGCGCCCCGCACCTCCCCCGTGGCCATCCGGGGCAGGAAGTGCTGCCTCTGCTCCTCGGTGCCGTGCTGGGCGAGCATCCAGGCGACGATGAAGTGCGTGTTCACGATGCCGGAGATGCTCATCCAGCCCCGGGCGATCTCCTCGACGACGAGGGCGTAGGTGAGCAGCGACTCGCCCAGCCCGCCGTACTCCTCGGGGATCGTCAGCCCGAACAGGCCCATCTCCTTCATGCCCTCGACGATGGCCTGCGGGTACTCGTCGGCGTGCTCCAGCTTGCTCGCCACCGGCAGCACCTCGTTGTCGACGAAGTCGCGGACGGTGGCGAGGATCTCCTGCTGGACGTCGGTGAGACCCTCGGTCTGCGCGAGTCGGCCCATGGCGGCGGTGCTCCCTTCGCTGGCGTACCGGGAGTATGTCGCCGCCGGGTGAACCCCCGACACCTGGCCCCGACGCGCCGGGTCACCAGGTCAGGTGGCGACGGGACGTCGTGCCCACCAACGAGTGGCCGTCAACATCTGCATG
>JBMOMH010000233.1:0-5203 GCA_049323135.1 Actinomycetota bacterium
CGGAGGACCCGCAGGGCGCGTACGCCCACGCGGCCGCGGCGGCCCGCCGGGCGGGCCGGCTGGCGGTGGTCCGGGAGGCCGCGGGGCTGGCGGCGTACGCCGCCGGCCGGTGGGCGGAGGCCCTCCGCGACCTGCGGGCGGCCCGCCGGATGGCCGGCACGGACGCCCTGCTCCCGGTCCTGGCCGACTGCGAGCGAGGGCTGGGCCGTCCTGACCGGGCCCTCGAGCTGGCCACGGATCCCGGCGTGGCCCGGCTGGACCAGGCCGGCCGGGTGGAGATGTACATCGTGGCGGCCGGGGCCCGCCGCGACCTCGGGCAGCCCGCGGCCGCCGTCCTCGCCCTGCAGGTGCCGGAGCTGACGCTGCGTCCGCCCCGCCCGTGGAGCCACCGGCTGTGGTACGCCTACGCCGACGCCCTGCTCGCCGCTGGGCGGGTCGCCGAGGCTCGGCACTGGTTCGCCGAGACCGCCGCCGTTGACGGCGGCCTGACCGACGCGGCGGAGCGGGTGGCCGAGATCGACGGTGTGGTCTTCCTAGACGACGCCGAAGGGCCGGGGCCCGGGGAGGAGTAGGAGTCGGCGCCCCGCGAGAAGGCCGCTCTCAGCCTGGGGCCGGCGGCCGTCCGATGCGCCGCGCCCGAGTCACCTCCACCTCGCTGCGGCTGGCCACCCCGGAGCGGCTGCGCCAGAACCGCCGGACCAGCCGGCCCTCCACCCGCACCCAGTCGCCCGGCGCCCAGCGCAGCACGCTGCGTTGCAGGGTGGGCCGCCACGCCACGCAGTCGATTACGTCGACCGTGGGCGGCCGGCCCGACCTGGCCCGCCGGACGGTGGTCGCCGGGGGACGGGTCACCACGATCCGGAAGGCCACCAGCACATCCCCGCTGGGCAGGGGGCGCTCCTCCGCCGCGGACAGCCGACCCGCCAGCAGCACCTGGTTCACCGCCGTCGCACCTGCCCTCCCGTGCCTGCCCCTACGGGCCCCGTGCCTGCCCCTACCATGGGCCGGCCGGGGCCGCGCGCGAGCTCCGCGGGAGGATCTGGGGACACGGCGGGGAGGTGGGTACGGCTGTGGACGGGGCCAGTGACGGGGCCAGGGACGGGGCCAGGGACGGGGCCAGTGACGGGGCCAGGGACGGCAGCAGCGGGACGGCCGGACGGCCCGTGGTGCGCGCCCTCGGTGACGAGGTCTACGTCATCGACACCCAGATGTCCGGGTACCCGGGGATCACCGCCGGCTACCTCATCCGTGGCGAGCGTCCCTGCCTGGTCGAGACGGGCACCGCGCGGTCCGCGCCGACCGTGCAGGCCGCGCTCGCCGAGCTCGGCCTCGGCCCCGGGGACCTGGCCGCCGTCGTCGTCACCCACATTCACCTGGACCACGCCGGCGGAGTGGGTGACGTGGCGGAACTCTTCCCCAAGGCGGAGGTCTACGTGCACCCCGCGGGCGCTCGCCACCTGGTGGACCCGGAGCGGCTGGTGGCCAGCGCCCGCCGGGTCTTCGGCTCGGTGCTGGACGACCTGTTCGGGCCGCTGCGGCCCACCGCCGCCGACCGCGTCCGCGTCCTCGACGACGGGGGGCAGGTCGACCTGGGAGGCGGCCGCCGGCTGGAGGTCTTCCACGCCCCCGGCCATGCCCAACACCACGTCGGCCTGGTCGACGCGCTGAGCGGGGACCTGTACGTCGGGGACGCGGCGGGGGTCTACGTGCCGGAGACCGCCGACGTACGGCCGGCCACCCCGCCCCCGGACTTCGACCTGGACCTGGCCCTCGACTCCCTGCGCCGGTTCCGCGCCGCGGCGCCGCGGCGGCTGCTGTTCAGCCACTTCGGGCCGGTGACCGACGTCACCGGAACCCTCGACCGGTCCGAGGAGGAGCTGCGCCGCTGGGTGGAGCTGGTCGGGGCCGCCCGGGAGGCGCAGCTGGACCTGGACCACGCCGTCGCCATGGTGCGGGAGCGCACCGCGGACCGGTACCGGGGGCTCCTGACCCGCCCCGAGGTGGTGGAGAAGTTCGAGCACCTGTCGTCCACCGCGGCGAACATCGTCGGGCTCAACCGCTGGTTGAACCAGGCCACCGGTCACGAGTACCAGTTCGGGGATGCCGCCGGCGACCGGTAGCGGAGACAGCGGAGCCGCCGGACGCTGGTCGGCTCAGCCGGGCGTGGCCTCGTCGGGGAGGACGCGGAGCACCAGCCCGGTGCGCGGCTTGGGCCCGAAGGAGGTGGACTTGCGGGGCATCCGCTGGCCGGCCGCGGCCACCCGGCGTACCTCGTCCACCGAGGGGGCACGAACCAGCACGGCCACCCCGCCAGCGGCCCGGGCGTGTCGTACGGCCTGCTCCGGGTCGTGCTCGTAGTGGACCCGCGGGTCCTCGTCGGGGACACCCCACAGCCGGGGCAGGACGAGGTCGGTCAGGACCTGGGCGTCCGGGGCCCTCCCCGCCCCGGCGGGGACGGGGAGCCGGCGGAGCACGGTGGGGTCGGCGAGGTCCACCCGGACGGTCCGGTCGCCGTCGGTGAGCACAAACACGGTCGAGTCGGCCGCGGCTCCCCGGCGGCCGTTCAGGTCCGGCGGCCGGGCGGGCGCCCCGGCGGGGAATGCGGTCACCTGGAACGTGTCCCGGAGGGCGGTCAGCGCCTCGGCCAGGCCCAGCCCGGACACCGACCGGTGGATGCCCTGCAGCCGGGGTGGGTGGCGGACGGTGTCCACGAGGAGGGCCAGCCCGAAGTCCCAGGGGCCGGCGCCGCGGCCCGCGGCCCGCTGCTCCTCCTGGTAGGCGAGGTAGGTGGCGTACCGGTGGTGGCCGTCGGCGATCAGCGCCTGGCGCGGGGCGAGGTCCGCCGCGACTCGGGTCAGCAGCTCCCGGTCGGTGACCTGCCACAGCCGGTGGGTCAGCCCGTCTGGCGTGGCCGCGGTGAGCAGCGGGGGGCGGCTTTCGGCCACCGTTTCGACGGCGTCGGACGCCGCCCCGCCCCCGTCGTAGAGCAGCAGGATCGGCTCCAGGTTGGCCCGGGTGGCCCGTAGCAGGGCGAGCCGGTCGGCGACCACGTGGGCCACCACGTCCTCGTGGGGCAGCACCACGCGGTCCGCGGGCGGGTGCAACCCCACCGCACCGATGAGGCCCCGCTGCAGCAGGCCGGGCCCCCGCTGCTCGTAGACGTACAGCCCGGGGGTGGCGTCGCGGCGCAGGACGCCCCCGGCGAGCCACGAGCGCAACAGACCCGCGGCCTGCTGGTGCGCGGCCCCGGGCTGGACCGGGTCCCCGTCGGCGCCGGGGAGGATCAGGCGGACCACGTTGTGCGGGTGGGCCGCGGCCAGCTCCGCCGCGTTCTCCGGCGCGATCACGTCGTACGGTGGGGAGGTGACGGCGGCCGGGTCGGGAAGCCGCCCGGTGTCGTAGCGCACCCCCCGGAACGGGCGCAGCTCCAGCGTGGTGGGGGAGCCCGGTCGCCCGGTCGCCTCCCGTGGCTGGCCGGCGTCCATGTGGGCATGCTACGAGCCGCGGCGGGGCGGTGGACGCGCCGGGACCAGGGACCCGGCGCGGGCCGGCGGGAACGGAGGTAGCACGTGGCGCAGGCACCTGGCCCACCCCCGGAACCGGGGGCGTCCCCCCCGGGTGGGGAGGTCTACGACTGGTACCGGCGCGGCCTGGACCTGCTGGAGAACGGGGACGCCGCCGCGGCCGCCCAGCTGCTGTCCCGGGCCGTGGCGGCCCAGCCGCAGGCGCGCAGCGCCCGGGAGGCGCTGGGCCGGGCCCAGTTCGACGCCGGGCGGTACGCCGAGGCCGTCATCACCTTCGAGGCGATCGTCGTCGACGACCCCGCGGACGACTACGCCCGGTTCGGGCTGGGGCTGGCCCTCACCCGGCTTGGTCGCTTCGCCGCCGCCGTCGAGCATCTGGCCCTGGCCGCGGCGATGCGACCGGACCTCCGGCACTACGCGGCCGCCCTGCGCGGGGCCCGGGCCACCTTGCGCGCCCGGGGGGAGCGGTGAGCCGGGGCCGACCACCGGCGGGGCGGACGGCGCCGCTCGGCGGCAGCGCGCGGCCGCTGGCCGAGGCCTACGACGTGGCGCTGCTCGACCTGGACGGGGTCGTGTACGTCGGGTCGGCGGCCGTGCCGACCGCCGCTGCGGCCCTGGCTGCGGCGCGGGGCCGGGGCATGCGCACGGTGTTCGTCACCAACAACGCCTCCCGCCCGCCGGACGTGGTGGCCGCCCACCTCACCGACCTGGGCGTCCCGGCGGCAGCCGGCGACGTGGTCACCTCGGCACAGGCGGCGGCCCGGCTGCTGGCCCGGCGGCTGCCCGCCGCCGCCGAGGTCCTCGTGGTGGGGGGCGAGGGCCTGCGGGTGGCGCTGCGGGAGCGCGGCCTGGTGCCGGTGGCCCGCTGCGGTCCGGCCACCGCGGCGGTGGTGTCCGGGTTCTCCCCCGACCTTGGCTGGCGGGACCTGGCCGAGGGGACGTACGCCGTGCGTCAGGGGCTGCCGTGGGTGGCCAGCAACCTCGACCGCACCGTGCCCACCCCCCGGGGGCTGGCCCCCGGCAACGGCCTGCTGGTGGACGTGGTGGCGGCGGCCGCGGGCCGCCGGCCGGACGCCGTGGCCGGGAAGCCGGAGCTCCCGCTGCACCAGGAGGCGGTGGCCCGGACCGGCTCGCGCCACCCCCTCGTGGTGGGGGACCGGCTGGACACCGACGTGGAGGGGGCCCGCCGGGCCGGCGTGGACAGCCTGCTGGTGCTCACCGGGGTGACCGCCGCGGAGGACCTGCTGGCCGCCCCCCCGACCGTCCGACCCACCTACCTGGGGCCCGACCTGGCGGCCCTGCTGGTCCCGCACCCCGCGCCGCAGCCCACCGACGCAGGGTGGGCCTGCGGCGGGTGGCGGGCCCGCGCCGACCGCGGCGAGGTCGTCCTCTCGGGCGGGGGGGACCGATGGGACGGCCTGCGGGCGGCCGCCGCGGCCTGCTGGCTGGCCGCCGACAAGGAGGGGCCGCTGCCGCACGCGGCGCTGATCGAGGTTGTCGCCCGGCTCGGGCTGGGTCCTCGGAGCGCCACTTCAGCGCAGGGAGCCTCAGACTCAGACCTCCGCAAGTACGTGAGTGATCATCTTTGAAACTCATGCCGGGCTGACCTGGTAGGTCAGGGGTCGGCGATCTCCAGGCAGGCGGGCTGGTGTGGCGTTGAGTTCGTCGGTGAGTAGCTC
>JBMOMH010000234.1:0-5160 GCA_049323135.1 Actinomycetota bacterium
TCGGCGTGGGCCCGCGGCCTGCAGATCGACTGTGGCTGCTTCGGCGGGGGTGGGGAGGTCGCCCCGGGCGCCACGGCGTACCCGCTGGAGGTCGCCCGGGACGTGGGGCTGCTCGCCGTCGCCGGTGCCCTGGCCCGATGGCCGGGCAGCCGGCTGGCGCTCGGCGCGGTCGCGACACAGCCCCGGGGGAGGCGGTCGTGAGCCGCGAGACGTGGAAGCCGAGCCGCGCCGCCGAGCGGCGGACCCGGGAGGAGGCGCGCCGCCGCGCGGCCGACCTGCGCCGGGCGCAGCAGCGCACCGACGAGCGCCGGCGGCGGCTCCTGGGTGCCCTGGTGGCGGTGGCGGTGCTGGCCGCGGCCGTCGCCGTCGGCGTCGCCGTACAGAGCCGGCGGGCGGGTGGGGGAGGTGCCCTGCGGGTACCCCCGGGGGTCGTCGACGGCACCGGGTTCGCCGTGGGCCGGGCATCGGCGCCGGTCACCGTCGAGGTGTACGAGGACTTCCAGTGCCCGGCGTGCCGGGCCTTCGAGCAGGCCAGCGGGCAGACCCTGGGGCAGCTGGCCGAGTCCGGGGCGGCCCGGGTCGTCTACCGGCCGATCGCCTTCCTCGACTCTGCCTCCACCACCCGCTACTCCACGCGGGCGCTGAACGCGGCCGCCTGCGTCGCCGCCGACGCCGGGGTGGCCGCCTTCCAACGGTTCCACGCCCTGCTGTACGCCGACCAGCCGGCCGAAGGCAGCGCGGGTCTCCCGGACAGCCGGCTGGTGTCGCTGGGGGCGCAGGCCGGCGCGAACGCGTCGACGCTGGGGACGCTGGGGACCTGCGTGCGGGACCTCACCTACCAGGCGTGGACCCGCCAGGTCACCGACACCGCTTCGCGCCACGGGGTCAACGCCACCCCGACGGTGCTGGTCAACGGGCGGCGGCTGGCGGTGCCGACACCGGCCAACCTACAGGCGGCCGTACGGGCCGCCGCCGGCTAGCCCGACGGCCGGCCGCCGGTGGTGGGCCCGGCCGTCCCCGGACCCACCACCGCGCCGCCGTTAGGACTCCTCGTCGCCCCGACCCATCTGCTGGCCGTGCCCGTCCCCGTGCACCTTGCCCTTGCCGTGCGGCGGCCTCGGCCCGATCCCGTTGACCGACGAGGTGTCGAACGCGTACGTCGCCACCGCGTGCGCCATCGCGTCGGCGTTCTGGTCCAGGGCGGTGCCGCTGATGTTCGCCACGCCGTCGCAGGTCTGGTGGTAGCACGGGTCGAAGGCCTGACCGGCCGTCCCGCCGTACCGGGCCGCCTGCGCCGGGGTCTTGATGCCTTCCGCGCCGGTGAACAGTCCGCCTGCGGGGACGCCGGCGGCGATGAACGGACCGTAGTCCGAGCGACCGTCGAAGTCGGTGCCCTCGGTCGGCAGTCCCCGGCCGGCGAAGTAGTCGACGAACAGCCGCTCGATCGCCGCGGAGCCGGCCGGGCCCGGGCCGGCACCCACCCGGTCGGAGTCGTCACCGTCGTAGACGAACCGGGCGAAGTTCGGCGAGCCGATCATGTCGAAGTTCAGGTACATGGCGATGTCGTCGAGCTGGGCGGGAGTGAGGGCCGCCACGTACGCCTCCGAGCCCAGCAGGCCGAACTCCTCGGCCGACCACCAGGCGAACCGCAGCTTGTTCCACGGCTTGACCTTGGCCATCTGCAGAGCGACCTCGAGCAACGCGGCGGACCCGGAGCCGTTGTCGTTGATGCCCGGCCCTTCGGGCACCGAGTCCAGGTGGGTGCCCATCATCACCACGTTGTCGGTGCGCCCCCGCTGGCTCTCCGCGATGAGGTTGCGGGTGAGGCGCTGCTCGGACACCGTCTGGGTCTTCACCCGCGCCACCGTGCCCGGCGGGTCAGCCAGGTCGCTGCCGAGGGCGAACGAGGTGCCCACGACGGGAATGGTGACGACGGGACCGCCGAGGGTCCCGGCGAAGGCCGCGGTCCGGCCCGGCTGACCTTCGTTGAAGATGAGAACCGCGCTGGCCCCGGCGTTCTGCGCGTTCACCGCCTTCTGCGCGAACGTGCACGCCCCACGCTGCAGCAGGGCGATGTTGCCCGGGGTGAAGCCGGCGAAGTCGGCGGCCTCGCAGCCGGAGGTGGACGTGTTCGGCGTGGGCGACGGGGGCAGCACGACGTCGACCGCTTGGACCGTGCCCGTCACGTCCCCGGAGCCCGAGTAGGTCATGATGACGAAGTCCGTGCCGTCGACGTACGTGGTCGGCGTCGGTGAGACCTGCGCCACCTCGGTCGGCCCGGTCTGCTGGAAGTAGGGGAAGCTGAACTCCTGGTCGGCCACGTTGTAGCCGGCCCGCTCAAGGAGTCGCTTCACGTAGCCCCGGGAGTCCTCGTAGCCGGCCGCGCCGGCCACCCGGGTCCCGCCGTTGGCCGCGGCGATGTCCGCGAACGCCTCCAGGTGGCGCTGCACCCCCTCGAGGGTCACCGCCTTCTGCAGCTTGCGGGAGAGCTGCTCCCCGCGCTCCTCGCCGTCCGCCAGCGCCGGCGTGGCCAGGGCGAGCGGTCCGACCAGCACCGTGGCGGCCAGGGCGGCGATGCCCGCCCGGCGGCCCCGTCGTAGGACGCCCATGCCTTCCTCCCCGTGGGTCCCGTCCCCCAGGGGTGTCCCGGGGGATCAGGCAACGTACCGGCAAAAGCCCGACCAAGGGAAGACCCTGAGTCGTCCCGCCAGCGCCACGATGCCTCCACACCCACCGGGGGGCCCATCATGGAGGCGTGCTGCCCCCGCCCGATCGGTCCCCGCGCGTGCTCGTGGTCGACGACGACACGGGGGTCCGGGTCGCCGTGGCGCGGGCCCTACGGCTGGCCGGCTACGAGGTGGCGGTCGCCGCGGACGGCGGCGAGGCCCTGGAGACCCTGCAGGACGAGCCGGCCGACGCCGTCGTGCTGGACCTGGGCATGCCCACCGTGGACGGGCTGGACGTGTGCCGGGCGCTGCGGGCCCGCGGTGACGCCGTACCGGTCCTCGTGCTCACCGCCCGGGACGCGGTGGGGGACCGGGTGGCCGGCCTGGACGCCGGCGCCGACGACTACCTGGTCAAGCCGTTCGCCCTGGCGGAGCTGCTGGCCCGGCTGCGCGCGCTGCTGCGGCGTACGGCGGGCGACGGGCGCCGGCCGGACGAGGCCGAGGTCCTGTCCTTCGGCGACCTCAGCCTGGACCCGGCGACCCGGGAGGTGCACCGCAAGGGGCGGCGCATCGAGCTGACCCGCACCGAGTTCGCCCTGCTGGAGCTGTTCCTGGAGAACCCCCGGCGGGTCCTCCCCCGCGAGCTGATCCTCGACCGGGTCTGGGGCTACGACCTGGGCACCGCGTCGAACTCCCTGGAGGTCTTCATGAGCTACCTGCGGCGCAAGACCGAGGCCGTGGGTGAGCCCCGGCTGCTGCACACGGTCCGCGGCGTCGGCTACGTGCTGCGGTCGCCGTGAGCTTCCGCACCCGGGTGGCCCTGCTGACCAGCGTCACCGTCGCGCTGGTCGTCGGTGTGCTGGCGGCACTGGCGTACGCCTTCGTCCGTACCGAGCTGCACGCGCAGGTCGACGGCACGCTGCTCAGCACGGTCGCCGAGCTGCAGCGGGAGGAGCGGTCGGAGGCCGACGACGAGGTCGCCAAGGACGGCTTGCCGAGCATCTCGGTGCCCTCCCGCCTGGGCACCGCCGGCGGCTACGTCCAGCTGGTCTCCGCCGACGGACGGATCAGCGCGCCAGCGGGGGCCACCTTGACCCTGCCGGTCACCGACGACGCGCGGGCCGTCGCCGCGCGGGGCGGCCCCCCGGTGTTCCAGGACCGCACCGTCGCCGGCATCCCGCTGCGGGTGGTCAGCGCGCCGTACAGCCCGGGCGTCGCGGTGCAGGTTGCCACCCCCGTCGACGTGCTCGCCCGGACCCTCGACCGGCTGCGTTGGGCCACCGCGGGTGCTGCCGGCGCCGGGGTGCTGCTGGCCGCCGGCCTGGGCTGGCTTATCGCCACCACCGCGGTCCGGCCGGTACGCCGGCTCACCGTGGCCGCGGAGCGGGTCACCCGCACCCACGACCTGGGCGAACGCATCGACGCGCCCGGCCGGGACGAGCTGGGCCGGCTGGCCGGGGCGTTCAACGCCATGCTGCAGGCGCTGGACGAGGCGGCGACCGCGCAGCGGCGCCTGGTCGCCGACGCCTCGCACGAGCTGCGCACCCCGCTGACCAGCCTGCGCACGAACGTCGAGGTGCTCGCCGCGGCGGTGGAGACCCTGCCCGCCGAGGAGCGGGCGGCCATCCTGCGCGACGTGCGCGAGCAGGCCGGCGAGCTGGGGGACCTGATGAACGCGGTCATCGAGCTCGCCCGGGGCGACGCGCCGGCCCCGGCGACCGGGCCGGTGGCGGTGCACGAGGTGCTGGGCACCGCGCTGGCCCGGGTACGGCGGGACTGGCCGGCCACCCGGTTCGTGGACCGGGTCGCGCCGTGGACCGTGCTGGGGGATGCCGACCGGCTGGAACGGGCGCTGGTCAACGTGCTCGGCAACGCGGCCAAGTTCGGGCCGCCGGGCGGCGAGGTGACCGTGGACCTGGCCGGCGGGGTTCTCACCGTGCGCGACCACGGTCCGGGCATCCCGCCCGCCGAGCGGGGGGCGGTCTTCGAACGCTTCTACCGCAGCCGCAGCGCCCGGGACACCCCCGGCTCGGGCCTGGGCCTGGCCATCGCCCGCCAGGTCATCGAGGCGCACGGCGGGCGCATCGGTGCGGACGGGCCGCCCGACGGGGGCACCGTCATCCGCATCGACCTGAGTGCGGCGCCACGCCCGCCGGCGGGAGCCGTCCCGGACCTGGCCGGAACGAGGCCCGGGCCGCCCCCCGGAAAGCCTCAGGAAACCTTCAGGTCGGCCTGAACCCCCGCTCAGATCGGGGCGCCAGCATCGGTGGTGCGCGGCGATGGCCGCGTCGGGACCCGCTCCCGACCCCGGGCCGGCCCCAGGCCGGCGGAGGAGGACACCAGGACCATGGACGCCAAGAAGCTCATCATCGGTACGGTCGGCGCGGGAACCCTCGCCGGCCTGGCCGCCCTCGGCATCGGCGTCGCCTCGGCGAGCACGCCGAGCCCCACGCCGAGCACGACGGCCGGGTCCACCCCCGGCGTCACGGCGCCG
>JBMOMH010000235.1:0-1360 GCA_049323135.1 Actinomycetota bacterium
GACGGCGACCGCGCCGAGCACCGGCCACAGACAGCCGCCGCCGGTGAACAGCCCACCGAGGGTCAGCACGGCCAACCCGGTGGCCGCGGCGGCCAGCAGCGTGGACCGGGCGGGGGTCGTCATCCCGCCCGCCCCGGGCCGGGGGCAGTCGCGCGGGCCCCGCCCGACAGGTGGTGGGCCGCCCGAGGCCACACCGCGGGGAGCTGGTCGTCGGCCCGGACCGACAGCACCCGCCAGCCCGCGCTGCCCAGCACGGCGGCCTGACCGGCGTACGTCTCCGCGGCCGCCGCCCGGGTCCGCGCGGGGAGCGCGATCCAGCTGGTGGCGTCGAGCAACACGGCCACCGCCGAGGTGCCGCCGTGTCGCAGCCGGGCCAGGGCGGTGGTCTCCTCCGCGTCGAGCAGGCCGAGCACGGCCACCAGCAGTCCGTCGCCGCCGCCGCGGCGCAGGCCGTCGGAGGCGCCGCGCAGGGTGCGGTTGGCCGAGGGGGTCACCACGGCCAGCGCGTCGAGCAGGGCGCCTTCGAAGTCCCCCACCCCCAGGGCCGGGTCGTGCGCCGCGCTGGTGACCCCCGCTCCGCTGTCGGTGATCAGTCGCAGGGCGACGCCCCGGTGGGCCAGGTGGATGCCGATGGATGCCGCGGCGGACACCGCCCACTCGAACGAGGACTGCAGGCCCTCCCCCCGGTGCGCGCTGGCACGGGCGTCGAGCAGCAGGGTGCACCGGCTCTGCCACGGCTGCTCCTCTCGCCGCACCATCAGCTCCCCGAGCCGGGCGGTGGACCGCCAGTGCACCCGGTGCAGCGGGTCGCCTAACCGGTACTCCCGGGTCGCCACGTCGTCGTCGCCGGCGGCCGCCACGGACCGGGCCAGGGAGTCTCCGCCGCCGGCCCATTCGCCGCCGAGGGGCACGGCTGGCAGGCGGTGCACCTGGGGGGTGACCACGAGGGTGTCCCTGGTGGCGAAGGACCGCCGCAGCTCGACCATGCCGAACGGGTCGGTCAGGCGCAAGGCCAGCGGGCCGAGGGGGTAGCGGCCGCGAACGTCGGAGCGCACCCGGTAGGTCACCGACCGGCGACCGTGCGGCTCGACCCGGTCCACGACGAAGCGGGGTCGGGTGCCCAGCACGTACGGGACGACGTCCTCTACCAGCAGCAGCCCGGTGGGCAGCCGGGACACGTTCTCCACGTCCACGGTCACCGTCGCCTCGGTCCCCACCGGCACCCGGCTCGGGGCGACCCGCCGGCTGCTCGCCAGGCGGAACCGGGTCCGGGCGACCACCGCGGCGCTCACCAGCGGCAGGGCCAGCAGCAGCACCCCGACCCGGAGCAGGTCCCGCTGGCCCAGCCCGAGGGCCACGA
>JBMOMH010000235.1:1370-5135 GCA_049323135.1 Actinomycetota bacterium
GGTCAGCCCGGCCAGCGCCGGACGCATCAGCCGGGTCCCTCCGCGCGGGACGAGCGGTGGGCCGCGGCCACCGGCCCGGGCCCTGCGGCCAGCCCCGGACCGGGAACGGGCACCGCGGCCAGCAGCTCGGCGAGCACCTGCTCGGTGGTCCGGCCGCTGATCTGGGCGTCGGCTGTCGGGAGGAGCCGGTGGGCCAGGACGGGTACGGCGAGCGCCTGCACGTCGTCGGGGAGCACGAAGTCCCGGTCGTCGAGCGCGGCCGCCGCCCGGGCCGCGCGCACCAGCTGCAGGGTGGCCCGCGGGGAGCCGCCCAGGCGCAGGTCGGGGGAGGTCCGGGTGGCCCGGACCAGGTCGGCGGCGTACCGCTTCACCGGCTCGGAGACGTGGACCGACCCCACGGTGCGGATCAGCCGGGCGACCTCGGCGGCGTCGGAGACGGGGACCACCTCGTCCAGCGGCGAGGCGGAGCCGTGACTGTCGATCATGGCCAGCTCGGCCTCCCCGCTGGGGTAGCCCATCGACACCCGGGCCATGAACCGGTCCCGTTGCGCCTCGGGAAGGGGGTAGGTCCCCTCCATCTCCACCGGGTTCTGGGTGGCGATGACCATGAACGGCCGGTGCAGCGGACGGGTCTCGCCGTCGACGGTGACCTGGCGCTCCTCCATGCTCTCCAGCAGCGCGGACTGCGTCTTGGGCGAGGCCCGGTTGATCTCGTCGCCGAGGACGATGTTGGCGAACACCGCCCCGGGCTTGAACTCGAACTCGCGCCGCTCCTGGTTGTAGACGCTCACCCCGGTGATGTCGCTGGGCAGCAGGTCCGGGGTGAACTGGATGCGCCGGACCGTGCAGCCGATGGACCGGGCCAGGGCCTTGGCCAGCATCGTCTTGCCCACGCCGGGCACGTCCTCGATCAGTAGGTGGCCCTCCGCGAGCAGCACGGCGAGGGCCAGCCGGACCACCTCGGGCTTGCCCTCGATGACGCTCTCCACAGCCCCCCGGATCCGGGTCGCCGTCTCCGCCAGGGCCGCCAGGTCCCCCTCCGCCGGCTCGCTTGGGTCGCGGTCGAGGCCTGCCGGGTCCCAGCCGCCGGCCGCCGCGGCCGCCGTTCCCACCACCGCCACGCGCGCCTCCTCGACCCGTCGCCTCGTCCCGGTGGACCGGCCACCCGGCGCCCCCCGGCGTCTGCCCATTCTCACCCACCCCGCGGCCGCTCTGGCCAGGACGGGACTTCCCGTGCCGGTACCCCTTCGTACGGCGTGGGCACCTGGGGAGTTCCCCGTGGGCGGCTCGGCACGCCCCGAGCAGCTACCCGAGAAGGCACGGGAACGACGGGCGATCCGGGAGCCCGGGGGAGGGAGGTGGAGGGACAGGGGGAGCGGAGTGGTTGACGGTGGAGGAAAGTGGAGTAAGGTGGCGCGTCAGGGGGCCACGGTGGAGGTCCGTGGCGGGCTCGGGAACCCCGGGGCGGCCGGAAGGGTGGTGGGGCCGTGTTCGTGGGGACCTTCACCCCCCGCCTCGACGACAAGGGCCGGCTGATCCTGCCGGCGAAGTTCCGGGATGCGCTGGCCGGAGGGGTGACGGTGGTCAAGGGTCAGGAGCACTGCCTGGCGTTGTGGCCCAAGGCCAAGTTCGACGAGATCGCCAACGAGATCCACGGCCCGGAGACGAACGTGGAGATGCGCCGCTACCGCCGGTTGCTGATGTCCGGAGCGGACGACCAGCGGCCCGACCGCCAGGGCCGGATCACCGTGCACCCGGCGCTGCGGGCCTACGCCGGGCTCGACCGAGACTGCACGCTCATCGGGGTAGGCCCCCACCTCGAGCTCTGGGACAGCGCCGCCTGGCAGCGCTACCTGGAGACCGAGGAGCCCGCCTTCGCCGCCTTCTCCTCGGCGCCGGGAGGTTCCCCCATGTCCACCGGCTGAGCCGGCGGCCCGCCGTACGGCGAGGTCTCCACCCGCTCCGGCGCATCCTGGCGCACCTTCCCCGGTGCCAGGCCGCGACTTCCCCCAGCCGAGCGGGCGGGGACCTGGCCGGACGGCGGCCGCGGGCACCGGGAGCAGGACAGGTCAGGTGGCGAGCACGAGGGGGCAGCGGAGATGGCAGGCAGGGTCCGCACGAGGCGCGGTGCCGCCGCGGCCGTCCGGCCGCGGGACGGGGAGGCGCTGGCCGCACCGTGGGAGGTGGGGCGGTCGAGCCTGGTGGCCGAGCTGGGCCGCTCCGGACTGCTGTTCCTGGCCTCGGTCGCAGCGACCGGCACGGTGGCGGTGACCGCGACGGCGCTCGCGCACCTGGTCGCCACCTGGCTGGGGGCCCGGTGAAGGGGGACCCGATGAGCCCCTCCCCGGCCGCGCCGCGACACGTCCCGGTCCTGCTCGACCGGGTGGTAGCCCTGCTCGCGCCGGCGCTGGAGACCCCCGGTGCCGTGCTCGTCGACGCCACCCTGGGCCTCGGCGGGCACAGCCGGGCCCTGCTGGACGCGTGCCCGAAGGCCCGGCTGGTCGGGTTGGACCGGGACAGGCAGGCCCTCGAGGAGGCCGGCCGGCGGCTGGCCGCCCACCAGGCCCGGACCACGCTGGTGCACGCGGTGTACGACGATCTGCCGCAGGTGCTGGCCCGCCACGGGCTGTCCCGGGTGCAGGGGGTCCTGTTCGACCTGGGCGTGTCGTCGCTGCAGCTGGACGACGCCGCCCGGGGCTTTGCCTACGCCCGTGACGCGCCCCTGGACATGCGGATGGACCCGGAGCAGGGGATGACGGCGGCCGAGGTCCTCAACACCTACCCCGCCCAGGACCTGGCCCGGGTGCTGTGGGAATACGGCGAGGAGCGCTACGCCCGGCGGATCGCCGCCGCCGTCGTCCGGGCGCGCGCGCAGGCACCCCTCACCTCGTCGGCCCGGCTGGCCGAACTGGTCCGGGCCGCCGTGCCGGCGGCCGCTCGGCGGACCGGCGGGCATCCAGCCAAGCGCACCTTCCAAGCGCTGCGGATCGAGGTCAACGACGAGCTGGGCGCGCTGCGCCGAGCCCTGCCCGCGGCGCTGGCTGCGCTGGCCGTCGGGGGGCGGATCGTCGTCCTGGCCTACCACAGCCTGGAGGACCGGCTGGTCAAGCAGACCCTGCAGGCGGCGGCCGCCAGCTCGCTGCCCCCCGGCCTGCCGGTGGTGCCGGCCGGCCACGAGCCGGCGCTGCGGCTGCTCACCCGCGGCGCGGAGCGGGCAACCCCTGCAGAGGTGGACGCCAACCCGCGGGCGGCGTCGGTGCGGCTGCGGGCCGCCGAGCGGGTTCGGGAGGCGGCGTGAGCAGCAGCCTCCCGGTGGGGGACCTGGCCCCCCGCCCGACGGGCGGTGCCGGTCCCCGGCTGGCCGTCGTCCCGCGACCGGCCGCCCGGCCGGCCCGGGCCCCGTTCGTGCTGCTCGTGCTCGGCCTGCTGGCCGGCGGGCTGGTCTCGCTGCTCCTGCTCAACACCGCGCTCGCGCAGGACGCGTTCACCGTCCACGACCTGACCACCCGGCTGGCCTCGCTGAGCGACCGCGCGCAGACGCTGGAGCAGCAGCTGGCGGTCGAGGAGGCACCCGACCGGCTGGCCCAGCGGGCCCGAGCCCTCGGCATGGTGCCCAACCCGGACCCGGTGTTCCTGCGCCCTTCGGACGGGGCGGTGCTCGGCGTACCACGGCCTGCGCCACCCCCGCCCGCCCCTCAGCCCACCGCCGCCCCCGCCGCCAAGCCCGCTCCCCAGCCGGCCGCGACCCCCAAGCCCGCTGCCCAG
>JBMOMH010000236.1:0-5024 GCA_049323135.1 Actinomycetota bacterium
CGCTGGCCCGGGCGGCGCGGCCGCTGCCGGTCGAGGACCTGCTCGCGGCCCTCGCCGGGTACGCCGGCCCGCCGTGGACCGCCGACCGGCTGCACCTGGTCCGCTCCCACCCGCCGCCCGGTGCCGGGCGGCCACCCCGCTACGAGACCGTGCGCACCTGGCCGCTCGGGACCCTTGACGCCGACCCCGGCTCCGGGTAGAAACAGCGACACCCAAAACGAAACGGACGGCAAACGGGTGTATGCGGAAGAGCGTCAGGTCGAAATCGTCACCTTGGTCCGGCAGGACGGCCGAGTCGACGTGACCGGGCTGGCCGAGCGCCTGGGGGTCACCCCGGAGACCGTGCGCCGGGACCTGACCGTCCTGGAGCGGCGCGGCCTGCTCCGCCGGGTGCACGGTGGGGCCATCCCGGTAGAGCGGCTGGACTTCGAGCCCCGGCTGGCCGCCCGCCACGAGCAGTTCATGGCGGAGAAGCACCGGATCGCCAAGGCGGCGCTGGAGGAGCTGCCCGAGGAGGGCGTGGTCCTGCTCGACAGCGGCTCGACCACCGAGGTGTTCGCCGGGCTGCTGCCGGCCGACCGGGAGCTCACCGTCGTCACCAACGGGCTGCCCATCGCCATGGCGCTGGCCCCTATGCGCAACCTCACCGTCCTGTGCCTGGGCGGCCGGGTCCGGGAGCGCACCTTCGCCCTGGTGGACGAGTGGGCCCGACGTACCCTGGCCGACCTCACCGTGGACGTCGGCTTCCTCGGCACCAACGGGGTGTCCGCGGCCAAGGGGCTGACCACCCCGGTGCCGGCCGAGGCGGCGGTGAAGGCGGCCATGGTGGCCGCGGCCCGGCGCCGGGTCCTGCTCGCCGACCACTCCAAGGTGGGCCAGGACAGCTTCGTCCGGTTCGCCGCGCTGTCCGACCTCGACGTCGTGGTGACCGACAGCGGCGTCGACCCGGACCTCGCCGAGGAGCTCGAGGCGGCCGGGCCACGGGTGGTGCGCGCGTGATCGTGACGGTGACCCCGAACCCCAGCATCGACCTGACGCTGGAGCTGGCCGAGCTGCGGCGGGGCACGGTGCATCGGGCCACGGGCCGGCACGTGGAGCCCAGCGGCAAGGGGGTCAACGTGACCCGGGCACTCGCCGCCAACGGGGTGGCCTCCCTGGCCGTCCTCCCGGTGGGCGGGTCCGAAGGGCTGGAGCTGGCCGACCTGCTGCGGGCCGAGGGGGTCGCCTTCCGGTCGGTCCCGATCGCCGAGCCGGTCCGGGTCAACGTGTCCCTCACCGAGCCCGGTGGGCTGGTCACCAAGGTGAACGAGCTGGGGCCCCGGCTGTCCGCGGCCGAGGCCACCGCGCTGCTGGCGGCGGTAGCCGAGGTGGCGCGTGAGGCGGCGTGGGTGGTGGGCGCGGGGAGCCTGCCCCAGGGTGTCCCCGACGACTTCTACGCCCGGCTGTCCGCCCAGGTCACCGCGGCCGGGTCCCGGTTCGCGCTGGACACCAGCGGGCCGGCCCTGCGGGCGGGGGTGGCCGGCGGACCGGACCTGGTCAAGCCCAACGCCGAGGAGCTGGCCGCCGCGACCGGCCGGGCGCTGCACACCCTGGCCGACGTGGTGGCCGCGGCGCGGGAGCTGTGCGCCGCGGGCGCGCGGGCGGTCCTGGCCAGCCTCGGCCCGGACGGCGCCCTGCTGGTCACCCCGACCGCTGTCGCCCACGCCGAGGCCCCGGTGGGGCACCCCCGCAGCACGGTCGGCGCGGGGGACGCCCTGCTGGCCGGCTTCCTGAGCACCGTGGGCAGCGGCGGCGCCGGAGCTAGCGACGGGGAGGCGCTGCGCGAGGCGGTGGCGTGGGCCTCGACCGCCGTCCGCTCCCAGGGCAGCTCCGTCACCCCCGTAACCGCGGCCGATCGGGCCGCCGTACGCCTGACCGACCTGACCGGCCGGTTCGGCGACCGGGACGACGGGAGCCGGCCCCTGCGGCACCGGGCGCGGCCCGCCGTCCCCTGACAACCCGACCGGGAGCGCAGGCCTCCCGGTGCAGAGCTGGACCCGGCGGCTGTGCCGGGCTCATCGTGACGAGGAGGCAACCCATGCACGTGTTGACCAGGGCGCCCCGCCGGGGGGTGGCCGCGGTGGCCGCCCTCCTGGCGTTGGGCTTGCTTGCCGCCTGCGGCGGTGCCGGAGGTGGCGGCGGCGGTGGCGGCGCCGCCGGGGGAACGACCACGGTGACGGTGGCCACGGTGGCCAACCCGCAGATGCAGGACATCGAGAAGCTCACCGGCGAGTTCGAGAAGAAGTACCCCAACATCAAGATCAAGTACGTCATCCTGCCGGAGAACGAGCTGCGGGACCGGGTCACGCAGGACGTCGCCACCAAGGGCGGGCAGTACGACGTCGTCACGATCGGCACCTACGAGGCGCCGATCTGGGCCAAGAACGGCTGGCTCACCAAGCTCGACACGTACGCGGGCCAGGGCAGCTACGACGTGGGCGACCTCATCGCCCCGGTGAAGGACGCCCTGTCCTACCAGGGCGGCCTGTACGCCGTGCCGTTCTACGGTGAGTCGTCCTTCCTCATGTACCGCAAGGACCTCTTCGCGCAGGCCGGGCTGACCATGCCCGACCAGCCCACCTGGCAGCAGGTGGCCGACTTCGCCAAGAAGCTCAACGACCCGGCGAAGAACATGGCCGGCATCTGCCTGCGCGGTCTGCCCGGCTGGGGTGAGGTGCTGGCACCGCTGGACACCGTCATCCTCACCTTCGGCGGCCGCTGGTACGACGAGCAGTGGAACGCGAAGCTCACCGACCCGGCCACGGTTCAGGCGGTCAAGTTCTACGTCGACCTGGTCCGCTCCGCCGGCGAACCCGGCGCGCCCAACGCTGGCTTCTCCGAGTGCCTGACCGCCTTCGGCCAGGGCAACGCGGCCATGTGGTACGACGCCACCTCGGCGGCCGGGTCGCTGGAGGACCCGAAGGTGAGCAAGGTCGCCGGCAAGGTCGGCTACGTGAAGGCGCCGGTGGTCCAGACGAAGAACTCCGGATGGCTGTGGGCCTGGTCCCTGGCCATGCCGGAGACGTCGAAGAAGAAGGACGCGGCCTGGACCTACATGTCGTGGGCGACCAGCAAGGAGTACATCAAGCTGGTCGGGCAGCAGCTCGGCTGGGCGCGCGTCCCGCCGGGCAGCCGGATGTCCACCTACCAGCTGCCGGAGTACCAGCAGGCGGCCCAGGCCTTTGCCCAGCAGACGTTGACCTCCATCGAGGCGGTCAACGTGAAGCAGCCGGGGCTCTACCCGCAGCCCTGGATCGGGGTGCAGTACGTGGGCATCCCCGAGTTCCAGGACCTGGGCACCAAGGTGTCCCAGGAGATCTCCGCGGCGATCGCCGGCCGGCAGAGCGTGGACGAGGCGATGGCCAAGGCCCAGCAGCTGGCCGAACAGACCGCTAAGAGCGGCGGCTACAAGAAGTGAGTGCCACCGGGTGCCGCGGCGGGCTCTCGCCGCGGCACCCGGGGCCCGGGACACTGGGCAGCAGGGGAGAGGAGGTCCCGGTGAGCATGTCCACCGTGGGTGTGCGAGGCGGCGGGCGCATCGGACCGCCGCCCCGGGCGCTGGCCCGGGTCCGGGCGGCCGAGCGCTGGCGCCGCCGGGGCCCGCTCCTCCCCGCGCTGGTGTTCACCGTGGTAGTGACCCAGCTGCCCTTCCTCCTGACGCTCTACTACAGCTTGCAGTCGTGGAACCTGCTGCGGCCGGGCTCGAAGCGGTTCGTCGGGCTGGCGAACTACACGGCGGTGTTCACCAACACCGGGTTCCGCAAGGCGGCGCTGAACACCGTCCAGCTCACTGCCAGCGCCGTCGTGCTCTCGATGCTGCTCGGGCTGCTGCTGGCGGTGCTGCTGGACCGTCGCTTCTTCGGGCGCGGCGTGGTCCGCACCATGCTCATCACGCCGTTCCTGGTGATGCCCACGGCGGCGGCATTGCTGTGGAAGACGTCCATGTTCAACGCGGTCTACGGGCTGGTGAACTTCTTCCTGTCCCCGCTCGGTCTCGGCGACGTGGACTGGGCCAGCCGCTACCCGGTGCTGACGATCGTCACGGTGCTCACCTGGCAGTGGACCCCGTTCATGATGCTCATCATCCTTGCCGGGCTGCAGAGCCAGTCCCCGGAGGTGGTGGAGGCGGCCCGGGTCGACGGTGCCGGCCCGCTGGCCATCTTCCGCTACCTGACCCTGCCGCACCTGCGCCAGTACCTGGAGCTCGGCGTGCTCCTCGGGTCCATCTACGTCGTCCAGACCTTCGACGCCATTTTCATGATCACGCAGGGGGGGCCGGGGCAGGCGACGACGAACCTGCCGTACTTCCTCTACCTCCAGGCGTTCCGGGCCTTCGACATCGGGCAGGCGGCCGCGCTCGGCGTGGTCGTGGTCGTGGCCACCATCCTGGTCGCCACCTTTGCCCTGCGGGTCATCTCCAACCTGTTCCGGATCGAGGAGGCGCGCTGAGATGACCGTCGCCAGCGTGGGAAACCGGCGCCGGCCGGGCGACGTCCTGCTCGCCGTCGGGTCGTGGGCCCTGGGGATCCTGTTCTTCTTCCCGGTGCTGTGGATGTTCCTGACCGGCTTCAAGCAGGAGGCGCAGGCGTCGACCCGGCCACCGACGTTCTTCTTCGCCCCGACCCTGGACCAGTACCGGGCCATCTTCGCCCGGGACTTCCTGCCCTACGTCATCAACTCCCTGACCGCGTCTGTGCTGTCGACGGCCCTGGTGCTGCTGCTCGCTACCCCGGCCGCCTACGCGCTGTCCATCCGGCCGGTCGAGAAGTGGCGGGACGTCCTCTTCTTCTTCATCTCCACGAAGATGCTGCCTGTCGTCGCGGCGATCGTCCCGCTGTACATCATCGCCCGGGACATCGGCATGCTCGACAACGTCACCTTCCTGGCCGTCATCTACACAGCGATGAACCTGCCCATCGCCGTCTGGATGATGCGGTCGTTCTTCGGTGAGGTCCCGCGGGAGGTGCTCGAGGCGGCCCGCGTCG
>JBMOMH010000237.1:0-4910 GCA_049323135.1 Actinomycetota bacterium
AGCCGCAACGACCAGGTAGCCACCGACCTGCGGCTGTACCTGCGCGCCGCGGCCCGCCAGGTGGCCGCGGCCACCGTCGAGCTGGCCGCCGCCCTGCTCGAGCAGGCCGAGCGGCACGCCGCGACCCCGGCCCCGGGCTTCACCCACCTGCAGCACGCGCAGCCGGTGGTCTTCGGCCACGAGCTGGCCAAGCACGTGCACGCCCTCCTGCGGGACCTGGACCGGCTGGCCGACTGGGACCGCCGCGCCGACCGCTCCCCGTTGGGGGCGGGGGCGTTGGCCGGGTCGTCGCTGCCGCTGGACCCCGCGGCCACCGCCGCCGACCTCGGCTTCGCCGCGCCGACGGACAACTCCCTCGACGCGGTCGCCGACCGGGACTTCGTGGCCGAGCTGCTCTTCGTGGCCGCGCTCCTCGGCGTGCACCTGTCCCGGCTCGGCGAGGAGGTCTGCCTGTGGGCCTCCCGGGAGTTCGGCTGGCTCACCCTCGACGACGCCTACGCCACCGGTTCGTCGATCATGCCGCAGAAGAAGAACCCGGACGTCGCCGAGCTCGCCCGCGGCAAGGCGGGCCGGCTCATCGGGCACCTGACCGGGCTCCTGGCGACCCTCAAAGGGCTGCCGTTCGGGTACAACCGGGACCTGCAGGAGGACAAGGAGCCGGTGTTCGACGCGGTGGACACCCTGCTGCTGGTTCTGCCGGCCCTGGCCGGGCTGGTGGCCACCGCTCGGTTCGACGCCGCGCGGTTGGCCGCCGCCGCCCCCGACGGCTTCGCCCTGGCCACCGACGTCGCCGAGTGGCTGGTCCGGCGCGGGGTGCCGTTCCGGGACGCGCACGAGATCGCCGGGGCGTGCGTGCGGCGGTGCGAGGAGCTGGGGGTGGACCTGGCCGGCCTCAGCGACACGGACCTGGCCACCATCTCCCCGCAGCTGACCGTGGAGGTGCGCGAGGTGCTCACCGTCGACGGCGCGCTGGCCGCCCGCTCGGCGTATGGGGGCACCGCCCCGGCCCGGGTCCGCGAGCAGCTCGCCGCCCTGCGCGGCGAGCTGGCCCGGTGGCGGGCCTGGGCGGCCGGGGGATGAGGCTGGACCGGTCGTTCTTCGACCGCCCGGTCCTCGAGGTCGCCCCCGACCTGCTGGGCTGCGTCGTGGAGCACGCCGCCCCGGACGGCACGGTCGCGGTGCGGCTGACCGAGGTGGAGGCGTACGCCGGCGCGGGCGACCCGGGGTCGCACGCCTTCCGGGGGCCCGGGCGGCGCAACGGGGTGATGTTCGGGGAGCCCGGGCACCTGTACGTCTACTTCACCTACGGCATGCACTGGTGCGCCAACCTGGTGTGCCAGCCCCCAGGACAGCCGGCGGCGGTGCTGCTCCGGGCCGGGGAGGTGGTGGCCGGTGAGCCGGTCGCCCGTGGCCGCCGGCCGGCCGCCCGGGGGAGCAGGGACCTGGCCCGTGGGCCGGCCCGCCTGGCCAGGGCGCTCGGCCTGCGCGGCGGGCTGGACGGCCTCGACGCGTGCGACCCGGCAGGGCCGGTCGGGGTTCACCGGGCCGGCTCGGCCCCGGTAGCCCCCGGCGTCGTCCGCACCGGCCCCCGGGTCGGGGTGTCCGGCGCCGGGGCGGCCTTCCCCTGGCGGTTCTGGCTGGACGGCGAGCCCACGGTGTCGGCGTACCGCCCGCACACCCCGCGCCGGCCGCGGCCCGGCACAGCACCCCGCCCGGTCGCCGCCGGGGGACGCGGGCCTGGGGGAGACTGGGCGACGTGACGGACATCCTCGACGACCTGCACTGGCGCGGCCTGGTCGCCCAGTCCACCGACGCCGACGCGCTGCGGGCGGCGCTGGCCGCGGGCCCGGTCACCTACTACTGCGGTTTCGACCCCACCGCGCCGAGCCTGCACATCGGGAACCTGGTGCAGCTGCTCACGCTGCGTCGGCTGCAGGAGGCCGGGCACCGGCCGATTGCGCTCGTCGGCGGGGCGACCGGCCTGATCGGTGACCCCAGCGGCCGGACCACCGAGCGGGCCCTGAACACGGTGGACGTCGTCGAGGAGTGGGTGGCCCGGATCCGCGCCCAGATCGAGCCGTTCCTGTCCTTCGCGGGGGACGCCGCGGCCCGGGTGGTGAACAACCTGGACTGGACCGGGCCGCTGTCCGCGATCGACCTGCTGCGCGACGTGGGCAAGCACTTCAGCGTCAACCGGATGCTGCAGAAGGAGTCGGTGAGCGCCCGCCTGGAGGCGGGGATCAGCTTCACCGAGTTCAGCTACATGCTGCTGCAGGCCTTCGACTTCCTGCAGCTGTACCGACGCTACGGCTGCACCCTGCAGATCGGCGGGAACGATCAGTGGGGCAACATCACCGCCGGCGTCGACCTGATCCGCCGGGTGGCGTCCGCGCCGGCGCACGCCCTGACCACCCCGCTGGTGACCAAGGCCGACGGCACCAAGTTCGGGAAGACCGGCACGGGGACGGTGTGGCTGGACGCCGAGCTCACCTCGCCGTACGCGTTCTACCAGTTCTGGCTGACCGCCGAGGACCGGGACGTGCCGGCCTGGCTGCGCATCTTCAGCTTCCGCTCCCGGGCGGAGATCCAGGAGCTGGAGCGGGCCACCCTCGAGCAGCCGGCGGCCCGGAGCGCGCAGCGGGCCCTCGCTCGCGACCTCACCGGGCTGGTGCACGGACCCGACGAGTGTGCCCGGGTGGAGCGGGCCAGCCAGGCCCTGTTCGGCCAGGCCGACCTGCACGAGCTGGACCCCCGCACGCTGGCGGCCGCGCTCGCCGAGGTGCCCCACGCCGACGTGGCCGGTGCCCTGCCGCCGGTCGCGGACCTCCTGTTGGCCACCGGGCTGGTGGACAGCCGGGCCGCCGCCCGGCGCACCATCGTCGAGGGTGGGGCCTACCTGAACAACCGGCGCGTGGGCGACGTGGACGCTCGGCCTGGCGCAGAGGACCTGCTGCACGGCCGCTGGCTGGTGCTGCGGCGGGGCAAGCGCTCGGTCGCCGGGGTTGCCGTCGCGATCGACGGGACCGATCGGCGCCGGCTCTCGACGCCGCCCGGCTGACCCCTGGCGCCGCCGCGGGGGGCGGGGCGGGCCTGGCCGGCGATTTGACCCTGCCCGGGGCCGCGTCGTAGTGTTCCCTACGCCGCGCAGGGAGCAACGGACGCCGAGAGGCGGCCGGTCCCGCCGGCCGACCCCAGCACACTCCGCACCGCGGTGGTCACGTGTCCGTGTGCCGCCGTGGTGGGTCTGCTTGGGCGTCGACGGACCGAGCCCCCGGCTTGACGCCAGGAGCCCGAGGCCGTAAGTTATGAGGGTTGCCCCGGGACGGGCCGAAAGGCCCCAGCCGGTGCGCGTCCGCTCCTTGAGAACTCAACAGCGTGCCGAAAGTCAATGCCAAAGCACAACCCCGTTCCGTGGGCTGGCGGCGGGCCAGCCGGTCCGCACGTGGCCCACGACGGATTCCTTTGGTACTGACAGACGTCAAGACGTCTGTCTCGTGCCGGGACACTCAAGGTTTGTCAGCGAACCTCCGCTTCGGCGGAGCTGCTGCTAGGCATTCACGGAGAGTTTGATCCTGGCTCAGGACGAACGCTGGCGGCGTGCTTAACACATGCAAGTCGAGCGGTGAACCTCCTTCGGGAGGGGATCAGCGGCGAACGGGTGAGTAACACGTGGGCAACCTGCCCCTAGCACTGGGATAACCCCGGGAAACCGGGGCTAATACCGGATACGACCGTCGAGGACATCCTCGGTGGTGGAAAGTTCCGGCGGCTAGGGATGGGCCCGCGGCCTATCAGCTTGTTGGTGAGGTAACGGCCCACCAAGGCGACGACGGGTAGCCGGCCTGAGAGGGCGACCGGCCACACTGGGACTGAGACACGGCCCAGACTCCTACGGGAGGCAGCAGTGGGGAATATTGCGCAATGGGCGAAAGCCTGACGCAGCGACGCCGCGTGAGGGACGAAGGCCTTCGGGTTGTAAACCTCTTTCAGCAGGGACGAAGCCGCAAGGTGACTGTACCTGCAGAAGAAGCACCGGCTAACTACGTGCCAGCAGCCGCGGTAATACGTAGGGTGCAAGCGTTGTCCGGAATTATTGGGCGTAAAGAGCTCGTAGGCGGTCTGTCGCGTCGGATGTGAAAACCCGGGGCTCAACTCCGGGCCTGCATTCGATACGGGCAGACTAGAGTTCGGCAGGGGAGACTGGAATTCCTGGTGTAGCGGTGAAATGCGCAGATATCAGGAGGAACACCGGTGGCGAAGGCGGGTCTCTGGGCCGATACTGACGCTGAGGAGCGAAAGCGTGGGGAGCGAACAGGATTAGATACCCTGGTAGTCCACGCCGTAAACGTTGGGCGCTAGGTGTGGGGGACCTTCCACGTCCTCTGTGCCGCAGCTAACGCATTAAGCGCCCCGCCTGGGGAGTACGGCCGCAAGGCTAAAACTCAAAGGAATTGACGGGGGCCCGCACAAGCGGCGGAGCATGTGGCTTAATTCGACGCAACGCGAAGAACCTTACCAAGGCTTGACATACGGGGTAATCCGGCAGAGATGCCGGGTCCGCAAGGGCCCCGTACAGGTGGTGCATGGTTGTCGTCAGCTCGTGTCGTGAGATGTTGGGTTAAGTCCCGCAACGAGCGCAACCCTCGTCCCATGTTGCCAGCGGGTAACGCCGGGGACTCATGGGAGACTGCCGGGGTCAACTCGGAGGAAGGTGGGGATGACGTCAAATCATCATGCCCCTTATGTCTTGGGCTGCACACATGCTACAATGGCCGGCACAAAGGGCTGCAATACCGCAAGGTGGAGCTAATCCCAAAAAACCGGTCTCAGTTCGGATCGGGGTCTGCAACTCGACCCCGTGAAGTCGGAGTCGCTAGTAATCGCAGATCAGCAACGCTGCGGTGAATACG
>JBMOMH010000238.1:0-4880 GCA_049323135.1 Actinomycetota bacterium
CCGCTGGTGCGCGCGCTGCGGGGCCTCGGCCTGCCCCGGGCCCTGGCCGCGGCGCTGGCCTTCCTCGGCGGCCTGGCCGCCATCGTCGGCGTGGGCTACTTCATCGGCGACCAGTTCGCGGCCAACTTCGCCACGCTCACCGTCAACGTGCAGGACGGGGTTCGGCAGGTCCGGGAGTGGCTGGCCGTGGGCCCGCTGCACCTGTCCGACGCGCAGATCCGCAGCTTCAGCCAGCAGGTCATCGACAGCCTCGCCCGCAACCGCGACAAGCTGGCCTCCGCCGGGGTGACCACTGCGACGGTGGCGGTGGAGGTCGTGTCCGGGACGCTGGTCGCGCTGTTCACCACGTACTTCTTCCTGTACGACGGGGAGCGCATCTGGCGGTGGGTCGTGCGCCTGTTCCCGAGGGGAGCGGAGAGCCCCGTCGCGGGGGCGGGGGAGCGGGCCTGGGTCACCCTGACCGCGTACGTGCGGGGCATCATCGTCGTCGCCTTCGTCGACGCCGTCTTCATCGGGATCGGCATCGCGGTGCTCGGGGTGCCCCTGGCCGTGCCCCTGGCCGCCCTGGTGTTCCTCGGCGCGTTCGTGCCCCTGGTGGGGGCGACGCTGACCGGGGCCGTCGCGGTGCTGGTGGCCCTCGTCGCCAAGGGCTTCGTCACCGCCGTACTCGTGCTGGTCATCATCATCGCGGTGCAGCAGATCGAGGGGCACCTGCTGCAGCCGCTGATCCTCGGCCGTGCGGTCAGTGTGCACCCGCTGGCCGTCGTCCTCGCCGTCGCCTCGGGGGCGATCCTCGCCGGGATCGGCGGCGCGCTGGTCGCCGTACCGCTGGTCGCGGTCATCAACACCGTGGTGTCCTACCTGGTGCGCGAGCGGGCAGCCGCGGCACCCCCCGGCGCCCGGGCCCCCTGACTGCCGGGTACGCCGGAGCGCTCAGCCGGTGGGGGCCGGCTGGGACACCCACACCCGGACGATGTCACGCACGGACAGCATGCCGATGACCTCGCCCTCGTCGAGGACGATGAGGTGGCGGAACCCGCCGCGGACCATGGCCTGGGCGGCGTGGTCGAGGGTCCACTCGGGGGCGGCGAACACCAGGTCGGAGGTCAGGTGCGCGCCGGCCCGCTCCCGGTCCGGGTCCTGGCCGGCGCCCACGGACTCCAGCAGGTCCCGCTCGGTCAGGATCCCGACCCCCTCGGTGTCGGGGTCGATGACGACCGCGGCGCCCACCTTGCGGGCCGCCATGAGCCGCGCCGCCTCGCGCAGGGTGTGTTCCGGGCCGATGGTCAGTACCGTGGTGCTCATCCCGTCGCGGACCTGCATCGGGCACCCCTCTCGTCCGGTCGGCGTACGACTCCTGAGACTGAGAGCCATGGTGAGGCTCTCCGGACGGCGAGACAAGGTGCGCGGGGATCGAACGGACTGCGGGCTGCCTCCATGGGGTCGTCCCGGGGGCCGCGGAACCCTCTCCAAGATCAACAGTGGCGTGACGTTGGCAGTGTCGCTGGCAGAGGCGCGTCCCCTGGGCTGGGATCACCCCTTTCGTCAGGGGAGCATCTCGAAGGCAGCTGCGTGGCGGGGGCGAACGACCCGGAAGTGACGGTGGTCCAAGGTCGCCAGCCGGGCGGCACCGGGGCGCTCAGCGATGGGGACCAGGCTGGCGTCGGTGCCGCCCAGACCGAGGTCGGCGTACGTGATGACGAGGTCTCGCATGCGTTCCCAGTCGTGGCTGGTGAGTGGCTGACCGTGGTGGGGGTTGCCAGCGGCCCATCGTCATCTTCGAGGAGGGTCAGGCATGCGGTGTGGTCAGGATCGCCGCTGTCGGCTGCGGCTACGAGCGCCCCGGTGTCGACGACGAGCACGCTTCAGTCTCGACCGAAGCCTTCGGCGATCGTGTCGTCGGCATGTGCCGCCCGTCGACCCCTTATCGGTAGGGGAGCCTCACTCCCAGAGGTCGCCGTTGGGGTCGCCGGAGTCTTGCGACGGCTGGTCGGGGATGGCCAGCGTCGGACCGTGCAGGGCCCGCAGCACCGCCTCGTGCAGCACCCCGTTGGTGGCCACCGCGTCGCCGCGGCCCGGCCCGGGAGTCCCGTCCAGGCCGGTGAACCGGCCCCCCGCCTCCTCGACCACCAGGCTCACCGCGGCCAGGTCGTGCAGGGCCACCTGGGGCTCGCAGGCGACGTCCACCGCACCCTCGGCGAGGAGCATGTAGGACCAGAAGTCGCCGAAGGCCCGCTGCCGCCACACCGACCGGTACAGCCGCAGGAAGCCGTCGAGCAGGCCCCGCTCCTCCCATCCGGTGAGGCTGGAGTAGGACAGCGAGGCGTCGTCCAGGGAGGCGACCGCGGACACCTGCAGCCGGCTGGCCGCGGCCAGGCTCCGGCCGGTCCACGCCCCCGTGCCGCGGGTGGCCCACCAGCGCCGGCCCAGCGCCGGGGCGGACACGACGCCGGTCACCACCGTGTCCCCGTCGAGCAGGGCGATCAGCGTGGCCCACACGGGCACACCGCGCACGTAGTTCTTGGTCCCGTCGATCGGGTCGAGTACCCACCGGCGCGGCCCGTGCCCGCTGTGCCCGAACTCCTCCCCGGACACCGCGTCGCGGGGCCGGGCGCGGCGCAGCGTGCCCCGGATCGCCTCCTCGACCGCCCGGTCGGCGTCGCTGACCGGGGTCAGGTCTGGCTTGGTGTCCACCCGCAGGTCGTGGGCCCGGAACCGGGCGGTGGTGATCCCGTCCGCCGCGTCGGCGAGGACGTGGGCCAGCCGCAGGTCGTCGTCGTACGCCGGAGCCACACCCACCCGCGCACCCTACCGGTGGCCTCGTTGGGTGCTCAGGATCGGGCGGGCGCGGGCAGGAACCAGGAGGACCACAGGTTCGTCGGCTGCCCGGGACCTGGGCAGCCGGGCTGCCGAGGCCCGCCGGCGGGGACGACCACGGCGCCCCCGGGCGGCCACGAGACCCGGACCGAGCCGCTGGCCGCCGGTCCGCACCAGCCCGCCCAGCCGGCACGCGCCGCCCTGGTCTCTCCGGGACGCAGGAGGTCCGCGCCCACCAGCCCCTCGGTCGTCACCATGAACCGGGTCCGAAGCGGTTCGCCGTCCAGGCCCAGCGGTTCCAGCACGGGCTTGAGGCCCAGGCGGCACGGCTGAGCGCTCCGGTTCGCGGCGGTGACGAGCCCGTCCAGCCCGGTGCCGACACCGGACCAGGTGATCGAGAGGTCGAGCTGTCCGACGCGGCAGACCTGGGGTCCCGCTACCGGTCCGGGGGTTGCGGGGGCTAGCTGGGCGGGGGCGCCGGGGGCGGGGCCGCAGCCGGCGAGGACGAGCACCACGGCGAAGGGCACGGCCGGGCGGGCCCGGTGGCTTGCCTTACGGGTGAACGAGGAACGCATCCTCCGGCCCTCCCTCTGCGTGACCCGTTCGCTGGCCGCTCAGAACGGGCAGCTGACCAGCCCGCGGCCCTTCTGGGTCAGCCCGCTGACCTGGATGGTCCCCACCGGGATGCCGAACAGGGTGATCTCCCGCACCTCCGCCCGGTAGCGCGGTACCTGAGGAAGCGTCGGCTCCGCGGGGAGGCTCCCAGACAGCAGCTCCACGCGGCGGATCTGCAGGGCGGGCACCACCAGCGGCCAGCCGACCCGGTTCGAGCAGCCGCCCCGTGCCGACCGCAGCGCCTCCGCCGCGACCACCCTCTCCTCCCCGGAGAAGCGGGCCACCCCGTCGTCGACGAGCAGCCGGGGCACCCACCACCCGGCGACGGCCACCAGCGCCAGGCCGAGCAGGCCCACCAGCGGTCGTCGCAGCATGGCTCCTCCGTCCCGGCGGGTCCGCTGCCGGTGAGGCTGCCAGAGCTCGCCGAGCCGTGTCCACGGCGGACCCTGACCCATCGCGGCCCGGGCTCCGTATGGTCAGGCGGGGACCGGGCGGTCCAGGGAGCGGAGGGCGCGCATGTTCGACACGGTGTTCGGCCTGCCGCTGCACACCCTGGTGGTGCACGCCGTCGTGGTCCTCGTGCCCCTGGCCGCCCTGGGGACGGTCGCGATCGCCGCCGTGCCCTCCTGGCGGGCCCGGTTCGGGGTGCCGGTGCTGCTGCTCACCGTCGCCGCGGTCGCGAGCGTGCCCGTCGCCGTGCAGAGCGGCTACGCCTTCCTCGCCCGGCTGGCCCGCATCAACGCGGTGACCCCAGCGGTCCTCGCCCACCAGCAGCTGGGTCGGCAGGCGGTGTGGTTCACCCTGCCGCTGCTCGTGTTTGTCGTCCTGCTCGTCGTCCTCGACCGGCGCCGCCGTGCCGGTTCGGGCACCTGGCTGGTCACGGCCGTGGCCCTGTTCGCCGTCGTTGCGGCCGGCGTGGCGACGTACGAGGTGGTGCGGGTCGGGCACGCCGGCTCCACCGCCGTGTGGCGGGACCTGGTGCGGAACACCGGCCCCTGAGCGGGGGACCTTCGGCCCTGCCCCCGACTGGGCCGGGGGAGCAGCGTGGTCGGCACGGATCACCCTGCACCTGCCGAGGAGGCGCGACGTGCCAGCACCGACCCGGGTCGTCGTCGTGGGCGGCGGCATCAGCGGCCTGGCCGCGGCCTACTACCTGACCCGCTCGACGACCGGACCGGTCCCCGAGGTCACCCTGGTGGAGGCCGACCGACACCCCGGCGGGAAGGTTCGCACCCGCCCGGTGGCCGGGCGGCCGGTGGACACTGGGCCCGAGTCCCTGGTGGCCCGGGTGCCCCAGCTGGCCGCCCTGCTCGACGAGCTGGGCCTGGCCGCGGCCACCGTCGCCCCGAGCGCCCACGGGGCCTACGTGTGGTCCGGTGGGCGGCTGCGCCGGGTCCCGGAGGGGCTGGTCGTCGGTGCGCCGGAGCGGCTGGTGCCGCTGCTGCGCT
>JBMOMH010000239.1:0-4853 GCA_049323135.1 Actinomycetota bacterium
GGCCACGACCGCCTCGCCGCGCAGGGCGGCCAGGGCGGCCAGTCCCCGGGCCAGGGCCTCCTCCCGGGCCGGCTCGGTGCGCTCCACCGCGCCGGCCACCGCCTCCTTCACCCGCGGCGCGATCTCTTCGCGGACCTTGGGTACCAGCTCCTCCACGGCCCGCTCCCGGGCCGCCTCCAGCTCCTCCAGGGCGCGCTCCCGCGCCGCCGCCAGCCGCGGCACGGCCCGCTCGCGCAGCACCTCGGCCCGTTCGCGCAGCACCTCGGCCTGGTTGCGGGCGGCCTCGGCCCGGCGGCGGGCGGCGCGGCGGGCGGCCGGGCCGGCCACCTCCTTGGTCAGCTTGGCGGCAACGGCGACCTTGGCGGCGTCCTTGCTGGTCCTGCGAAGCACGGCGGCCTTCCTGCTGGACACGACGGCCTCCCCGGGGGACGGGAGCGGATGTGCTGGCTCCTCGGCTCCTCCCCGTTCGGGGCTCCGGCTAACCCGGTTCGGTCGTGGCGTGCCGCCTGGCAAGTTCTGCGTGATCGCTACAAGAGGGGCAGGAGGGGGGAGCCGGGGGGAGCGGGCGGGGTTTCGTGGAAGGATGCGGGGAACGGTCCCTGGTGGCTGTTGCCGGCCGTCCGCGTGCCGGCGGTCCCCGTCTCAACAAGAACCCCGAGCAGGAAGGCACCCGTCGTGGCCGAGGAGCTGTACGCGACCCTGACGACCAACCACGGCGACATCCGGGTCCGCCTGCTCCCGGACCACGCGCCCAAGACGGTCCGTAACTTCGTCGAGCTCGCCTCGGGCCAACGGGAGTGGGTCGACCCGCGCAGCGGTGCGAAGACGACCGCGCGCCTGTACGACGGGACGACGTTCCACCGGGTCATCCCGGGGTTCATGATCCAGGGCGGGGACCCGTTGGGCACCGGCACTGGGGGGCCGGGATACCGGTTCGCCGACGAGTTCCACCCCGAGCTGAGCTTCGACCGCCCCTACCTGCTGGCGATGGCCAACGCCGGCCCGAACACCAACGGGTCCCAGTTCTTCATCACCGTGGCCGCCACGTCCTGGCTCACCCACAAGCACACCATCTTCGGGGAGGTGGCCGACGAGGACAGCCGCAAGGTGGTCGACGCCATCAGCGGCGTACCGACCGGCCGGCACGACCGCCCCGTCGAGCCGGTGGTGATCGAGACGGTGGCCGTGGAGCGGGTCGGTGGCTGAACCGCCAGGAGGGCCGCCGCGATGAGCGTCTCCGGCCCGGTGGGGGGGCCGCCCGCGGACCCCTTCGGGCAGCGGCCGGCGACCCCGGTCCCGGTGTGCTACCGCCACCCGGACCGGGAGACCTACGTCCGGTGCGCGCGCTGCGACCGGTCGATCTGCCCGGACTGCATGGTCAGCGCCTCGGTCGGCTTCCAGTGCCCCGAGTGCGTCCAGGAGGGACGCCGGAGCACCTCCCTGCCCCGGACCGTGTTCGGCGGGCGGCTGGCGGCCCGCGAGGGCCTGGTCAGCAAGGCCCTCATCGCCCTGATCGTGGTGGTCTTCGGCCTGCAGTCCTTCGTGCCCGGGGTGACCGACCGGTTCCTGCTGTTCCCGCTCGCCGTCGCCAGCGGGGAGTGGTGGCGGCTGCTCACCGCGGCCTTCCTGCACGCCGGGATCGTCCACCTGCTGTTCAACGCGTACGCGCTGTTCCTCGTCGGCCCGGCGGTGGAGGCCGCGTTCGGCCGGGCCCGGTTCCTGACCCTCTACCTGCTCGCCGCGCTGGGCGGGTCGGCGGCCACCTACCTGTTCGGCGCCCCGACGCAGGGGTCGCTGGGGGCGTCCGGGGCGATCTTCGGCCTGTTCGGGGCGATGTTCGTGGCCGCCCGGCGGACCGGGTACGACGTGCGCCCGATCGCCGCGCTCATCGTCCTCAACCTGGTGATCAGCTTCGTCGTCCCCGGCATCGACTGGCGGGCCCACCTGGGCGGGCTCGCCGCCGGCGCGGCCGTGGCGGCCGGGTTCGTCGCCGCGCACCGCTCCCGCCGGCCCGTGCTCGTCGAGGTGGGCATGCTGGTCCTGCGCACCGGCCAGCTGCAGGGCGCCGGCGGGATCCCCGTGCTCGGTTGACGGCCCAGGGGCCGGGAGGTAGGAGGTCGCAGATGAGGGACGCCGTCATCGTCGACGCGGTACGGACCCCCGTCGGCCGCCGGGGCGGCGGCCTGTCCGGCGTACACCCGGTAGACCTGTCCGCGGTGGTCCTGCGGGCCCTGGCCGAGCGCACCGGACTGGACCCGCAGCTCGTGGACGACGTCGTCTGGGGCTGCGTGAGCCAGACCGGGGAGCAGGCGGTCAACGTGGGGCGCAACGCCGTGCTGGCCGCGGGGTGGCCGGAGGCGATCCCAGGGGTCACCCTGGACCGGCAGTGCGGGTCCTCCCAGCAGGCGGTGCACTTCGCGGCCGCCGGGCTGGTCGCCGGGCACTACGAGGTGGTGGTCGCCGGCGGGGTGGAGGCGATGTCCCGGGTGCCCATGCTGTGCACCGTCACCCAGGGTCCCGGCGAGCCGTTCGGGCCGCTGATGCGGGCCCGGTACGACGGCGGCCTGGTCCCCCAGGGGATCAGCGCCGAGCTGGTGGCGGAGCGGTGGAAGCTGGACCGGGCCCAGCTGGACGAGATCGCGCTGGGCTCGCACCAGCGGGCCGCGGCGGCCAGCGACGCTGGCGAGTTCGCCAGCCAGGTCGTCCCGGTCGGCCCTACCACCGCCGGGATCGAGCTGGCCGGGGTCACCGCCGAGGTCGCCACGGACGAGGGCATCCGCCGGGACACCTCGCTGGCCGCGCTGGCCGGGCTGCGCCCGGCGTTCCGCGCGGACGGGGTGGTCACCGCGGGGAACTCCTCGCAGATCTCCGACGGGGCCGCGGCGCTGCTGCTGACCACCAGCGCCACCGCCGCCCGGCTGGGCTGGCGCCCGCTGGTCCGGGTGTCCGCCGTCGCGCTGGCCGGCGTGGACCCGGTCACCATGCTGACCGGGCCGATCCCGGCCACGGCCAAGGTGCTGGCCCGGGCCGGGCTGCGCCTGGACGAGATCGACACCTTCGAGGTCAACGAAGCGTTCGCGTCGGTGGTCGGGGCCTGGCAGGCCGAGACCGGGGCCGACCCGGCCCGGGTCAACCCGCAGGGCGGGGCCATCGCACTGGGGCACCCTCTGGGCGGCTCGGGGGCCCGGCTGATGACCACCCTGGTGCACCGGATGCAGGCCACCGGGGCCCGCTTCGGGCTGCAGACCATGTGCGAAGGCGGGGGGATGGCCAACGCCACGATCCTGGAACGCTGGCCCCCCCGCACCTAGCGACCCCACCCGCTCCCTCCGTAGCGATCATGCAGATGTGAACGGCTCGGTGGCCGCCCCGGGCGGTCGGGTCGCCGGTGCGGGCGGTTCAGAGCCGCATGATCGCTACGAGGTTGTCCCCAGTGTGGACAACGGGTGTGGATGAATGACAGCCGTGTCTTTTCGCAGGTCGGGGGACCACAGGGATAACGACAGGTGACCGGAAGGCTACGGAAGGCCGACGGGGCGGGGCGGGCCGCCGCCGGTCAGCGCCACTGGGTGGCCACCGCGAACCCGGCCGCGACGAAGCCGAAGCCGATGAACAGGTTCAGGTTGCCCAGGTCGCGCATGCCGGGGATGTAGCTACCCGCCACGTAGAAGAGGACGATCCACACCAGCCCGACGAGGAACAGCGCGACCATGGTCGGGGCCACCCAGGCCCGGGGCGGCCGCTTCGACAGGGACCGGCGCGGCGGCGGGGTGTACGGCGACTTCTGGCGGATCCGGGACTTGGGCACGTCAGCTCCTGGCGGGTGGGCAACCCCAGGGACCCCAGGGGCGGGCCTGCGGGCCGGGCTGCGGCGGCGGCAACCCCGTGCGGTCCTGGTTCGTTCGGTTAGCGTAGTGGCTGTCCGTGCGTGCCGTAGGGGGCGCGGGGTGCTGGTGGAGGCGGGTGCCGTGTTGCGCAGGGGGGGCCGCGCCCCCACCCGAGCCTGGCGGCTCGGCGTACCCCTGGTGCTGGCGCTGGCCGGCACGCTGTTCGCTGTCAGCGCGGCCACCGCCCGGGGCAGCGACCTGCGCGCCGCGGAGAGCATCGGGCTGACCGACCTCATCGCCCAGGAGAACCGGCGGGTCCAGTCTCTGTCCGCGAGCGTGGAGACGCTGCGGCGGGACGTGGACCGGCTCACCCGGGCCCAAGGCGGCCAGGACGGCCGGGTCACCGAGGCGAGCAACCGGGCCCGGGCGCTGGAGCCGGCCGCGGGGGTGACCCCGATGACCGGCCCGGCCCTGGTGGTCACCCTCGACGACGCCCCGCGCCCGCCGGACGGCGCGACGCTGCCCGGCAACCCGGCCCCCGACGACCTGGTCGTCCACCAGCAGGACCTGCAGGCCGTCGTGAACGCCCTGTGGGCCGGGGGCGCCCAGGGGGTGCAGCTGATGGACCAGCGGGTGATCTCCACCAGCGCGGTCCGCTGCGTGGGCAACGTGCTCATCCTGCAGGGCCGCACCTACTCCCCCCCGTACGTCGTCACCGCGGTCGGTGACGTCACCGGGATGCGGGCCGCGCTGGACCGGTCTCGGGAGGTGGCGCTGTACCGCCAGTACGTCGACGCGTTCGGCCTGCGGTACGACGTGCAGGCGCGGGACAGCGTCACCTTGCCGGCGTACCAGGGCGGCCTGAGCCTGCGCTACGCCCGCGCGGTCCGGTCGTGACCGGGGCGGGGCGGGGCCGGCTGGCCGTTCGGACAACCGGCGAGCTGCTGGTCACCGCCGGCCTGGTCCTGCTGCTGTTCATCGTCTACCAGCTGGTCTGGACCGGGGTCGAGACCGACCTGGCGCAGC
>JBMOMH010000240.1:0-4803 GCA_049323135.1 Actinomycetota bacterium
CACCGGTGGCCCGGGTAGCGGCAGAGCGCCGGCCAGGTCGGCGCGGGCGCCGCTGGCGTGGACCACGCCGGCGGCCACCGCGCTGGCCCAGTCGCACCGCCCGGTGGCCAACCGGCACCAAGTCAGCGGGTCGGTCTCCACCACCGCGCCGGGGGTGCCCCGGGTGTGCCGGGGACCGGGCAGGCACTGGACGGCGCCGTACGGCGGGACGCGGACTTCGACGGCCCGCCCGGGGGCGTGGGCGGCCAGCTCGGCCAGCAGGTGCCAGGTGGCCGCCTGCAGGTCGGCGGGCGCCGGCGGCTCCCCCCGGTCGTCGGCGGCGAGGACCGCGGCCAGCGCCGCCCGGCCGGCGGCAGGCGGGACCCGGCGGCGTGGCGGCACGATGGCCACGCTACCGGCGGGCCCGGGGCTACCGGCGGGCCCGGGGCTACCCCCGGTCTGGCAGGCTGGCCGGATGGTGCGCTGGGTGCTGGACCGGGCGGCCACGCCCAGCGTGGCCGAGGTGAACGAGGCCTACGGCTGGGCGGAGTGGCCGGCCCGGGAGCCGTGGCGCGTCGAGGCGGTGTCCCGCTCGTGCCGCTGGCTGGCCGCCCGGGACGCCGGCACCGGGGAGCTGCTCGGCCTGGTTCGGCTGCTGGACGACGGGGGGCTGCACGCCAGCCTCTGGGACCTGCTGGTCCGGCCGGACGTGCGCCGGCAAGGCATCGGCCGGGCGCTGGCGGAGGCGGCGCTGGCCGAGTGCGCGGACCGGCGGCTCGTGGTGGTGGTCAGCACGCCGGAGGCGGTGGCGCTGTTCGCCGCGCTGGGCTTCCGGGCCGGGTCGCACGGGCACGCCGCCCTGTACCTGCGGCCCGGGCACTGACCGGCCCGCCCGTTCAAAGCTGCATGATCGCTACGAGTAGTACGAGTAGGGGCCGCGGGGGCTAGCGGGGGGCTAGCCGAAGAGGGCGGGGAGGGTGGCGGTCCAGGCCGCCCGCAGCTCGGCCAGCGGCACCTCGAACAGCCCGCCGACCACCAGCGCGTCCCCGCCGACCGTCCCGAGCCGGGTCAGCGGCACCCGGTGCGCCGCGCACAGCTCGGTCCACGCCGCCAGCTGCCCTGGGGGTACGGCGACCAGCGCCCGGGCGGCGGACTCGGCGAACAGCGCCACGAACGGGTCAAGCCCGCCGGGAAGGTCGACCCGGGCGCCCCGCCCACCGCGCAGACACGCCTCGACCAGCGCCTGGGCCAGCCCCCCGTCGGACAGGTCGTGCGCGGCCGCCAGCAGGCCCTGCTCGGCACCGCCGACGAGCACCTCGGCGAGGGCCAGCTCCGCGGCCAGGTCCACCGCCGGGGGCCGGCCCCCGAGGTGGCCGTGCACCACGTGCGCCCACTCCGAGCCGCCCAGCTCGTCGCGGGTCTCCCCACACAGCAGCAGCACGTCCCCGTCGCCGCGCAGGCCCATCGGGGTCCGCCGGGCCACGTCGGTGAGCACCCCGAGCACGCCGACGACCGGGGTGGGCAGGATCGCGCCGTCGCCGGTCTGGTTGTAGAAGCTGACGTTGCCCCCGGTGACCGGCACGCCCAGCTCCTGGCAGGCGTCGGCCAGACCGCGCACCGCCTCGGCGAACTGCCACATCACCCCCGGGTCCTCCGGGGAGCCGAAGTTCAGGCAGTTGGTGACGGCCAGCGGCCGCGCCCCGGTGGCGGCGACGTTGCGGTAGGCCTCGGCGAGGGCCAGCTGAGCCCCGGCGTACGGGTCGAGCCGGGTGTAGCGGCCGTTGCCGTCGGTGGCCACGGCGACCCCCCGTCCGGTGGCCGGGTCGACCCGCACCACCCCGGCATCCTCCGGCTGCGCCAGCACCGTGTTGCCCTGCACGTACCGGTCGTACTGGTCGGTGACCCAGCTGCGGTCGCACAGGTTCGGCGCGGCGGCCAGCCGCAGCAGGGTGGCCCGCAGCTGCGCCCCGCCGCCCGGTCGGGCCAGCCGCGCCGCGGTGGGCGCGTCGGCGACCAGCGCCTCCTGGTCGGCGGGCCGGGCCAGCGGCCGGTGGTACACCGGGCCCTCATGGGCGACGGTGCGGGGGGGTACGTCGACCACCAGCTCGCCGTGCCAGGTGACCTCGACCCGCCCGGTGTCGGTGACCTCCCCGATGACCGTCGCCGGTACCTCCCAGCGGGCGCAGACGGCGAGGAACTCCGCGACGTGCTCCGGGCGGACCACCGCGCACATGCGTTCCTGGGACTCGCTGACCAGCACCTCGTGCGGGGCCATCGACGGTTCCCGCAACGGCACCCGGTCCAGGGCCACCCGCATGCCACCGGTGCCGGTGGTGGCCAGCCCGGCGCTGGCCAGCTCGGTGGTGGCACAGGACAGACCGGCCCCGCCGAGGTCCTGGATGCCTTCCACCAGGTCCCGCTCGAAGATCTCCAGGCAGCACTCGATGAGCACCTTCTCGGTGAAGGGGTCACCGACCTGCACGCTGGGCCGCTTGCTGGGCTGGGTAGCCCGGTCCGCTCCGCCGAAGGTGGCGCTGGCCAGCACGCTGACCCCGCCGATGCCGTCGCGGCCGGTCCGCGCGCCGAACAGGACGACCTGGTTGCCCACGCCGCTGGCCACGGCCCGCTGGATCCGGTCGTGCCGCAGCACCCCGACGCACAGCGCGTTGACCAGCGGGTTGCCGGCGTACGACGCGTCGAACACCACCTCCCCGCCGATCGTCGGCAGGCCGAGGCAGTTGGCGTAGCCCCCGATCCCGGCGACCACCCCGGGCAGCACCCGTCGGGTGTCGGGGGCGTCGGCGGGGCCGAAGCGTAGCGGGTCGAGCACCGCCACCGGACGGGCGCCCATGGTGAGGATGTCCCGGACGATGCCGCCGACTCCGGTCGCCGCGCCCTGGTAGGGCTCCACGAACGACGGGTGGTTGTGCGACTCCACCTTGAAGGTGACCGCCCAGCCGTCGCCGATGTCGACGACGCCGGCGTTCTCCCCCATGCCGACCAACAGCGCGTCACTGGGCGGCGCCTTCTCCGCGAACTGGCGCAGGTGCACCTTGCTGGACTTGTAGGAGCAGTGCTCGCTCCACATGACGCTGTACATGGCCAGCTCGGACTCGGTCGGCCGCCGCCCCAGGATGTCGCGGATGCGCGCGTACTCCTCGGGGGCCAGCCCGAGCTCGGCGTACGGCTGCGGCTGGTCGGGGGTGGCCCGGGCGGCCGCGACGGTGTCGACCGCGGTGGTGTCGACCGGGGTGGTTGGGGGGGCCGCGGTCACGCGGCGACCAGCCGGGACAGCACGGAGGCGAAGAAGCCCAGCCCGTCGGTGGACGGCCCGGTGAGCGGCTCCACCGCGTGCTCGGGGTGGGGCATCAGGCCGACGACGTTGCCGGCGGCGTTGCACACCCCGGCGATGCCCCGGTAGGACCCGTTGGGGTTGCCGTCCAGGTAGCGCACCACGACCCGGCCCTCGGCCTCCAGTTCGTCCAGGGTGCGCCGGTCGGCGACGTACCCGCCCTCCCCGTTCTTCAGCGGTACGACGATGCGCTGCCCGGCGGCGTACCCGTGCGTCCACGGGGTGGCCACGTTCTCCACGACCAGCGGCTGGTCCCGGCAGACGAAGCGGCGGTGGTCGTTGCGCACCAGCGCCCCGGGCAGCAGGTGCGACTCGCAGAGGATCTGGAAGCCGTTGCAGATGCCCAGCACGGGCAGCCCGTCCCGGGCCGCCGCGGCGACCGCCTCCATGACCGGGGCGAACCGGGCGATGGCCCCGCAACGCAGGTAGTCCCCGTAGGAGAAGCCGCCCGGGAGGACCACCGCGTCGACGCCGCGCAGGTCGCGGTCCCGGTGCCACAGGGCGACCGGCTCGCCCCCCGCCAGGGCCACCGCGCGGGCGGCGTCCCGGTCGTCGAGGGACCCGGGGAAGGTGACCACGCCCACGCGGGCAGCCATACACGCTCCTGGACAGGCGGACTCACGGCGGCCTTCCAGGCTACCCGGGCGGGCTGGGTGGGGGGCGGCCGAGGGCGTCGGGGCGCCAGGTCAGCCGCTTCTCCAGGTGCAGCACGGTCCCGCCGCGCAGCGCCACCTCGAACCGCACCCGGTCGACCAGCCGGCGCATCAGCTGGATGCCGCGCCCGGTCTCCGCGTCCGTAGGGGCGTCCCCCCCGTCCAGGGCCGCCCCCTCGAAGCCGGCCCCCCGGTCGAGCACCTGGATCACCGCGGCCCGCTCGTCGATGGCCGCGACCACGTCGTACTCGGCGCCCCCGGCGTGGTCCAGCACGTTCGTGCACGCCTCGGAGATCGCCACACCGACCTCGGCCACGCACTCGTCATCCACCCCCATGACCGTCAGGGCGTCGGTGACCACCCGGCGGGTCAGCGGGACGCTGGCCGCGTCGGCGGGAAGGGCCAGGGACAGCCGGATCTCCATCTCACCCCGGGGCGCTCGACGGACGCTCAAGATCAGGTTTCCCGCTGGCGGCCGACCGAACCCCCCGGACCCGGTCGGGGCCACCTCCGGCCGCCCCGGGTCAGCCGGGCACGTGGACGGCGTACTCCTCGATCACCGGGTTGGCCAGCAGGGTCGCCGCGATCCGCTCGGCCTGCGCCCGGGCCTCCTCCGGGGTCCCGGCCAGGTCCAGCTCGAAGCGCTTGCCCTGGCGCACTCCGGCCACGCCGGCGAAACCCAGCTTGGGCAGGGCCGCGAGGATCGCCTGGCCCTGCGGGTCGAGGATCTCGGCCTTGGGCATGACGTCGACGACGACGCGGGGCACGGCGGCTCCTCCGGGGACGGTCCGGGGAGGAATGCTAGCCGGCCGGGCCGGG
>JBMOMH010000241.1:0-4800 GCA_049323135.1 Actinomycetota bacterium
TCCAGCCGGTCCCGCACCAGGTGGCGCAGCCGGCGGCGGACCAGGTTGCGCACCACCGCGCCCCCCACCGGGCGACCAACGACGAAGCCCGCCTTGGCCGGCGCCGGGTCGTCAGCCTCGCGCAGGGGCACGTGCAGGTGAAGGACGAGCAGCTCCTGCCCGGCCCGGCGGCCTCGGCGGAGGGCGGCGGTGAACTCGTGGCGTCCGCGCACACGACGCCCGGCGGCCAGCACGGTGACGGCCGGGCTCAGGCGGACAGGCGAGCGCGTCCCTTGCCGCGCCGAGCGGCCAGGATGGCGCGGCCGGCCCGGGTCCGCATGCGCAGCCGGAAGCCGTGAGTCTTCGCGCGGCGGCGGTTGTTCGGCTGGAAGGTGCGCTTGCTCACTGGGAGTCTCCGGGCTCGTGTGCAGGGCTCGTGTGCAGGGTGCGGGGTCAGGCGGGCGCGTGGCGAGACTGGCCGCGGGCGGCGGCATCCCAGGCATCCCCAGATGGCCCACCCGCCAGGCGACGGTCGGCTCGACCCGCCTACGGTACGAGCCGGCGGGGAGCACGGTCAAACCAGCAGCGCAGGCCCGGCCAACCGGCTAGCCTGCCAGGCACCATCGAAGGGCACCCCGGCGCGACACGCCGAGGCGGGTGATCCGGGGACGTGCAGATGTGGACAATCGGTTGAAGGGGGCGGGGGAGCAGCAGTAGCGTCACACCGCACCGGGGGCTCCCCCACCCGCTGACCGGCGGGGTCCCGCGTTTTCTGCACAGCCTGTGGACGGCGGTGTGGAAGACGCCCGAATCGTGCTTATCAGCAGCGGCTTCGGTCCGGTGCACGCCCAGGAGTAGCAACGTTTGGTCAGGAATTGAATACACTGCGTATCGACAGGCAAGGCGGAGTCTGGTGACCGACGACACAGTCGACCTGGTCTCGGTGTGGGCGCGCTGCCTGTCGGCGCTCAGCGAGCAGCAGCGGGCCTTCGTCGCGCAGACCCGTCCCCTGGCCCTGGTCGAGGACACAGTGCTGTTGGCCGCCCCCAACGACTTCGTCAAGGACGTGCTCGACACCCGACTGCGCGCCGCGCTGACCGAGGCGCTGGCCAGCACGCTTGCGAAGCCGGCCTTGCGCCTGGCGGTGACCGTCGAGGCCGAGCGCAGCGGGGACAGCGACGGGACCGGAGGCGCCGGGAGCCCGGGCGCGCCGGCCACCCCAGTGCCGTTCCCCACCGCCGCCGACCCGTACGCCGACCTGCAGCCCGCCCCGTACCCGCCCGAGGCCGTTGGTGTGCGCACCGGCGGTCCGGGGAGCACCGGCGGTCCGGGGAGCAGTGGGGCCGCCAGCGCGGGAACGACAGGGACCGACCCATCCCCCGGGGCGGGGCCGCCGCCCGGCTCCGGCGGTCCCGAGGGGCGGCCGTCACCGCGAGAGCTCGCGGCCCGCCGGGGGAACGTGGAGACCCGGCTCAACCCGAAGTACCAGTTCGAGACCTTCGTCATCGGGGCGAGCAACCGGTTCGCCCACGCGGCCGCCGTCGCCGTGGCCGAGGCCCCGGCCAAGGCGTACAACCCGCTGTTCATCTACGGGGAGTCCGGCCTGGGAAAGACGCACCTGCTCCACGCGATCGGCCACTACGCGCCCAGCCTGTACGCCGGACACCGGGTCCGCTACGTGAGCTCTGAGGAGTTCACCAACGACTTCATCAACTCAATTCGTGACGACAAGGCCAGCGCCTTTCAGCGGCGTTATCGCGACGTGGACATCCTCCTGGTGGACGACATCCAGTTCCTGGAGAACAAGGAACGCACTCAGGAGGAGTTCTTTCACACCTTCAACACCCTGCATAACGCGGACAAGCAGATCGTCATCTCCAGCGACCGGCCACCTAAGCAGCTGTCCACCCTCGAAGACCGGCTGCGCAACCGGTTCGAGTGGGGCCTGATCACCGACATCCAGCCGCCGGACCTGGAGACACGCATCGCCATCCTGCGCAAGAAGGCGGCCCAGGAGCGCCTGGACGCCCCCCCGGAGGTCCTCGAGCACATCGCCAGCAAGATCGCGACGAACATCCGGGAGTTGGAGGGCGCGCTGATCCGGGTCACCGCCTTCGCCACGCTCAACCGGCAGAGCGTCGACCTGACGCTGGCCGAGGTGGTCCTGCGCGACCTGCTGCCCGACAACCAGGGGCCCGAGATCAGCGCCGCGACGATCATGGCGCAGACCGCGGCGTACTTTGGGCTGACCCTGGAGGACCTGAGGGGCACCTCCCGCAGCCGGGTCCTCGTCACCGCCCGCCAGATCGCCATGTACCTGTGCCGTGAGCTGACGGACATGTCCCTGCCCAAGATCGGCCAGGAGTTCGGCAAGCGGGACCACACCACGGTGATGCACGCCGACCGGAAGATCCGGGAGCTGATGAAGGAGCGCCGGGCGATCTACAACCAGGTCACCGAGCTCACCAACCGGATCAAGTCGCGGTCCCGGTAGGCCGGCGATGGCATCCACGACGCCGCCGGTGATCAGTACACAGGGTGTGGACAAGCCTGTGGACACCGGGCGGACAACCCCTACGCAGGCTGTGGACTGGCCCGGGGCGGCCGGCGCCTTCCCCCCTGCCACCCGCTCGGCCACCGCGCCACCCACACCCCACACACACCCCCATCCCGACGCTGACCTGGGCGGACGGCGCTCGTCCCCAGGATCCACCCAGGTGACGAACCCCACGAGAGAGCTAGCTATCAAGGCGGACACGAGCAAGCCTTGGCTCCCCGCCGGCTGTGGACAGCTCTCGCCGCACCACGTCCGGGCACCGGTCTGCGATGATCCCCGCCGGCCCGGCTCCGGACACTGTCGCCCCCGTCTGGTATGCCGGTACCCGTCCCGCAGCGGATCGGTCGCCCGTCACCTGCCCCCAGCACCCACCGCAGAGGAGTCCCCGTGAAGTTCCGCATCGAGCGGGACCGCTTGGCCGACGCCGTCGCCTGGACCGCCCGTACCCTGCCGGTCCGCCCGCCGGCCCCCGTGCTGGCCGGGCTGCTCCTGGCGGCGAGCGACGGCACGTTGACGCTTTCCAGCTTCGACTACGAGGTGTCGGGCCGGGTCGACGTGGCCGCCGACGTCGAGGAGCCCGGGCGGGCCCTGGTGTCCGGCCGGTTGCTCGCCGAGATCGCCCGCGCCCTGCCGGACCGGCCGGTCCATCTGGTCAGCGAAGGGCACAAGGTGGTGCTGACCTGCGGCACGGCCCGGTTCACCCTGCTCACCCTGCCCGTCGACGAGTACCCGGCGCTGCCGGACCTGCCCGCCGCCTCGGGGTGGGTCGCCGGCGACGTGTTCGCCCAGGCGGTCAGCCAGGTGGCCATCGCCGCCGGGCGGGACGACACCCTCCCGGTGCTCACCGGTGTCCGGGTGGAGATCGAGGGGGCGACAGTCACCCTGGCCGCCACCGACCGGTACCGGCTGGCGGTGCGGGAGTTCACCTGGAACCCGGAGCAGTCCGGCCTCAGCGCGGTCGCCCTCGTGCCGGCGCGCACCCTGCACGACACCGCCCGCACCCTCACCGGCGGCGACAAGATCACCCTGGCGCTGGCCACCTCGGGCCCCGGCGAGGGCATCATCGGGTTCGAGGGCGGCGGCCGCCGGACAACCAGCCGGCTGCTGGAGGGCGAGTTCCCCAAGTACCGGGCGCTGCTCCCGACGGAGACGCCCACGGTAGCCCTGGTGGACACCGCCCCGTTCGTCGAGGCGGTCAAGCGGGTGTCCCTGGTCGCCGAGCGCAACACCCCGGTACGGCTGTCCTTCACCGCCGGCCAGGTGGTCCTGGAGGCCGGCACCGGTGACGAGGCGCAAGCGTCCGAGGCGATGGACGCCCGGCTGGTCGGTGCGGACATCGGGATCGCCTTCAACCCGACGTTCCTGCTCGACGGCCTGGCGGCCATCAACGCGCCGGTGGCTCGCCTGGCGTTCACCGCCCCGGGCCGGCCCGCGGTCATCACCGGTGCACCCGCGGACGCCGCGTCCGCCGACGCGCCGGCCGACGGCGGTGCTGCGGTCGACGGCGGTGCTGCGGTCGACGGTGCTGGGGCCGGCGGTGCTGGGGCCGGCGAAGCCCATGGGGTCGACGGTGCTGGGGCCGGCGGGGCCGCAGCCGGGTACCGCTACCTGCTGATGCCGGTGCGCCTGACCGGCTAGGGGTGGCCGCGGCGGCGTACGGTCGGGGGACGGGACGACGGGAAGGGGTGCCGGAGCGGCATGGAGCTGGGACTGGTCGGGCTGGGCAAGATGGGCCGCAACATGGCCGAACGGCTGCGCCGGCACGGCCACACCGTGGTCGGGTTCGACCGCAACCCGGCGCTGCGCGACGTGGCCTCCCTGGAAGAGCTGGTCGCCCGGCTCAGCGCGCCGCGGGCGGTGTGGGTCATGGTCCCGGCCGGCGACCCGACCCGGGAGACGCTGACCCGGCTCGGTGACCTGCTGGGCGCCGGGGACGTGGTCGTCGACGGCGGAAACTCCCGGTGGACCGAGGACGCCGTCCGGGCCGCCGAGCTTGCCCCCCGGGGCATTGGGTACGTCGACGCGGGCGTGTCCGGTGGGGTGTGGGGGCTGGAGCAGGGCTACGCGCTGATGGTCGGGGGCGACCCGGCCCACGTCGCCCACCTGCAGCCGGTCTTCGACGCGCTCAAGCCCCCGGGCGAGTACGGCTTCGTCCACGCCGGCCCCGTGGGCGCCGGCCACTTCGCCAAGATGGTGCACAACGGCATCGAGTACGGGCTGATGCAGGCCTACGCCGAAGGCTACGAGCTGCTGGCCGCCGCCGA
>JBMOMH010000242.1:0-4740 GCA_049323135.1 Actinomycetota bacterium
CCGCGCCGGGGCGCGGGGGTCGGGTGCCGCCAGGGGCGGCGCGCCCGGGCGGTCAGCCCTGGCGCTGCTTGTGGCGCAGGTTGTCGCAGATCACCATGACCCGCCCGTGCCGGCGGATCACCTTGCACTTGTCACAGATACGCTTGACGCTGGGCTTGACCTTCATCGGTCTCTCCTCGGGCCTGGAGCCGGGGCCCCGGCCCACTTCCACGGTCCGGGTGTCACGGGGGGGACGGTCACGGTGGGGCGGTCCTGGGGGCGGTCCTGGGGGCGGTCCCGGTCGGGCGGTCACTTGTAGCGGTAGACGATGCGGCCACGGGTGAGGTCGTACGGGGACAGCTCCACCACCACCCGGTCGTCGGGGAGGATGCGGATGTAGTGCATCCGCATCTTGCCGGAGATGTGGGCGAGGACCTTGTGTCCGTTGTCGAGCTCGACGCGGAACATCGCGTTCGGCAGCGACTCGACGACGGTGCCCTCGATCTCGATGGCCCCTTCCTTCTTGGGCATGTCCTCCGCGTTTCACCTGGGTACTGGGCTGGTCTGCTGGGCTGGTCTGCTGGGCGGGTCCGGCCGGCCGGCCGGGTGGTACGACGGCACGCGAACCACCCGGTCCGGGACGAACGGGGACGGCACGCGGCGCCAGCGGGTCAGTCTACGCGACAGGGACCGGTCAGGTAAAACCGCGGCCCGCCCGCTCAGGACCCGGGGACGGCCCCGGGTACCCGCGGCGCGGCAGCGACCGCCCCCACCGCGGCCAGCCCGGCCGCCCCGCCGTCCAGCGCGGTGAGCACCCACGGCCCGTCCGGGGTGAGGGTGAAGGTGTGCTCGAAGTGGGCCGACCAGGACCCGTCCTTGGTCTTCACCGTCCACCCGTCGTCGAGCAGCCGGGTCTTCGGGCTGCCCAGGTTGACCATCGGCTCCACGGCCAGCACCAGCCCCTGGACCAGCTTGGGACCCCTTCCGGGCCGCCCGTAGTTGGGCACCTGGGGGTCCTGGTGCATCTCGGTGCCGATGCCGTGCCCCACGTACTCCTCGACGATCCCGTAGTCGCCGTACCGCCGGATCGTGGTCTCGATGGCGTGCGAGATGTCGGTGAGCCGGCCGCCGAGCCGGGCCGCGGCGAAGCCCCGCCACATGGCCTCCTCGCAGACCCGCATCAGCTGCGCCAGCTCCGGAGCCACCTCCCCCACGGGCACGGTGACCGCCGCGTCCCCGTGCCAGCCGTCCAGGATGGCCCCGCAGTCGATGGAGACCAGGTCGCCCTCCCGCAGCACCCGCCCGCCGGGGATCCCGTGCACGATCTCGTCGTTGACCGAGGTGCAGATCGTGGCCGGGAAGCCGTGGTAGCCGAGGAAGGAGGGCACCGCCCCCTGCGCCCGGATCGTCTCCTCGGCCAGCGCGTCCAGCTCGCCGGTGGTCACCCCGGGGGCGACGGCGGACCGCAGCACCTCGAGGGTGCGGCCGACCACCAGGCCGGCGGCGCGCATCTGCGCCACCTCCACCTCGGACTTCAGCTGGATCATCGGCCTCACCTCGTCCCGGAGCGGCCTAGCGGGCGAACCGGCGCAGCGCGGCGATGCCCCGTTCGGTGACGTCGTCCACCGTGCCGGTGGCGTCGATGCCGATGAGCAGCCCCCGGTCGGCGTAGTAGTCGACCAGCGGCGCGGTCTGCTCGGCGTACACCTCCAGCCGGTGCCGGACCGTCTCGGGCCGGTCGTCGTCCCGCAGGAACAGCTCGCCCCCGCAGTGGTCGCAGACCCCCTCGCGGGTGGGCGGGTCGAAGTCCAGGTGCCAGACGTGGCCGCAGCGGCGGCAGGTCCGCCGGCCGGACAGCCGCCGGACCACCTCGTCGTCGTCGACGACCAGCTCAAGGACCACGTCGAGGCGGGTGCCCATCTCGGCGAGCAGCTTGCCGAGCCACTCCGCCTGCGCCACGTTGCGGGGGTACCCGTCGAGCAGGAAGCCCTCCCGGGCGTCGTCCTCCCCCAGCCGGTCGCGGACCATCCCGTTGGTCACCTCGTCGGGCACCAGGTCCCCGGCCTCCATGTAGGCCTTGGCCTCCAGGCCCAGCGGGGTGCCCTGGCTCACGTTGGCGCGGAAGATGTCGCCGGTGGAGATCTTGGGCACGGCGAGGTGCGAGGCGAGGAACTGGGCCTGCGTCCCCTTGCCCGCGCCGGGGGGGCCCACGAGGACGACGCGCACTACCGGAGGAATCCCTCGTAGTTGCGCTGCTGCAGCTGGCTCTCGATCTGCTTCACCGTCTCCAGGCCGACCCCGACGATGATCAGGATGCTGGTGCCGCCGAACGGGAACTGCGCCGAGACGCCCAGCAGGCCCAGGGCGATGATCGGGATGATGGCGATGAGGGCGAGGTACAGCGACCCGGGCAGCGTGATCCGGGACAGCACGTAGTCCAGGTACTCCGCGGTGGGCCGGCCGGCCCGGATGCCCGGGATGAAGCCGCCGTACTTCTTCATGTTGTCGGCGACCTCCTGCGGGTTGAAGGTGATCGCCACGTAGAAGTAGGTGAAGAACACGATGAGCGCGAAGAAGGACAGCATGTAGTAGGGGTGGTCCCCGCGCACGAAGTACCGCTGGATCCACACCGACCAGCCCGCCGTACGGTCCAGGTTGGACGCCAGGGCGGGCAGGTACAGCAGGCTGGACGCGAAGATCACGGGGATCACGCCGGCCTGGTTGACCTTGAGCGGGATGTACGTCGAGGAGCCGCCGTACATCCGCCGGCCCACCATCCGCTTGGCGTACTGCACCGGGATCCGCCGCTGCGCCTGCTCGACGAAGATGACCCCGGCGACGATGACGACGCCGACGGCGAGGGTCAGCACGAAGACGAACAGCGGCTTCTGCCGGTAGATCGCGGCGAACTCGTAGGGGAACCGGGCCGCGATCGAGGTGAAGATCAGCAGGGACATGCCATTGCCGACCCCGCGGTCGGTGATCAGCTCGCCCAGCCACATGACCACCGCGGTCCCCGCGGTCATCGTGACGACCATGGTGACGATCCGGAACAGGCCGGAGTCGGGGATCAGCGGCTGGGTGCAGGACTGCGAGCCCTGGAACAGCTGGCCGGACCGGGCGAGAGCGATCAGCGCGGTGGACTGGACCACGGCGAGGGCGACGGTGAGGTAGCGGGTGTACTGGGTCAGCCGGGCCTGCCCGCTCTGCCCCTCCTTCTTCAGCGTCTCCAGCCGGGGGATGACCACGGTGAGCAGCTGGATGATGATGCTGGACGTGATGTAGGGCATGATCCCCAGCGCGAACAGCGCCAGCTGCAGCAGCGCCCCGCCGCTGAACAGGTTGATCAGCCCGTAGACGCTGTTGTCCTGGACCCCGTTGATGCAGTCCCGGACCGCCTTCGGGTCCACGCCGGGCACCGGGACCACCGATCCGAGCCGGAACAGCGCGACGATGGCCAGCGTGAACAGCAGCTTCTTGCGCAGGTCGGGGGTGCGGAACGCCCGGACGAACGCGGTGAGCACGATTCCTCCTGCGCGCCGCCCCTGCTGGGCGGTCTGGCTGGGCTCCCTGGGGGGTGACCGGAGCGGTGGGGTGTCGAGGTGAGGGGGCGGCCGGGCTGCTCCTCCCCGGGGACTCTAACAGCCCGCCGCCAGCGGGTCCGCCCGCGCCCGGGGAGGGTCAGGCCTCCTGGACGGTCCCGCCGGAGGCCGTGATCTTCTCTCGGGCGGCGGCGGACACCGCGTCCACCCGTACGTCGAGGGCGACCTGGACCTCGCCGGTGCCGAGCACCTTCACCGGCCGGCCGGCGCGGACCGCGCCGCGGGCCACCAGGTCCGGCACGGTGACCTCCCCGCCGTCCGGGTAGAGCGTGGCGAGCCGGTCCAGGTTGACCACCTGGTAGGCGACCCGGAAGGGGTTGCGGAACCCCTTGAGCTTGGGCAGCCGCATGTGCAGCGGCATCTGCCCACCCTCGAAGCGGTCGGGCACCTGGCCCCGGGCCTTGCTGCCCTTGGTCCCCCGGCCGGCGGTCTTGCCCTTGCCGGCCTCGCCGCGGCCCACCCGGGTCTTCGCGGTGTGCGCACCAGGCGCGGGCCGCAGGTGATGGATCTTGAGCGTCATGTCAGTCGACCTCCTGTACGGCGACCAGGTGGGCCACCGTCGCGACCATCCCCCGGATCTCGGGCCGGTCCTCCTTGACGACCACGTCGCCGAGCCGCTTGAGGCCCAGGCTGCGCAGCGTGTCCCGCTGGTTGCTGGTGCCGCCGATCCCGGACCGGACCTGGCGCACCTTCAGCCGGCCCATCAGGCACCGACCCCGGCGCGGGCCCGCAGCAGCGCGGCGGGCGCGACGTCCTCGAGGGCCAGCCCGCGCCGGGCGGCGACCTCCTCGGGCCGCTCCAGCCGGCGCAGCGCCGCCACCGTGGCGTGCACGATGTTGATCGCGTTGTCCGAGCCGAGGGACTTGGTCAGCACGTCGTGGATGCCCGCGCACTCCAGGACCGCGCGGACCGGGCCGCCGGCGATGACGCCGGTCCCGGGGCTGGCCGGGCGCAGCAGGACCACCCCGGCGGCCTTCTCCCCCTGCACCGGGTGCGGGATGGTCCCCTGGATGCGGGGGACCTTGAAGAAGTGCTTCTTGGCCTCCTCGACGCCCTTGGCGATCGCCGCGGGCACCTCCTTGGCCTTCCCGTAGCCGACCCCGACGGTCCCGTCGCCGTCACCCACGATCACCAGGGCGGTGAAGCTGAACCGCCGGCC
>JBMOMH010000243.1:0-4661 GCA_049323135.1 Actinomycetota bacterium
GAAGGGAGGGACGTCGGGTCCGATGAGCACCAAGGACTACCTGGAGAAGGACTACTACGCGACCCTGGGCGTCCCCAAGGACGCCTCGACGGCCGACATCAAGAAGACCTACCGCAAGCTGGCCCGCCGCTACCACCCCGACGCCAACACCGGGGACCCCTCCGCCGAGGCGCGGTTCAAGGAGATCTCCGAGGCCTACGACGTCCTGTCCGACGAGAAGCGGCGCAAGGAGTACGACGAGGCCCGGGCGCTGTTCGGCGCCGGCGGCTTCCGGGTGCCCGGGGGCGCCGGCGGTGCCGGCGGGGGCGGTTTCACCTTCGACCTCGGCGACCTCTTCGGCGGCACCGCCGGGGGCGGCGGCGCCGGCGGGTTCGGTGGGCTGGGCGACGTGCTGGGCGGCATCTTCACCGGGGGGCGGGGCCGGACCGCGCAGCCCCGCCGGGGGGCCGACGTGGAGAGCGAGGTCACCCTCGGCTTCCGGGAGGCCGTCGAGGGGGTCACCGTCCCGCTGCGTACGACGACCGCCGAGGCCTGCCGGGACTGCCGGGGTACCGGGGCCCGGGCCGGCACCACGCCGCGGGTGTGCCCGGACTGCGGCGGCAGCGGGCTGACCAGCCGGGGCGCGGGGGGCTTCGCGTTCAGCGAGCCCTGCCGCACCTGCCGGGGCCGCGGCCTCATCGTCGACGACCCGTGCCCGACGTGCGCGGGCAGCGGCCGGGCCACCAGCGCCCGGACCATCCAGGTGCGGGTGCCGGCCGGCGTACAGGACGGGCAGCGGATCCGGCTGAAGGGCAAGGGGGCGCCCGGGGAGCGGGGCGGCCCGGCGGGGGACCTGTACCTGACCGTGCACGTCCGGCCCCATCCGGTCTTCGGCCGGCGCGGGGACAACCTCACCGTGACCGTGCCGGTCACCTTCGCGGAGGCCGCCCTCGGCGCCGAGATCCCGGTGCCCACCCTGGACGGCCCGACGGTGACCCTGCGCCTGCCGCCGGGGACGGCCAACGGGCGCACCTTCCGGGTGCGGGGCCGCGGCGTACGGCGCAAGGACGGCACCCGGGCCGACCTGCTGGTCACCGTCGAGGTCGTGGTGCCGCAGCGGCTGGACGGACCGGCCCGCGAGGCCCTGGAGGCGTTCCGGGCCGCGACCGCCGCGGACGACCCGCGGGCGGCGCTGCTCGCCGCGGCCCAGGGGGCGGCGCGATGAGCGCCGGCTACGACGTGGGCGGGGAGACCCCGGTCTTCGTCATCTCGGTGGCCGCCCAGCTGGCTGGCCTGCACGCGCAGACGTTGCGCCAGTACGACCGGCTGGGGCTGGTCAGCCCGGGCCGTACGCCGGGCGGGGGGCGGCGCTACTCGGTGCGGGACATCGAACGGCTGCGCGAGGTGCAGCGGCTCACCGCCGACGGGGTGAACCTGGCGGCGGTGAAGCGGATCCTGCAGCTGGAGAACGAGGTGGACCGGCTGCGCGCGGAGGTCGCCGACCTGGCCGCGCAGCTGGCCGAGGCGTGGCAGGCCGCGGAGCGGCGGGAGGCGGCCGCGCACGCGGCGTACCGCAGGGAGCTGGTGCCGCACCCGGGCAACCCCTCCGGGGCCCTGGTGGTGTGGCGCCCGGCTTCGCGAACCTAGGCAACCATGACGGGGACGTGAGGATGGACGCGAACAAGCTGACCACCCGTAGCCAGCAGGCGCTGTCGGACGCCGTGCGGCGGGCCACCACCGCGGGGAACCCGCAGGTGGAGCCCCCGCACCTGCTGTGGGCGCTGCTGGAGCAGACCGACGGTACGGCGCCGGCGCTGCTGGGCGCGGTGGGCGTGGACGTGGCCGCGCTGCGGGGCCAGGCCGAGGCGCTGGTCGGCCGGCTGCCGGCCGCCGCGGGCGCCACGGTGGCCGCCCCGGCGCTGTCCCGAAGCACCTACCAGGTGCTCACCGTGGCTGGCGAGCAGGCGCAGGCGCTCGGGGACGAGTACGTGTCCACCGAGCACCTGCTGCTGGGGCTGGCCCGGGCCGGGGGGGAGGCGGCCCGGCTGCTCACCGCCGCGGGGGCCACCGACGAGGCGCTGCTCGCCGCGCTGCCGACGGTGCGCGGCGGGGCCCGGGTGACCAGCCCGGACCCGGAGGCCACCTACCAGGCGCTGGAGAAGTACGGCGTCGACCTGACCGCCCGGGCCCGGGACGGCGCGCTGGACCCGGTGATCGGGCGGGACGCCGAGATCCGCCGGGTGGTGCAGGTGCTGTCCCGGCGTACCAAGAACAACCCGGTGCTCATCGGCGAGCCCGGGGTCGGCAAGACCGCCGTGGTGGAGGGGCTGGCGCAGCGGATCGTGGCCGGGGACGTGCCCGAGTCGCTGCGCGGCAAGCGGCTGGTCGCCCTCGACCTGGCCGCCATGGTGGCCGGCGCCAAGTACCGCGGGGAGTTTGAGGAGCGGCTCAAGGCGGTGCTGGAGGAGATCCGCCGCTCGGAGGGCCAGATCATCACCTTCATCGACGAGCTGCACACCGTGGTCGGGGCCGGCGCCGCCGAGGGCGCCATGGATGCCGGGAACATGCTCAAGCCGATGCTGGCCCGCGGCGAGTTGCGGATGGTCGGGGCGACGACGCTGGACGAGTTCCGGGAGCGCATCGAGAAGGACCCGGCGCTGGAGCGGCGCTTCCAGCAGGTGTTCGTCGACGAGCCCAGCGTCGAGGACACCATTGCGATCCTGCGCGGATTGAAGGGCCGCTACGAGGCGCACCACCAGGTGCAGATCAGCGACGCCGCCCTGGTCGCCGCGGCCACGCTGTCCCACCGGTACATCACCTCCCGGTTCCTGCCGGACAAGGCCATCGACCTGGTCGACGAGGCGGCGTCCCGGCTCCGCATGGAGATCGACTCCCGCCCGGTGGAGATCGACGAGCTGCAGCGGGCGGTGGACCGGATGCGGATGGAGGAGCTGGCGCTGGCCCGTGAGGAGGACGAGGCCAGCCGGGAGCGGCTGGCCTCGCTGCGGGCCCGGCTGGCCGACGAGCAGGAGCGGCTGGCCGGGCTGGTGGCCCGCTGGGAGCAGGAGAAGTCCGGGCTGAACCGGGTCGGCGAGCTGAAGAAGCAGCTCGACGGGCTGCGCGTGGAGGCCGAGCGGGCGCAGCGGGACGGGGACTGGGAAACCGCCTCCCGGCTGCTCTACGGCCGCATCCCCGAGCTGGAGAAGGAGCTCGCCGGCGCCACCGACCAGGCCAACGCGCACACCGCGATGGTCAAGGAGGAAGTCGGGCCGGACGACGTCGCCGACGTGGTGTCCTCGTGGACCGGGATCCCGGCCGGGCGGCTGCTGGAGGGCGAGACCGCCAAGCTGCTGCACATGGAGGAGCAGTTGGGGCGGCGGCTGGTCGGCCAGGAGCGCGCCGTACGGGCGGTGTCCGACGCGGTACGCCGGGCCCGCAGCGGGGTCGCCGACCCGGACCGGCCCACCGGGTCGTTCCTGTTCCTCGGGCCGACCGGGGTGGGCAAGACCGAGCTGGCCAAGGCGCTGGCGGACTTCCTCTTCGACGACGAGCGCGCGATGGTGCGCCTCGACATGAGCGAGTACGGCGAGAAGCACTCGGTGGCCCGCCTCGTCGGCGCGCCGCCCGGGTACGTCGGCTACGAGGAGGGGGGCCAGCTCACCGAGGCGGTGCGCCGCCGGCCGTACACGGTGGTGCTGCTCGACGAGGTGGAGAAGGCCCACCCGGAGGTCTTCGACGTGCTGCTGCAGGTGCTCGACGACGGGCGGCTCACCGACGGGCAGGGCCGGACGGTGGACTTCCGCAACGCCATCCTGGTGCTGACGTCCAACCTGGGGTCGGCGTACCTGGTGGACCCGACGCTGAGCGCCGAGCAGCGCCGGGAGGCGGTGCTGGGCGTCGTCCGCGCCACGTTCAAGCCGGAGTTCCTCAACCGGCTCGACGACGTGGTCGTCTTCGACGCCCTCGGCCAGGCCGAGCTGGCCCGGATCGTGGACCTGCAGGTGGCGCGGCTCGCCGACCGGCTGCGGGACCGCCGGCTCACCCTGCAGGTCACCGCGGCGGCCCGGGACTGGCTGGCCCGCACCGGCTACGACCCGGTGTACGGGGCGCGGCCGCTGCGCCGGCTGGTGCAGAGCGCGATCGGCGACCAGCTGGCCCGGGCGCTGCTGGCCGGGGAGGTCCGGGACGGCGACGAGGTGGTCGTCGACGTCGACCCCGAGGGCCAGGGGCTGACGGTGGCCACCGCGGCCCGGGTCTGACCTCCCGGTCGGGTCGCTCGGTCAGCCCAAGACCCCGGCCCAGCGCAGGAGCACCACCGGGGTCCACACCGCCCACACCCCGGCGATGACCCACACCGCCCCCCGGTAGGACACCCGCACCCGCCCCGGCGGGCCGGTGCCGAACCGGTCGCCGAACCGCTGCTCCACCTCCGCCTGCACCCGCTGCGGCCGGGTCTGCCACGCCCCCGTCGCCAACGACGCGTTCGACGCCTGCACCGCCCACACCCCGATCAGCCGGTCCCCGGTGCGCACCCGCAGCACCCACCCGGACTCCAAGCCCCAGACCTCCTCGGGTAGGCCTCTGCGGCTGGTTGAAAGTCATGCGACGCTGAGCTGGTAGGTCAGTGGGCGGCGGTCGCCGGGGAGTGATGCGTGCAGGGCGGTGAGTTCTTCGGTGAGCAG
>JBMOMH010000244.1:0-4615 GCA_049323135.1 Actinomycetota bacterium
GGACGGCGCGGCCTCCACCCGGGCGTGCCGGGGCGGGACCGCGGCCCGCAGCACGTCGGCGGTGTGCCCGGCGTACCGCTCGGCCACCGCCCGGGCCGCCTCGGCCACCTCGGGGGCGAGCACCGGCTCGGGCGACACCACGCCGCTCAGGGGGGTCAGCCGGCCGGGATGCTCGCTGGTGGCCCCCCGGTCCAGCAGGTACCCGCCGACGGTGCGGCCGGCGAACCGGACCCGGACCCGCACCCCGGGGACCGCCACCGCGGACAGGTTCGGGGGCACCAGGTAGTCGAAGGGACGGTCCAGGTGCGGCAGGGGCACGTCGACGAGGACCCGGGCGACCGGCCGGTCCGCCCCCGGCTCCCCCACCGGTCGGCCGGCCGGGTCAGCCGACGCCGGCGGCCGCACGCAGCGCGTCGACCCGGTCGGTGGACTCCCAGCTGAAGTCCACCTCCTCGCGCCCGAAGTGGCCGTACGCCGCGGTGCGGGCGTAGATGGGCCGAAGCAGGTCGAGGTCCCGGATCAGCGCCGCCGGCCGCAGGTCGAAGACCCGGGTGACCGCGTCCTGGATCCGCCCCACCGGGACGGTCTCGGTGCCGAAGCACTCCACGAACAGCCCGACCGGGTGGGCCTTGCCGATGGCGTAGGCGACCTGCACCTCGCACCGCTGGGCGAGGCCGGCGGCGACGACGTTCTTGGCGACCCAGCGCATCGCGTACGCCGCGGACCGGTCCACCTTGGACGGGTCCTTGCCGGAGAAGGCGCCGCCGCCGTGCCGCGCCATCCCGCCGTACGTGTCGATGATGATCTTGCGCCCGGTCAGCCCGGCGTCCCCCATCGGGCCGCCGACCTCGAACCGGCCGGTGGGGTTGACCAGCAGCCGGTAGCCGGCGGTGTCGAGGTCCAGCCCGGCCAGCTCGGGGTCCACCACGTGCTCGCGCACGTCGGGGGTGAGCAGGGTCTTCAGGTCGATGTCCGGGGCGTGCTGGGTGGACACCACGACCGTGTCCAGCCGGACCGGGCGGTCCTCGTGGTACTCGACGGTGACCTGCGTCTTGCCGTCCGGGCGCAGGTAGGGCACCAGGCCGTCCTTGCGGACGGCGGCCAGCCGCCGGGCCAGCCGGTGCGCCAGCATGATCGGCAGCGGCATGAGCTCGGGGGTCTCGGTGCAGGCGTAGCCGAACATCAGCCCCTGGTCCCCGGCCCCCTGGCGGTCCAGCTCGTCCACGCCCTCGCCCTCCCGGGCCTCGTAGGCGTCGTCCACGCCGAGGGCGATGTCCGGGGACTGGGCGCCGATGGAGACCGACACCCCGCAGGACGCCCCATCGAAGCCCTTCTTCGACGAGTCGTAGCCGATCTCCAGAATCTTCTCCCGGACGATGGTGGGAATGTCCGCCCACGCCTCGGTGGTCACCTCGCCCGCGACGTGCACCAGCCCGGTGGTGATCAGCGTCTCGACGGCGACCCGGCTGCGCGGGTCGTCCTTGAGCAGCGCGTCGAGGATGGCGTCGCTGATCTGGTCGGCGACCTTGTCGGGGTGACCCTCGGTCACGGACTCGGACGTGAACAGGCGACGTGACACAGGGCTCCTCCAGCTCGTACGGCGCGCCCGGCGGCCCCGGGACCGCGGCGACGCCGTGCTCGGCAGTGTAGCGACGGTCAGCCGGCGGGCAGCCGGGCCGCCACCAGGTCCCAGACCACGTCGGCGAGGACCTCCTTGGGCCCCAGCGGGACCTCGGTGCAGGAGCCGTCGGCGGCGAGGACCAGGCCCGCGTTGTCCGGCCGGTCGAACCCCCGGTCCTCCCCCACCGGGTTGACCACGAGCAGGTCGGCCCCCTTGCCGGCCAGCTTGGCCCGGCCGACCTCGGCCAGCCGGTCGGCGGGGACGGTCTCCGCGGCGAAGCCGACGACGACCGGACGACCCGGCGTCCCCAAGGGGCCGCGCGCCGCGGGGCGGCGGGCCCCCGCGGCGGTGGTGCGGACCAGCTCGAGGGGCGGCGGCGGCGCCCCCGACGGGTCCTTCTTGATCTTGCCTTCGGCCCGGTGGGCCGGCCGGAAGTCGGCGACCGCGGCGGCCATGACCACGGCCGAGGCGCCGGGCACCGCGGCGAGCACCGCCTCGCCCAGCTCGGCCGCGGAGCCGACCGGGACCAGGTCCACGCCCGCTGGCGGGGGCAGCGCCACGTTCGCGGCGACGAGGGTCACCCGGGCGCCGCGGGCCACCGCGGCGGCGGCGAGGGCCAGCCCCTGCCGGCCGGAGGAGCGGTTGCCGAGGAACCGGACCGGGTCCAGGTACTCCCGGGTGCCCCCGGCCGAGACGACCACCCGGTGCCCGGCCAGGTCGGCGGTCAGCCCGGCGGCGCCGCGGGCCAGCAGCCGGCGGCACACCGCGAAGATCTCCGCTGGTTCGGGCAGCCGGCCCGCGCCGGTGTCCGGGCCGGTGAGCCGGCCGCTGGCCGGTTCCAGGACCAGGACGCCGCGGTCCCGCAGGGTGGCCACGTTGGCCCGGGTCGCCGGATGCTCCCACATCTCGGTGTGCATGGCGGGGGCCAGCAGGACCGGGCAGCGCGCGGTGAGCAGGGTGCTGGTGAGCAGGTCGTCGGCCTGGCCGTGGGCGACCTTGGCCAGCAGGTCGGCCGTCGCCGGGGCCACCACGACCAGATCGGTGGCCCGCCCCAGCTGCACGTGCGGCACCTCGTGGGCGTCGTCCCACACCTCGCTGTGCACCGGGGCGCCCGACAGCGCCGCCCAGGTCGCCACGCCGACGAAGCGCAGCGCGCTGGCCGTGGGCACCACCCGGACCGGGAACCCGGCCTCGGTGAGCAGCCGCAGCAGCAGGCAGGCCTTGTACGCCGCGATGCCGCCGGCCACGCCCAAGACGACCCGGGGGCGCCCCGCAGCAGACACCGGGGGCGCCAGGGGCGGGTGGGCCGCGTCGGGCACGGACCGGGCTACTGCTCGACCGGCTCGGCGGTCAGCAGCCCCTCGTTGATCTCCCGCAGCGCGATCGACAGCGGCTTCTCGTGCAGGTGGGTGTCCACCAGCGGGCCGACGTACTCCAGCAGCCCGTCGCCGAGCTGCGCGTAGTAGGCGTTGATCTGCCGGGCCCGCTTGGCGGCGTAGAGCACGAGCGCGTACTTGGAGTCGGTCCGCTCCAGCAGCTCGTCGATCGGCGGGTTGGTGATGCCCTCGGGCACCGCGATGGATCCGGACATGCGAAGGGGCGCCCCTCCCGGGGTCAGTCGTGGGTGGGCCTGGGGGTGGACTCGGCCAAGGCTACCAGCCGCTCGGCCACCTCCTCGACGGAGGAGTTGACCAGGGTGAGGTCGAACTCGTCCTCGGCGGCGAGCTCCCGGCGGGCTAGGTCCAGCCGGCGGCGCACCACCTCGGGGGGCTCGGTGCCCCGGCCGACCAGGCGACGGACCAGCTCCTCCCAGGAGGGCGGGGCCAGGAACACCAGCAGGGCTCCGGGTAGGGCCTGCCGTACCTGGCGGGCCCCCTGCAGGTCGATCTCCAGCAGGGTGGGCCGCCCGGCGGCGAGCCGGGCCAGCACGGGGGCACGGGGTGTCCCGTACCGGTGCCCGGCGAAGCTGGCCCACTCCAGCAGCTCCCCCCGGGCGAGCAGCCGGTCGAACGCCGCGTCGTCGACGAAGCGGTACTCGACCCCGTCCCGCTCCCCCGGGCGCGGGGGCCGGGTGGTGACCGACACGGACACGCCGACCTCCGGGTGGTGGGCCCGCAGGTACGCCACCACCGTGCTCTTGCCGACCCCGGAGGGGCCGGAGAGGACGGTCAGCCGGCCCCGGTCAGTCTCGGCCGCGGGCACCGAACTCGGTCTCGAGCGCGCGGATCTGATTGACCCCCAGGCCCCGGACCCGCCGGGTGGCGGAGATCCCGAGCCGTTCCATGATCTGCTGGGCGCGCTTCTTGCCCACCCCGGGCATGGCCTCCAGCAGGGCGGAGACGCGCATCTTGCCGATCACGTCGTTGGCCTGGCCCTCCTGCAGGACCGCAGCGAGGGAACCACCGGAGTGCTTGAGCCGGTTCTTCACCTCCGCCCGCTCCCGCCGGGCCGCCGCGGCCTTGGCCAGCGCGGCGGCGCGCTGCTCTGGGGTCAGGGGCGGAAGGGCCACGCGGGCTCACCTCGGGCGGATGGTGGGTCGGACGGCACCGGAACCTAGCGAGTGTGTGCCCCTTCCGGCAACGCGCCCCCGGCGCGCCGGGGGCCGGCCGTGCGGCCACCCCTCACCCGGGGCGTCCCAGCGCGGCGGCACACGCCCCGGCCAGCCGGGCCGCGGCGGCCCGGAGGCGGGCCGGGTCGGGGCCCTGGGCGAGCACCTCGCGGCTGCTGCTGGGCAGCACCCGGTCCCCCAGCGCGCCGAACAGCCGGCCCAGGTCGGCGGGCTGCGCGCCCTGTGCGCCCAGCCCGGGGGCGAGCAGCGGGCCGCGCAGCGCGGCGAGGGCGGCGAACACGGGGGCGGGCAGCGGGCCGGGACCGGCGGCCAGGGTGGCCCCGACCACGGCGCCGACCGGGCCGAGCGGCTGCTCCCCCGCGTTGACCGCCGCGGCCTCGGCCAGCACGGCCTCGGCGTTGACCGCCGCGGCCGCGGCCAGCACG
>JBMOMH010000245.1:0-4519 GCA_049323135.1 Actinomycetota bacterium
ACCGGGGGCGACGACGGGCCTGTACGACGCGGGCGGCCGGCGGGTGCTCGGGCAGGGGCCATCCGTGGCGGACGGGGCGGTGCGCGCCGCCCTCGGCGGGGACGTGGGATCGGCCACCGACGGGGGGGATCTCGTCGCCGCGGTGCCGGTGATCAGCGGGGGCCAGGTCATCGGCGTGGTGCGGGTAGCCACCGCCCAGGCGGCGCTGACCGGCCGGCTGCTGGCGAGCTGGGCCGGGATGACGGCCCTGGCCCTGGCCGCGGTCGCGGCCGCGGCGGCCCTCGCGCATCGCCAGGCCCGCCGGCTCGCCGCCCCGCTGGAGCAGCTGGCCGCCGCGGCGGCCGCGCTGGGCGGGGGGAACTTCACCGTCCGGGCGGCCCCCAGCGGGATCCCGGAGATCGACGTGGCCGCGACCGCGGTGAACACCACGGCCGGCCGGCTCGGCGAGCTGGTCGCCCGGGAGCGGGCCTTCTCCGCCGACGCCTCCCACCAGCTGCGCACCCCGCTGACCCGGCTCCGGCTCGAGCTGGAGACCGCCCTGGCGGGGGAGCCGGCCGGCCTGCCCGCGGCGGCGGCACGGGCGATCGACGCGGTCGACCAGCTCGAGGCGACCATCGACGACCTGCTGGCGCTGGCCCGCGACGTTCCCGGGCAACGGGAGGAGCTCGACGTGACGGACCTGCTGGCGCAGCTGCGCGCGCAGTGGCATGGGCCGCTGGCCGCCGCCGGCCGCCCACTGCGGTTGCAGACCGACGGCGAGGTGCCCGCGCCGCGGGCCGCGCGGGCCGCGGTCTGGCAGATCCTGCAGGTGCTAGTGGACAACGCGGCGCGGCACGGCCGGGGTGCGGTCACCGTCACCGTGCGGGACGCTGGCGGGGCGGTCGCGGTGGACGTGACCGACGAGGGCCCCGGGGTGGCAGGGCGGGGCGAGGAAGTGTTTCGCCGGCGGGCCCCGGGCAGCGCTGGGCACGGCATCGGCCTGGCCCTGGCCCGGGCCCTCGCCGAAGCCGAGGGGGGCCGGCTGCTGCTGTCCCGGCCCGGACCCGGCCCGGTGTTCACGCTGCTGCTGCCGGCCCCCCCGGCCAGAGTTCCGGCGAGGGCCCACTCGAGGGCGCCGGCGAAGGTTCCGGTCAGGGCGCCGGCGGGGGCGCCCCCGAGGCGGGTGGCGCCGCCAGGTAGTCCTCCAGGCGACCCACCCGCAGCCCGGCGGCGGCCACCTGGGCGAGCACGACGCGCAGGTCGGCGGCCAGGGACGGTGTGAAGTGCAGCAGGACGATGTCGCCGGGGCGCAGCCGTGCGCCGGCGGCGTACGACGTCCGGCCGCGGTCGACCACCACCGACCACAGCACCACGGTCGTGGCGCCACAGCGGCCCGCCGCGGCCAGGGTGTTCTGGTCGAGCTCCCCGTACGGGGGGCGGACCAGGGTGGGACGCCGGCCGAAGTCGCGCTGGTAGCGGTCGGCCGTGGCACACAGCTCGGCCTGTTGCGCAGCGAGCGGGAGGCCCGCCAGCCGGGGGTGGTGGACGGTGTGGTTCTGCACCGTGGCGCCCACGCCCTGCAGCCGCCGGAAGTAAGGCTCCGACCCGGTGATCTCCCCTGCGGTGAGGAACAGGGTCACCGGGACGCGGGCGGCGCCCAGCACGTCCAGCACTGCCGGGTCCTTGGTCACCCCGTCATCCACGGTAAGGAACACCACCGGGTCGCCGGTCCGCACCCGGCTCACCACCCGGTCGTGGCCGGGGGCCGTCAGCTCGGCCGGAGCCAGGCCCGGCAAGGTCGGTGGCAGCACGACGGCCGGGGGCTCCGCGACGGTGGGCGGCGCCGGTGGCGCCGGGGCGGCGGGGACCACGGGGGGCGGGGGCCAGCGCGTCCCCGGCATGGCTGGCGCCGGGGCGGCCCGGGTGCTGGCCACGGGCCGCGGGTCGGAGGGTCGGGCCCCGCCGGGGGTCACCGCGAGCAGCCCGAGCAGCAGAGCCACGGCGAGCACCCCCCGGCGGCTGCGTGGTCGGGCGGGGACGACTCGAAGCGGCATCGGACCCAGCATCGCCTGCGCGGGCCACCGGGACCGGCACGACCCGCCGATATCGTGGTCCCGCCCACGAAACCCCGCTGGGCCTGGAAGCCGTGCCCCCGACGAGGAGTCCCGGTGCTGCTGCGCATGTCGACGCTGTTCGTGCGCACCCTGCGCGAGGACCCGGCCGACGCCGAGCTGCCCAGCCACCGGCTGCTGGTCCGGGCCGGCTACGTCCGCCGGGCCGCCCCGGGCATCTACTCCTGGCTCCCGCTGGGCTGGCGGGTGCTTCGCAACGTCGAGCGGGTGGTGCGCGAGGAGATGGACCGGGCCGGGGCGCAGGAGGTGCACTTCCCGGCCCTGCTGCCGCGGGAGCCCTACGAGACCACCGGGCGCTGGCAGGAGTACGGCGAGCTGCTGTTCCGGCTGCGGGACCGCAAGCAGGCCGACTACCTGCTCGGGCCCACCCACGAGGAGATGTTCACCCTCCTGGTGAAGGACGTCTGCTCGTCCTACAAGGACCTCCCACTGGTCCTCTACCAGATCCAGGCGAAGTACCGGGACGAGGCGCGCCCCCGGGCCGGCCTGCTGCGGGCCCGGGAGTTCGTGATGAAGGACTCGTACTCCTTCGACGTCGACGACGCGGGGCTGCAGCGCGCGTACGACGCGCACCGGGCGGCGTACGTGCGCACCTTCGACCGGCTCGGGCTGCCCTACGTGATCGTCTCGGCGGTGTCCGGGGCGATGGGCGGGTCGGCCAGCGAGGAGTTCCTGGCGCCCTGCCCGGTGGGGGAGGACACCTACGTCCGCTGCACCGCCTGCGACTACGCCGCGAACACCGAGGCGGTGCAGGTGCCCGCTCCGGCGCCCACCGGGTACGACGGGCTACCGGCCGCCCACGTCGAGGACACCCCGGACACCCCCACGATCGACACGCTGGTCGCCGTGTCCAACGCCAGACCGGACCTGCGTCGCCCGGACCGGCCGTGGGTGGCCGCGGACACCCTGAAGAACGTCGTGGTCACCCTGGTGCATCCCGACGGGCGCCGCGAGCCGCTGGTGGTGGGGCTGCCCGGGGACCGCGAGGTTGACCTGAAGCGGCTGGCGGCGCAGGTTGCCCCGGCGGAGGTGGCCCCGTTCACCGAGGAGGACTTCACCCGGTTCCCGCAGCTGGTGCGCGGCTACCTGGGCCCGCAGGCGGTGGGCGCCGAGCGAGGCGTCCGATACCTGGTCGACCCGCGGGTGGTGTCCGGCACCCGGTGGGTCACCGGGGCCAACCAGCCGGGGCGGCACGTCTACGACCTGGTCGCCGGGCGGGACTTCACCCCGGACGGGACGGTCGAGGCCGCCGAGGTGCGCGCCGGGGACCCTTGCCCGCGCTGCGGGGCGGGCCTGGAGATCGCCCGGGGCATCGAGATCGGCCACATCTTCCAGCTGGGCCGCAAGTACGCCGCCGCCCTGGACCTGAAGGTGCTCGACGAGAGCGGCCGGCAGGTGGTGGTGACCATGGGCTCCTACGGCATTGGGGTGTCCCGCGCGGTGGCCGCGATCGCCGAGACCACCCACGACGAGCGCGGGCTGTGCTGGCCGGCCGAGGTGGCCCCCGCCGACGTCCACGTGGTTGCCACGGGGCGGGACGAGGCGGTGTTCACCGCGGCGGACCGGTTGGCCGCGGGCCTCGTGGCGGCCGGCCGGACCGTGCTCTACGACGACCGGCGCGGGGTTTCCCCCGGGGTGAAGTTCACCGACGCCGAGCTGCTGGGGGTACCCACCATCGTGGTGGTCGGGCGCGGCCTGGCCCAGGGCGTCGTGGAGGTGCGGGACCGGGCGACCGGTGCCCGCCGGGAGGTGCCGCCGGAGGAGGCGCTGGCCCAGCTCACCGCAACCAGGGGCGGCGGGTAGTCCCGCCGGCTCAGCCGGGTGGGGTCGGCGTGGGGGATGGGGAAGCGGCCCGTTCCGGCAGCCCCGGGAACGGGACGGCGCGCCCGCGCCAGCCCAGCGCCCGCAGCGCCGTGTCGCGCAGGGCGAGGGCGGCGAACCGGCGCAGGTCTCCCTGGGCGGCGGCGACCAGGTCGGCGTACGCCGCGCCGGTGCCCTCCTCCAGGTGCAGGCCCAGCCGGCGGGCCGAGGCGGCGTCGCCGACCGGGAAGGGGAGGGCGTACGCCGGTGACGCCGCGACGGGGTCGGCCCCACGGTCGCGCAGCAGGGCCTGCAGCCGGTCCCGGCGGGCCACGTGCGCGTCGTACGCCGCCCGCGCCGCGGCTCGGTCGGCCCCCGCCAGCCACGCACCGACGACCCCGTACCCGTAGCCGGCGGCGTGCTCCCCGGCCAGCGCGGCCTGCAGCGCGGCTAGCACCTCGGGGGCGACGGCCCGCCCGGTCACCGAGCCGGCCCGAGGGTGGCCGAGTGGGTGGCCTCGGCCGCGCCCACCGCGGCGAGCAACCGGGCCAGCCGGCCGTCCCGGGCGGCGAGGGCGTCGGCGACGCGGGCGTCCGCCGCGGTGGCCT
>JBMOMH010000246.1:0-4490 GCA_049323135.1 Actinomycetota bacterium
CGGACCCCGTCGCGGGCGACGCGCAGCGCCACCACAGGGGAGCCGGCCAGCTCGGGGGCGTCCACCGCCTGCGGCGCGGACCCCGGCGGCACCGCCCAGAGCAGCGGGCCGGTGCCTCCCTGGCGGGCCACCACCAGCGTGTTGCGGAAGTCGAAGCTCGGCGCGGTCAGCGGCCCGCTGCCCGGGACGGCGAGCGGGCGGACCGGCTCCCCCGGCCCGACCCGGGCCAGCAGCAGCCCGGACCGGTCGGCGGACAGGCCGGCGACCAGGGTGCCGTCGGGGGACACCGCCGGGGCGACCAGCGGCGCCTGCCCGGTGCCCACCGCCCCCTGCAACGGCCCGAACGCGTCCTGGTCGAAGGTGCCGAGCCGGCCGTCGCGCACGGCGTACGCCGGGGAGTCGACGGGCAGCACCGCCGGGTCGAAGCGGGCCCACGCGTCGCGGGGCTGCGTGGCGCCCATGCCCGGCACCGACAGGTCCACCCCCTCGCTGGTCACCGCGACCGACCGGACCTCCGGCAGGGTCCGCAGCGTCCACACCAGCTGCGCGCTCAGCGCCTCCCGGTCCCCGGGAGCGGCGGCCTGCACCGCGCCGGTGAGATCCACCCGGGCCACGTTGCCCACCACCGGGACCGTGCCGGAGACCAGGCGGGTGCCCGGCGGGAAGGCGGAAACCACGGCGCCGCGCAGCCGCCCGGTGGGCCCGGCCAGCAGGGCCCGGACGGCGGCGCTGGCCAGGCTGTCCCGCACCGGCAGCAGCACCGGGTCGGGAACCAGCCGGGTCCGCGACGGGTCCAGGTAGTACAGGTAGACCTGGCGGTAGGCCCGGGCCACGTCGGTGACCGACAGCAGCAGGCCGTTGGGCAGCCCGGCGATGCGCCACTGCCCGCCCACCTGGCGCAGGGTGAAGTCGGCCTCCTGGGCCGCCCCCGGCGCGGCCGGCGTGTAGGACCCCTCCGCGTCGATGCTGCCGCCGCGGGGGGCCTGCAGCGCGACCCGGCCGCCGGCGCGCTGCACGAAGGTGGCCGCCCGCGCGTCGTACACCTGCACCCCGGCCCCCGGGTCCCAGGTGGCGTTGGCCTCCGGGGCCAGGTACTCCCGGGCCACCGCGTGGTTGCCGTCGAAGTTGCTGGACGCGGCGAGGAAGCCCCGCACGATGCGCACCGGGTCCGCCCCGGCCGGCGGCGGCTCGGCGATCCGGCGCACGAAGGAGTCCTGCTGGCGCAGCCCCACCTCCTGGCCCTGCTGGATGGGCCCGTGAGTGGGCACCTGGGCGCAGCCAGCGAGGGCGACCGCCACCAGCAGCGCGGCGTACCGGCGGAACCGGCGCTCACCCACGGGGCACCGCCGCCGGACGTGGCCGCCCCCGGGCCCGGCGGTAGCCGTCCCCGGGCTCCAGCGGCAGCGGCGAGCCGTCCAGGGGCTGGCCGAGGCGGCGGGGCAGGGTGAGCCGGAACTGGGAGCCCGCGCCCGGCTCGCCCCACGCCTGCAGCCAGCCGCCGTGCAGGTGGGCGTCCTCCAGCGCGATGGCCAGACCAAGGCCGGTGCCGCCAGTGGTGCGGGCCCGGGCCGGGTCGGCCCGCCAGAACCGGTTGAACACCAGGGTCGACTCCCCCGGGCGCAGGCCGACCCCGTGGTCGCGTACGACGACCGCTACCGCGGCATCGTCGGCGGCGACCCGCACCGCCACGTCCCGACCCTCGCCGTGCTCGACGGCGTTGCCGACGAGGTTGCGCAGGATCCGTTCGACCCGGCGCGGGTCGACCTCGGCGACGCAGGGCACGTCCGGCAGCGCCAGCCGCAGCGCGCTGCCGCGCCGCTCGGCGAGGGGTTCGGCGGCCTCGACGACGCGGCGGGCCAGGTCGCGCAGGTCGGTGGGCTCCGCGTCCAACCGGGCGGCGCCGGCGTCGAACCGGCTGATCTCCAGCAGGTCGGCGAGCAGCGCCTCGAAGCGGTCCAGCTGGGTCTGCAGCAGCTCGGCCGACCGGGCCACCGCGGGGTCGAACGCGGCCCGGCTCTCGTGCAGCACGTCGGCGGCCATCCGCACCGTCGCCAGGGGGGTGCGCAGCTCGTGGGACACGTCGGAGACGAAGCGGTGCTGGACCCGCGACAGGTCCTCCAGCTGGCGGATCTGTCGCTGCAGGCTGGTCGCCATGGAGTTGAACGACGTGGCCAGCCGGGCCAGGTCGTCCTCCCCGCGGACCCGCATCCGCTCCTCCAGCCGCCCGGCGGAGAACCGCTCGGCGATCTGCGCGGCCAGCCGCACCGGGTTGACCACCTGGCGGGTCACCACCCAGGCGATGGCGGCGAGCAGCGCCACCAGCACCAGGCCGGCCAGGGCAAGGGTGCGGCGGAGCACGACCAGCGTCTCCTGCTCGTGCCGCAGGGGGAACACGTAGTACAGCTCGTAGCCGCCGGCCACCGGCCCCAGGGACAGCGGGGCGCCGACGGCCAGCCCCGGGGTGGGGCGGCTGCCGTCGGCGTACTGCACCTGCACGTAGGTGTACTCCTGGCGCTGCTCGGCGACGACCTGGCGGCGCAGCTGGGCCGGGATGGTGCTGCCGAGGACCTGCCCGGAGGCCCGCTCCTCCGGGGGGACGTCGGTGCGCCGCGGGTCTGGGGTGGCGAGCAGCACCACCTCGTACAGACCGGCGGGGCCCCCCTTGGCGGCCAGCGAGGTGACCAGCTGGTCGATGAACTGGGGCAGCTCCCGAGCGTCGGACAGGTCCGCGCTCTCCACCTGCAGCTGGGCGTCGTTGAGCCCGGCGTTCGCCTCCGCCACCGCCGCCTTCTGCTTGGCGCTGAGCAGCCCGGCGGCCACCTGGTTGATGAGCAGGGCCCCCAGCAGAGCCACCACCGACACCGACAGGAGCAGGGTGGTGGTCACCACCCGCAGCTGCAGGGACCGCCGCCACCGACCGGTCCACCGCCGGAGCAGCCGGCCGGTGGTACGCCCGGCACGCTGCGGCAGGGCCGTGAGCCGGCGGAGGGACGCCGGCCCGGTCATCGCGCTGCGGTCACGCGGGACCGGCCTTGTACCCGACGCCGCGCACCGTGACGACCACCTCGGGTCGCTCCGGGTCCCGTTCGACCTTCGACCGCAGCCGCTGCACGTGCACGTTGACCAGTCGGGTGTCCGCCGCGTGCCGGTAGCCCCAGACCTGCTCCAGCAGCACCTCCCGGGTGAACACCTGCCACGGCTTGCGGGCCAGGGCCACCAGCAGGTCGAACTCCAACGGGGTCAGCGCGATCGGGTGGCCGTCCCGGCGTACGGCGTGCCCGGCCACGTCGATGGTGAGATCCCCGATCTGCAGCGTCTCGGGCACCGCGTCGTCGGTACGCCGCAGCCGCGCCCGGACCCGGGCCACCAGCTCCTTGGGCTTGAACGGCTTGACGACGTAGTCGTCGGCCCCGGACTCCAAGCCGACCACGACGTCGACGGTGTCGGTCTTGGCGGTGAGCATGACGATGGGCACCCCGGACTCGGCCCGGATCTGCCGGCAGACGTCGATGCCGTCTCGGCCGGGCAGCATCAGGTCGAGCAGCACCAGGTCCGGCCGGGACTCCCGGAACGCCGCCAAGGCCCGGTCACCGTCGGCGACGAACGACGGCTCGAAGCCCTCGGTCCGCAGCACGATCCCGAGCATCTCGGCCAGCGCGGTGTCGTCGTCGACGACCAGGATCCGTCCCTTCATGCCGGTCATCGTCGCACCCCTCGGGTCCCCTGTAGGGACGAACGTCGGGCCACCGCGGTTCCGGCCGGCCGCCGGTGACGGTGCGTGGCACCATGGCGGTACCCCGCCGAGGGGAAAGGCCCTGCCACCGAACCGAGGGAGCTGTCGGGTGAGCGACCAGCCAGGGTGGACCCCGCCCACCAGCGGTGCGGCGCCGGACGCCCCGCCGCCCCCTGGATGGTCCCCCCAGCAGCCTCCGCCGGCCCCGCCGCCCCCCGCGTGGGGCGGGTACGGCCCGGCGTCGGGCCCAGCCCCGGGCGGCCCCGGCTGGGGGGCCGGCTGGACCCCCCGACCGGCGGCACCCAAGCCGGGGGTGATCCCGCTGCGCCCCCTGGGCGTCGGGGAGATCCTCGATGGTGCGCTCTCCACGATCCGCGCCCACCCCCGGGTCATGCTTGGCCTGTCCGCCGTCGTCGTGGTGGCCAGCCAGGTGCTGCAGGTGGCCCTGACCTTCACCGCCCTGCGGGACCTGGGCCAGGCCAGCCTCGCCCTGGACCCGGCCGCCTCCCCCGACCAGGCCCTGGGCACGATGCTCACCGAGGTGAGCCGGGCCGCAGTGGGCCTGCTGCTGACCTCCGCCGTGCAGGGCCTGGCGATGATCGTGCTCACCGGCATGCTGACCGTGGTGGTGAGCCGGGCGGTGCTCGCCGAACGGCTGACCGCCGGCCAGGCCTGGCAGTTCGTCCGACCCCAGCTGCCGCGGCTGCTCGGGCTGACCCTGCTCACCGGGCTGGTGGTGGTGCTCGCGGTGACGCTG
>JBMOMH010000247.1:0-4458 GCA_049323135.1 Actinomycetota bacterium
GGCAGCGCCGGGCCCACCTCACGCCGGGCGGCAGGTCTGCCGTTGCCGGCCCAGCCCGGCCACCTCGCACTCGACGACGTCGCCGGGCCGCAGGTAGGGGAACCGGCCGGACAGCGCCACGCCCTGGGGCGTGCCCGTGTTCACGATGTCGCCCGGGTCGAGCACGGTGAACTGGCTGAGGTGCCAGACCAGCTCGGCCACGCCGAAGACCATGTCGGCGGTGGTGGAGTCCTGGCGGGGCTCACCGTTGACCCACGAGGTCAGGCGCAGGGCCTGCGGGTCGGGGACCTCGTCGGCGGTGACCAGCCACGGCCCCAGCGGGTTGAACGTCTCGGCGCACTTGCCCTTCGACCACTGTCCGCCGCTGCGCTCGAGCTGCAGCTCCCGTTCGGACACGTCGTTGGAGACGCAGTAGCCGGCGATGCACGCCCACGCCTCCGCCGGGGAGCCCAGGTAGCGGGCCCGCCGCCCGATCACGACGGCCAGCTCCACCTCCCAGTCGGTCCTGGTGGCCCACCCGCCGCCCGGGGCGCGGGGGATCAGCAGGTCGTCCGCCGGGCCGACGACGGTGTTCGGCGCCTTGTAGAACACCACCGGGCTGTCCGGCAGGGGCAGGTGGGACTCCGCGGCGTGCGCGGCGTAGTTCGTACCGATGCACACGACCGCCCCGGGTCGGGCCACCGGCGGTCCGAGCCGCTGCCCGCTGACGTCGACCTCGGGCAGCTGGCCGGCAGCGTACGCCGCGGCGACCCGCGCCGGGCCCTGGCCGGCCAGGAACGGTCCGTCGATGTCGGTCGTCAGCCCCGTCAGGTCCAGGTGGCGTCCGTCCGGCGCCTGCAGCACCGGGCGTTCCGCGCCCGGCGGGCCGACCCGCAGCAGCCTCATTCGCCGGCCCCCGGTGCCGGTGGCGCCGGATCGACGACGAGCACGTCGAGGCGGCGGGGGCCGTGCACCCCTTCGACCCGGTCCAGCTCGATGTCGCTGGTGGCGGACGGGCCGCTGACGAACGTCAGCGGCCGGGTCGGCTGCAGTCGGGCCAGCGCCTGGGGGACCCCGTCGACGACCTGCTCGGCGAGCACCACGCAGACGTGGTGGTCAGGCAGCAGGGTGGCCGCCCGCCGGCCCTGGTGCGGGCCGCCGTCCAGCACCAGCGTCCCGGTCTGGGCGATGCCCACCGCCGCCCCGGTGACCACCGCCGAGCAGGCGTCCAGGTCGGCGTGGCCGAGGTCCGGGGAGTCCACGACACAGGCCACCCCCTCCGGGCGCCAGGACGCCGGCAGGTCGGCGGGGACCACGACCCGGGTCGCCCCGGCGGCCAGGAGCCGGTCGCGCACCGCGGCGGCGACCCCGTCGGCGGGCACCCGGGCCACGGTGGCCCGGTAGTCGGCCACCCGCTCCACGAACCGGTCGACCACCGCGGCCGGGTCCTCGGTGCCGCGCCCGGCGGCGTACTCCCGGGGCACCGGCACCTGGCCCCGTCCCTCCCCGGCGGGCACGTCCCGCAGCGCGGCGCGGATGCGGTGCAGGATCTCGGTGCGTGCGTCAGCCACGGGTCCTCCCCCACCAGGCCCGGAACGACTCCGCCGGCGGCACCGGGGCGTCCCGCGCGTCGGTCCAGCCGTGCAGGGGGCCCGGCAGCCGGCCCAGGCGCCCGCGGGGGGCGACCACCCGGCCGACCCGGCCGGCGACTCGTTGGGCGGCCGCCAGCCGCCCGGGGTCGGCCAGCACCCAGCCCAGCGCGGCCATCGCCCACGCCTCCGGCGTACGCCGCCCCTTCGCGGCCACCGCCCGGGCCCGCAGGTGCACCAGCAGCCGCGGGATGTCGATCTGCACCGGGCACACCTCGTAGCAGGCCCCGCAGAGGGTGGACGCGAACGGCAGCGCCGCGGCCTGCGCGTCGTGGTCGTCGCCGAGCAGCTGGGGCACGAGTACCGCGCCGATCGGGCCCGGGTACACCGAGCCGTAGGCGTGCCCGCCGGTGCGCTCGTACACCGGGCACACGTTCAGGCACGCCGAGCACCGGATGCACCGCAGCGCCTGCCGGCCCAGCGTGTCGGCGAGCACCCGGGTGCGCCCGTTGTCCAGCAGTACCAGGTGGAACTCCTGCGGGCCGTCCCCGGGGGTGACCCCGGTCCACACCGACGTGTACGGGTTCATCCGCTCCCCGGTGGACGAGCGGGGCAGCAGCTGGAGGAACACCTCCAGGTCGCGCCAGGTGGGCACCACCTTCTCGACGCCCATCACGGTGACCAGGGTCTGCGGCAGGGTCAGGCACATCCGCCCGTTGCCCTCCGACTCCACCACGACCACCGACCCGGTCTCGGCGACGGCGAAGTTCGCGCCGGAGATCGCGACCCGGGCGGCGAGGAACTTCTGCCGCAGGTGCCGGCGGGCGGCCTCGGCCAGCGCCCGCGGCTCGTCGGTGAGGTCCGCGGGGGCGTCCCCCATGTGCTTCAGGAAGATCTCCCGGATCTCCGCCCGGTTGCGGTGGATCGCGGGGACCAGGATGTGGCTGGGCCGGTCGTCGCCGAGCTGCACGATCAGCTCGGCCAGGTCGGTCTCGTACGCCGCCACCCCGGCCGCGGCCAGCGCCTCGTTCAGGCCGATCTCCTGGGTCGCCATGGACTTGACCTTGACGACCTCCCGGGCCCCCGTACGGCCGACGATGTCCACGACGATCCGGTTGGCCTCGGCGGCGTCTCGGGCCCAGTGCACGGTCCCGCCGGCCGCGGTGACCGCGGCCTCCAGCTGCTCGAGGTAGCCGTCCAGGTGGCGCAGCACCTCGTCCTTCACCGCCCGCCCGGCGTCGCGCAGCGCGGGCCAGTCCGGCACCTCGGCCACCACCCGGGCCCGCTTGTCCCGGATGGTCGTCGTCGCCTTGCGCAGGTTGCGGCGCAGCTGGGTGTCGGCCAGGGCCGTGTGCGCGGCCGCCGGGAAGGGCGGCGTGCCCAGCCAGGTCACGCTCACCGGGTCCCCCTCTCCTCGGTCCGGGCCAGGATCTCCGCCAGGTGCATGGTGCGGATCCCGGACCGCAGCCGGGACAGCCCCCCGCCAATGTGCATCAGGCAGGAGTTGTCCCCGGCGGTGAGCACCTCGGCCCCGGTGTCCTGCACGTGGCGCAGCTTGTCGGCAAGCATCGCGGTGCTCACCTCGGCGTTCTTCAGCGCGAACGTCCCGCCGAAACCGCAGCACTGCTCGGCGGCCGGCAGCTTGACCAGGTCGAGGCCGCGCACCGCACGCAGCAGGCGCAGCGGCCGGTCGCCGACGTGCAGCATCCGCAGCGAGTGGCAGGTCGGGTGGTAGGTGACCCGGTGCGGGAAGTACGCCCCGACGTCCTCCACCCCGAGGACGTCGACGAGCAGCTCGGACAGCTCGTACACCTTCGGCGCGACCGCCGCGACCCGCTCCACCAGCCGGGTGTCACCGGTCTCCTCCGCCACGGTCTGGTGGTACTCCCGGACCATCCCGGCGCAGGAGCCGGACGGGGTCACCACGGCGTCGTACGGGGCGAACACGTCCACGAAGCGGCGGACCAGCGGCACGGTGTCCGCCCGGTACCCGGTGTTGAAGTGCATCTGCCCGCAGCAGGTCTGCGCCACCGGGAAGTCGACGTCGTGGCCGAGCCGCTCCAGCAGCTCGACCACCGCCTGCCCGGTGCGCGGGAACAGCGTGTCGTTGAAGCAGGTGAGGAACAGGCCGATGTGCACCGGTCCATCCTGTCCCCTCCCGGCGGCGCCGTGAAGCCGGAGGGGTGGACCCGGCGTGCCGCCCCCGGCCGGCTCTCGCAATTCTGGGTTACCAGGCGGTCGCCAGGTGTCCCCGACTTGCGTTTACCGACGCCTATGGTGTGTTATTTGTCCAGCCAATTCGTGAACCTCGCAGAACTGGAGAATGTGGTGGCCCAGAAGACGATGGTGGTGCTTGAGGACGACCTCGAGGGCGGCGCGGCGGAGGAGACCGTCAGTTTCTCCCTCGACGGGGTGAGCTACGAGATCGACCTGAACAAGAAGAATGCGGCCAAGCTGCGGGACGCACTGGCGCCGTACGTCGGCGCCGCGCGCAAGTCCGGAACCCGCCGCCGCGCCGGCCGCCCGGCCGCCCGGGCTGCCCGGGGAGGCCAGACCGCGACCATTCGCGACTGGGCGAAGAAGAAGGGGCTGAAGGTCAGCGACCGTGGGCGTATCCCCGCCGACATCGTGGCCGCTTACGAGAAGGCGCAGCGCGCCAGCTGACCTTCCGGGAGCACCGGCCGAGCTCCGGTCAGCCGTAGACGACCTCGGTCTGCCAGGAGTCTGGCGGCTGCGCGTGCAGCCGCCAGAACTCCTCGGCCACCCGTTCCGGGGCGAAGTGGCCGGTCGGGGCGAGGGTCCCGGCGACCGTCACGGTGGCCACGTGCACGCCCTGCGGCCCGAGCTCGTCGGCCAGCGCGAAGGTCAGGGCGCGGACGGCCGCCTTCTG
>JBMOMH010000248.1:0-4408 GCA_049323135.1 Actinomycetota bacterium
CAGCCCGAAGGCCAGTCCACGGCCCAGGCGCACCCGCCCCGCCCGCGCGGCCGCGACCGCCCCCGCCGTCGAGGTGACGCCGACGATGACGAGCGAGCCGGTGGTGGCCGCGGCCGGGGTCTGCCCGAGCCCGTAGACCAGGGCCGGCACGGTGAGGATCGACCCGCCGCCGCCCAGTGCGCCCAGGCTCAGCCCGATGAGGGCGCCGAGCGCCGCGGTGAGCAGGAGCACCGGTCAGGCGACCCGACCCGCGCGACCCCGGCCGTCGACCACCGGCAGTCCGGCCGCGGCCCACGCGTGCATGCCGCCGGCCAGGTTGCTCGCCGGCCGCCCCTGGCGGGCCAGCAGGGCAGCGGCCCGGGCCGAGCGGGCTCCCGACCGGCACACCGTGACCACCGGCCGGTCGGCGGGGAGCTCGGCCAGCCGCCCGGCGAGCTGGCCCAGCGGGATGTGCCGGGCCTGGGGGGCGTGCCCGGCGGCCCACTCGGCCGGCTCGCGGACGTCGAGGAGGAGGGCGCCCTGACGGACCAGGGCGGCCGCCTCGGTGGCGCCGACCCGGGCGGGTGCGGCGGCCAGCCGGCGGCGCAGCGCGGCGAGCAGCCTCATCGGTCCTCCCCACCCTCGCGGACGACCGGCAGGCCGGCCGGGCCGGCCCGGTCGACGTCGTCGTCGACGACCACGACCCGGCGGCCCCGGGTGGCCACCAGGGAGGCCGCGATCGAGGCCCGGTAGCCGCTGCCGCAGTACACCCACACCTCGCCGTCGGGCACCTGGCCCAGGCGGCGGGGCAGGTCGTGCAGGGGGATGTGCACCGCGCCCTCGACGTGCCCGTTGGCCCACTCCAGGTTGCGCCGTACGTCGAGCACCCGCAGGTCCCGCTGCCCGCGCTCCCGGGCCAGGTCGGCGAAGGTCGCCCGGCGGTAGGTGGCCAGGCCCACCCCGTCGGCCCACGCCTGCGGCGCCCCCGTGGCCGCGGCCACCGGGCGGTCGATGCCGATGCGGACCAGCTCGCGCTGCGCCTCGGCGACCTGCTCCGGGGTCTCCGCGAGCAGGGTCAGCGGCATGCCCCAGGGGATGGTCCAGCCGAGATAGGTGGCGAAGGACCCGTCGAGGCCGAAGTTCAGCGTCCCGGGAAGGAAGCCGGCGGCGAAGGCGGTGCGGCTGCGCAGGTCCACCACCCACTCCCCCGCCTGGATGCGCCGCCGCACCTCCGCGGGGTCCGCGCGGTGCGGCGGGCTGAGGTCGGGCGGGAAGGCGCCGGCCTGGTTCAGGGGAGCCATGTGCACGTAGTAGGCCGGCCAGGCGTCCAGGCCGGCCAGTAGCTGGTCGACGTACGCCTGCTCGTCCTGGGTCAGCACCGGGTTGGCCCGCTTCTCCTGCCCGATGGAGGAGGACTCGGCCTGCGACTGGGAGGAGGAGCAGAAGCTGCCGAACCCGTGGGTGGGCAGCACCGTGGTCTGGTCCGGCAGCTCGTCGGCCAGGCGACGCGCGGAGGCGTGCTGCAGCCGGGCCAGGGTCGGCGTGTGCTCCGGCCCGAGCAGGTCCGGGCGGCCGGTGGATCCGTAGAGCAGCGAGCCGCCGGTGAACACGGCGACCGGTTCGCCGGCCGACTCCAACACGTAGGACAGGTGGTTGAAGGTGTGTCCCGGGGTGGCCCGGACCCGGACGCGCAGCGCCTCCCCGACCGGGACGACGTCCCCGTCGGCGAGCGGGTGCCGGTCGAAGGTCACCGTGTCCTGCCCGCTCACGTGGTAGGTCGCGCCCGCCTGGCGAGCCAGCGCCAGCCCGCCGCTGACGTAGTCGTTGTGCAGGTGGGTCTCGAAGACGTCGGTGATGCGCACCCCCTCCCGGGCGGCCAGGTCGAGCACCCGGTCGATGTCGCGCTGCGGGTCCACCACCAGGGCGACCCGTCCGTCGTGAGCCAGGTAGCTGCGGTCCCCCAGGGTGGAGGTCTCGAGCGGGATGATCGTCGGCTGCATGGCGCTCCTTCCGTATACCCGAGGGGGTATAACAGCTCCACCGTACCGCACCTTCCCGCAGGTGCTGCCCGGTGCCGGAACGGCCAACCGGGTGTGGCCGGCGCCGGCGGGGGCAGGGGTGGCGGAGCGTGACTACGCCGACTGCGGCGTACGGCGGCTGTGGTGCGCCTTGCACTACGCCCTCGCCGACCGGAGCGAGGAGGGGCTGCCGGCGGCCCGGGCGCCCGCCCTGGTGGTCCGGGGCGGTCGGGATCTGATCGCGCCCCAGTCCTGGGCAGCAGGGCCATGATCCCGCGGGCAGAACACACCGTCAACGACAACGCACCCGCTGACCTGCTCGCGCGACCGCTGCTACCTAAGCTCTGACCCTGCCGGCGGGAAGCCGGTCCGGCAGGCCGAAGAGCGGGAAGAGGGCGCCGTCGAAGACCGGCCGGACTGCACGGCGACCAGCCGGGCGATGTCCTGCGGACCCCGGTACCAGGCAAGGGACGGAGGCATCTCCCACCGCGCCTCCGCCGTGAACATGTCGACGAGTGCCGTGACGTCCTTCTGCTCGATGGCACGGGCATGCCGGTCCAACAAGGCCCGCTGTCCCGCGTCGGTCGGCTCGGTCACGGCGTCCTCGTCCAGTCCGGCGGCAGCGAGTTGAGCCCGCGCCCGCTGCAGGGCACTGTTCACCGCCGCCGTACTCGTCTCCAGTACGGTCGCAACCTCCGCTGCGCTCCACGTGAGCACATCGCGCAGCACCAGCAACGGCGCGCTGCCGGGCCGGCAGGTGCTGCAGCGCGGCGACCAGGGCGAGCCGCACGCTGTGCCGGCCAGCGACCACCTGGGCCGGGTCGCCGTCCACCGGCGTGACGGCCGCGTCGGGAACCGGCTGTAGCCACGGCACCTCCCAGCGCTCGACCAGGGGGTCGTCGGGGCTGGCCGGGGCCGCACCGAGGCCCACGGGCAGGGGCCGGCGCTCCCGCCCCGCAAGGCTGGTCAGGCACACGTTGGTAGCAATCCGGTACAGCCAGGTCCGCAGCGAGGAACGGCCCTCGAAGTGGCGGTAGGCCCGCCAGGCTCGCAGGTAGGTCGCCTGCACCAGGTCCTCGGCGTCGTGCGGTGAACCGGCCATTCGGTAGCAGTACGCCAGCAGCTCCCGCCGGTACTGCCCGGCCTCACGCAGGAACTCGTCCCCACCCACCCCGTCACCCACGGTCCGACGATAGGCCACGGCGGGCCCGAACGACCCGTGGGCGGCCCCCGTGGGCGGCGCTTCATGACCACGGTGTGCGGCCCGAGGCGATGAGATCCGACCCCGGCGACGGTCTACCCGTCGGGAGCCGGAACGGAGAACCCAGTCCTGGCCGAGGAGAGGACATGCCACAGCAGATCGTCCCGAACCTCTGGTTCGACACGCAGGCGGAGGAGGCCGCCGCCTTCTACACCGCCGTCTTCCCGAACTCTCGGGTGGTGGGCGTCACCCGCTACACCGACGCCGGGCCACGGCCCGCCGGGGACGTGATGACCGTCGAGTTCGAGCTGGACGGCCAGCGGTTCGTCGGCATCAACGGGGGACCTGAGTTCACCTTCACCGAGGCCGTCTCCTTCCAGGTCACCTGCGAGACCCAGGACCAGGTGGACTACTACTGGGAGCGGCTGACCGACGGGGGCGAGGAAGGGCCGTGCGGCTGGCTGAAGGACCGGTACGGCGTGTCCTGGCAGGTCACGCCGACAGCGCTGAGCAAGCTGATCGGCGACCCCGACGAGGGCCGGGCGCAGCGCGCCATGCAGGCGATGCTGGGGATGCACAAGCTGGACATCGCCGCCCTGCGACGCGCGGCCGACGCCGCACCGAACGCTTAGGGAGACCAACCGGCGGGACGTCGCCTAGCCGATCCGTCGCGACAGCCGCGGGCCGGTCCGATCCAGGTAGCGTCTAGTCGCCGGCGCTGGATCTCCTCCGAGCCGCGGCGATTTCCCCGGCCAGCGCCGCAGGCAGGTTCGCGGCGTGCTGGTCCACAACCGCCCACACCATGTCGTGGTCAACGGTCCAGTAGTTGTGGGCGATCCGGTTTCGCATCCCCTTGATCAGCCGCCACGGGATGGCTGGGCGAGCCTCGAGCCAGGACTCGCCCAGGCGTTCGAGGTCCGCTGCAAGGCGAATGATGTTGTACTGGCAGGCCCGCGCGACGGCGATGTCCGCCTCGTACGCCGCACGGCCACGTGCGGCCAACTCGCGCATCTCGGCCAATGTGGCATCGAGGTAGAGAAGCTGTTCCGCGAGGCGTTCGTCCATACCCTCAGGACCCTCAGGCCCAGACCTCCTGAAGTAGCACGGTGAGACCGCTGTGACCTGGTCTTTCGCCAGCGTGTCTCTCGGCGGAAGTCGTTGGCACTTGGTAGTGTCGCCGGGTGGCGGTCGGGGTTGCGGTGCAGGCGAT
>JBMOMH010000249.1:0-4378 GCA_049323135.1 Actinomycetota bacterium
CTGCGGGCCGAGCCGGCGGCGGCGGCCCGCCGGTGCGCGGCGGCCCGGGCCGGGCGGCGGGTGGAGCGCTGGTCCCTGCCGGACGGGATGGGGGTGCTGCACGCGGTGCTGCCCGCCCAGGGGGCGCAGCTGGCGCACGCCGCGTTGGACCGGCTGGCCGCCCGGGCGGACCTGTTCCCCGCCGGGCTGGGGGTGGACGCGCGGCGGGCCGACGCGCTGGTGCTGCTCTGCCAGGCGGCGCTCGACGGCACCCCGCTGCCGCTGGGCCCGCCCTCCGCGGGCGGGTCGGCCCCCGCGGGCCCGCCCCCCGCGGGCCGGTCGCCTGACCCCGCGCCGGACTCCGACCCGGACCGGGAGCCGGGCCCCGAGCCGGGGCCGGGGACCGGGCCGGTGGCGGTGCAGGTGCGGGTGGACCTGGCCACCCTGCTCGGGTTGGCCGAGGAGCCGGGGCAGCTGGTCGGCTACGGTCCGATCCCGGCCGCGCTGGCCCGCCAGCTGGCCGCCGACGGCGCCTGGCGGCGGCTGGTCACCGACCCGCTGACCGGGCGGCTGCTGGACCGGGGGCGGCGGGTCTACCGGCCCTCGCCGGCGCTGGCCGCGTTCATCCGGGCCCGGGACCGCTCCTGCGTGTTCCCGCACTGCAACCGCACCGCCGCCGGCTGCGACCTCGACCACCGGGTGCCGTTCCCGCACGGGCCCACCACCCGGGCCAACCTGGCCCCGCTGTGCCGCCGACACCACCGGTTGAAGACCCACGGCGGGTGGCAGCTGCGCCTGGACCCGCAGGGCTACCGGTGGACCAGCCCGCTCGGTCGCATCTACCTGGAACCCCACCGGGACCTGCGCGAGTGATCCCCGTCCCCTGGCCCACCCCGGTCCATCGCGCCCGTGGGCGCGCCCGCGCCCACGGCTACTGCCTGGAGGTCGGTCCCGCGGGCCTCCTCACGCCCGGCCGGACTCAACCGGGGCGCTGCCAGAAGACCTCCCACAGGTGCCCGTCGGGATCGGTGAAGTAGCCGGAGTAGATGCCCCAGGGGCGGTCGCGCGCCGGCCCGGTCACCGCGCCCCCGGCGGCCGCCGCCTGGGCCAGCAGCCGGCCCACCGCCGCCTGCTCGGCGACGATGTGCCCGAGGCTGAACCCGCCCGTCGTCGCCGGGGCCGGCGGGACGCCGGCGTCCTTGGCCAGCTCGCTGCTGGGTACAGGGAGGGCGAGGATCAACCCGTCGTCGAGCCGGAACATCACGGCGTCCCCGGCCGGGGTGGTGGTGTCGCCGGGGAACTCGGTGCCGATCACCCCTTCGGTGGGCAGTCCCAGCCCGTCACGGTAGAAGGCGAGGGCGCGGGTCAGGTCGGCGACGCCGAGGGTGATGACGTGGATGCGCGGCTGCATGCGGGCTCCTCGACGGCGCGGGCCGGTTCCCCGAGTATGTCCCGCGCCGCCGCGGCGCCCCGACCCGCTACGGTCGACTCGCCGCCGGCCTCGCCGGCGCCAGCCGGCCGGAGGGGAGGTACCGATGACACGACCGCGCCTGGAGGTGGGCATCGACTGCCGGGACCCGGTGGCGCTGGCCCCGTTCTGGCTCGCCGCCCTGGACTACCTGGGGGTGCGGGGCGACGGGGAGCCCTACCTCGACCTGCTGCCCCCCACCGGCGCCCCGCCGGTGTACCTGCAGCGGGTGCCGGAGGGCAAGACGGTGAAGAACCGGGTGCACCTGGACCTGTTCACCCCCGAGCCGGAGGCGCTGGTCGACCGGCTGGTGGCGCTGGGCGCCACCCGGGTGGGGGAGCCGTTCGGGGACGGCCCGGCCTGGTCGTGGCAGGTCCTCACCGACCCGGAGGGCAACGAGTTCTGCGTGTGCCGAGAGTCGTCCGGTTGACCCTAGCCCGGCGGGTCGGGGGAACGGTCGGCTTGACCCGCGCGTTACCCTCGGTGGCGCGGTCGTCGTGACCGACGGCCCCGGCGGCTCGTGGAGGGCAGCGATGGAGAGCAGGAACCCGGTCTTCCGGCGGACCCCGCAGTTCACCCCGGGTGGCTCCGGTTTCGGGGCCTCGTTCGGTCCAGCCCCGGACGTGACCGAGCTGGAGCAGATGTACGCCGCGCCGCCGGCCACCGCGGCCCAGGCCCGCCGGATGACCCTCGACGACGTGGTCATGCGCACCGCGTCGCTGTTCGGCGTGCTGTTGCTCACCGCCGCGGCCGCCTGGGTGCTGAACTTCGGGCTCGTCCCGATGCTGGCCGCCCTGGTCGCCGGCCTCGTGCTCGGCATGGTCATCACCTTCCGGCGGACGGTGAGCCCGGCGCTGGTCCTGGTGTACGCCGCGGTCGAAGGCGTCTTCGTCGGCACCCTGAGCCACTGGTACACCGTCGCCTACGGCAACCAGCTCGTGCCGCAGGCCGTGCTGGGCACGCTGGCCGCGTTCGTCGGCATGCTGCTCGTCTACCGCAGCGGGCGGCTGCGGGCCACCCCCAAGTTCACCCGGATGCTGCTGGTCGCCGGCTTCGGCTACCTGGGTGTCGCGATGGTCAGCCTGGTCAGCTCCTTCTTCGGCGTCGGCGGCGGCTGGGGGTTCTACGGTGTGGGGCCGCTGGGCGTGCTGCTGTCGGTCGCTGGGGTTGCTCTGGCCGCGCTGTACCTGATTCTGGACTTCGACTTCGTCGAGCAGGGGGTGCGCAACGGGCTGCCCGAGCGGGAGTCGTGGCGGGCCGCCTTCGGCCTGCTGGTCACCCTGGTCTGGCTGTACCTGGAGATCCTGCGCCTGCTGGCGATCCTCAACCGGCGTTGAGCGGCGTACGCACGGGCTAGCCGAGGGGCTAGCCGCGCACGGACGGGCCCACCCGGTGCACCGTGATGCGCAGCAGCACCCGCTGCTCGCGCGCCATGGCGGCCCGGTAGTCGTCCCAGTCGGGGTGCTCCCCGGCGATCCGCCGGTAGTAGTCGACCAGCCCGTCCATCGCGGCCGGCAGCGACACCACCTCGGCGGTGCCCTCCACCTGCACCCAGTCACCGAAGAAGCGGTCGGTGAACACGCAGGCGCTGACCCGGGGGTCGCGGCGGACGTGGGCGACCTTGCGGGCGGTCTCCCGGGTGCTGACCACCACCCGGTCCGCCGCGTCGACGGTCACCAGCACCGGGGACAGGGCCGTGCGGCCGTCGCCGCGGATGGTGGCCAGCACCGCCCGGTGGTTGGTCCGTAGGAAGTCCAGGGCCGCCGGCAGGTCCACGGGGCTGCGCCGGCCTCAGCCCATGGAGCGGGCGGCGCGGGTGCGGTCGTGCTCGTGGATGATCGCCGTGGCGTAGCCGTGCGGCAGGCCGTGCGCGTCGCGCAGCCACTTGACCTTGTCGTCGAAGCGGGAGAAGGCCGGTCCGGCCTCCAGCTCGCGGAACCACTCGGGGAGCGGCCGCCCGGTGGCCACGGGGACCCGGGCGACGAGGTTCTGATGGGTCTCCTCGGAGTGGTGCAGGGACATGGGCGGCCTCCCGGTCTCCTCGGCGAACAGGTCGTGTCCCGAGGGTGCCTCACCGGTGCCGCGTGGGACAACCCCCGCCCGGCGCGTCGGCGTACCCTCCGGGCGTGGTGCGTCCTGCAAGCTGTGTCAGGCCGACGGGTGTGAGTCCCGTCCCGGTAGGCGCCGGAGCGCCGGGTAGCAGGCCCCGGTTCGTCGCTGAGAGGTGGCGGGCTGAGCGGGGTGTCGAGAGCCCCTTCGGGGGGAGCAACTGCGCGGGCCGTAGCGTGGAGCGAACGCTGCAGCCTCGTCAGAGATGCAACGGGAGAGCCGAGCCGCTCATGTCACGGCGAAGGCCATGTCCGTCACGCCGGGTTCCGGAGGGTGTGGCGGGTCTCCTCGGGGTAGGGGCGGCGGCACGTGCAGAGGGTCTGGCACGGAACAGGAGAGGCCCGTCTGCGCACGCCTGCGTCGGGCGAGAGACCGGTCGGATAAGCCGATGGTGAAACCGGCCGGAGCGCAGCGGGAGTCCGACGGGGTCGTAGTACCGGTGATCGGCGCGCAACACAACGCGCCGGGAGGGAAGGGCCCCGACTTTGGTGATGCTGGTGGCGCGGGTAAGCGTGAGGGCATGACTGGATTCGTCCGGTCCAACCACCCCGACAGGCCAGAGCCTGTCGTAACTCTCGACGGCAAGCCGTCGAGGGCGAAAGTGCGAGAACTGCAAAACCGGCTATGGACTGCGGCCAAGCAGTCAGAGGGTCGCCGTTTCCACGCCCTGTATGACCGTATCCACAGAGGTGACGTGCTGTGGGAGGCGTGGAGGCGGGTCCAGGCGAACCGGGGCGCGGCCGGGGTGGATCGGGTCACCGTGGCCTTCGTGGAGGACGAGTACGGAGTGGGGCGGATGCTCGCCGAACTCCAAGCCGACCT
>JBMOMH010000250.1:0-4375 GCA_049323135.1 Actinomycetota bacterium
GGCGCGCTGCTGACCACCCTCGCCGCCGCCGCGCTGCTGCTGCACGGGGGCCGGCCGGCCGGGGTGGCGGCGTGACCCGCGGCGGCTGGGGGCGGGTGGCCCTGCTCACCGCCGTGGTACTCGCCGCGGGGACCCTCACCGTCGGCTACACCCGCTACGTCGTACGCCGCGACGCCGACCTGCGGGCCGGGCCGGCCGCCGCCACCGCGGACCCCGCCAGCGCGGCCGCCCTGCAGAAGGTGCTGGCCGGCTCGTACGTGGCGTTCCGCAGCACGACGCCGGGACCGGGGTACGGGCGCCTGGCGGTGGTCCCGCTGGCCGACCCGGCCGCAACACCGGTGCGCAGCACGTTGTCCTGTGAGCGGGTGTACGCCGCCCGCTCGGCGGCCGTGTGCCTCACCGCCGACCGGGGCGTGGTGACCACGTACCAGGCCCGGCTGCTCGGCCCGGACCTCGCCGTGGGCCGCGAGATCCCGCTGCCGGGGCTGCCGAGCCGGGCCCGGGTCGCCGCGGACGGGCAGCAGGTCGCGTGGACGACGTTCGTCGCCGGCGACTCGTACGCCGCGGCGAGCTTCTCCACCCGCACCAACATCGTCGACGTGTCCGGCGGGACGCCGGTCGACGTGGAGACCTACACGATCCTCAAGGGCGGGGCGCCCTACCGCAGCCCGGACATCAACGTGTGGGGGGTGACCTTCGCCGGCGGCGGGCGCTTCTACGCCACCGTGGGGTCGCAGGGCCAGCGCTGGCTGGTGGCGGGCGACCAGGGCACTCGCGTGCTGCGGGTGGTCGCCGAGGGGGTGGAGTGCCCGTCGCTGTCCCCGGACGGCACCCGGGTCGCCTACAAGCGGGCCACGTCTCCCGGGCGCTGGGCGGTGCACGTTCGGGACCTGGCCTCCGGGACCGACCGACGGCTGGCCGAGACGCGCAGCGTGGACGACCAGGTGGAGTGGCTCGACAACAGCACCGTGCTCTACGGCCTGCCCCGGCCGGGCACCGGGGAGAGCGACGTGTGGGCGCTGCCCGCCGACGGGACGGGCACCCCCCGAGTGTTCCTCGCCGACGCCTGGTCCCCCGCCGTCGTCCGGCGCTAGGCCGGACCAGTCGCGTCGTCCGGCGCTAGGCCGGACCAGTCGACCGGCCGGCAAACTGTCCGGGTGACCCGGAACGGGCCCGCCGTCCCGGCCACGGCCTGGAGCCGCCGGCTGGCCTCCCCGCTGCGGCGCTACCTGCACACCGAGACGAGCGGGGCCCGCGTCCTGCTCGTCGCGGCGGGCGCCGCGCTGGTGTGGGCGAACGTCGCCCCGGCGTCGTACGAGGGGCTGTGGAGCACCCCGCTGTCCCTTCAGGCCGGCAGCGCCGCCCTGCAGCTCGACGCCCGCGGATGGGTGAACGCCGGACTGATGACGTTCTTCTTCTTCGTCGTCGGCCTGGAGGCGCGCCGCGAGTTCGACATGGGGGACCTGCGGGAACGCCGGCAGGTGCTGCTGCCGGTGCTGGCCGGCCTGGGTGGCATGGCGGTGCCGGTGGCGTTCTACCTCGCGGTCACCGGGGGGCGGTTCGGGGCCCCCGGGTGGGGGGCCGCCATGTCCACCGACACCGCCTTCGCCCTCGGCCTGCTCGCCGCGGTCGGACCCCGCTTCGCCGACCGGCTGCGCTCGTTCCTGCTGACCGTGGTCGTTGTCGACGACCTGGTGGCCCTGGTCGTGATCGCCGTCGTCTACACCCGCCGGCTGTCCCCGGGGCCCCTCCTGACCGCGGTCGGGCTGCTGGCCGCCGTCCTGGTGCTGCGGGCGGCAGGTGTGCGCCACGGGCTGCCCTACGCGGTCCTCGGGGTGGGCCTGTGGGTGGCCGTCCACGGGTCCGGGGTGGACCCGGTGCTCGTGGGGCTGGTCATGGGCCTGCTGACCTACGCCTACCCGGCGGCGCGGCCGGACCTGGAGCTGGCCAGCGAGCGGTTCCGGTCGTTCCGGGAGCAGCCAACGCCGGAGCTGGCCCGGCGGGCCCGGGCCGGCCTGGACGCCGCGATGTCCCCCAACGACCGCCTCCAGCAGCTCTACCACCCGTGGACCAGCTACCTGGTGGTGCCGCTGTTCGCGCTGGCGAACGCGGGCATCCCCCTGGGCGGTGACTTCCTCGCTCGCGCGGTGCGGTCGCCCATCACGCTGGGCATCGTGCTCGCCTACGTGGTCGGCAAGCCGGTCGGCATCCTCGGCGTGTCCTGGCTGGTGGGCCGGCTCAGCGGGGGCCGGCTGCGACCACCGGTCGGCTGGGGGGCGCTGGCCGGCGGCGGGACCGCCGCCGGCGTCCGGTTCACGGTGTCCCTGCTCGTCGCCACCCTCGCCTTCGCCGGTCCCGCCCTGCAGGAAGCGAAGGCCGGGGTGCTGGCCGCCGGCCTCACCGCCTCCCTGGTCACCGCGCTCGGCTTCCGGTTCCTCGCGGTCCTGCCGGCGGGCCTGCGGGCCCGCGCCCTGCTCGGCACCACGCCGGGGCTGGTCGACCTGGCCGACCCGGTGGACCCCGAGCGGGACCACATCCGGGGGCCGGCGACGGCGCCGGTGACTCTGGTGGAGTACGGCGACCTCGAGTGCCCGTACTGCGGGGCAGCCGAGCCGGTGGTGCGGGAGCTGCTCGCCAACGCCGGGGACCTGCGCTACGTCTGGCGGCACCTGCCGCTCACCGACGTGCACCCGCACGCCCAGCTGGCCGCGCAGGCCTGCGAGGCAGCCGCCGCGCAGGGGACGTTCTGGCCGATGCGCGACCTGCTGTTCACCCACCAGGACGCGCTGCGCCGCCCGGACCTGCTCCGCTACGCCGGGCAGCTCGGCTTGGACCTGGCGCGCTTCACCGCCGACCTGGACGGGCACGCCGCCGCGGCGCACATCGCCCGCGACGTCGAGGGCGCCGACCTGTCCGGCGTGTCCGGGACTCCGACGTTCTTCGTCAACGGCCGGCGGCACCACGGCGCCTTCGACCTGGCCAGCCTCACCGCCGCCGTACGGGCCGCCCGGGCACAGGCGGCGCTGTCGGCCTCGGGCTAGTGGCGTGGCTGGTCCGGGGGGCAACCCCCTGGCGATGGGATCCAATGCTGTGGTAGTTAATGTGAGCTATAGGCCACATTAACTACCACAGGGTTCAATCTGTCCGACAAGGCCTGGTACCGCATGGGCTAGAGGGTCTGCTGAGGTGGCAGGGAACAGGCCGCCGCATTCGACCGGCAGCCGCTGGGCGCACGCCTTGGGGGGACCCCCGAGGTCCGCCTAGGTACCCGCCGGGTTCGGGGCCGGGTCGGAGCCCGGGGCCGGGTCCGGGTCCGAGCCCGGGGCCGGGTCCGGGTCCGGGGAGGCGGCGCCCAGCAGCCGGGTCCGCAGGTCCCGGGCGGCGGCCCGCAGCGCCGCCTCGGCGTCCACACCCCGCTCCTCGGCGGCGGCCACCAGGGCGAGCAGCAGCGCGCCCAGCGCGGCCGGGTCCCCGGCCTGCCCCGGGTCGAGCGGCTCGGGCAGCACGGCGGCGACGGGGACGCCGTGCCGGCGGGCCCGGCCGACCAGGGCGGCGGCCAGGGCCAGGGCCGGCTGTCCCAGTGGTACGCCGTCCGCGGCCGAGCGGCGGCCCTTCTCCTCGGCCTTGCGGGTCTCCCAGCTCTGCGCGACCTCGGCGGCGCTGACCTCGGCCCCACCGGCCTCGGCGGCGAACACGTGCGGGTGGCGGCGGACCAGCTTGGCCACGATCCCGGCGGCGACGTCGTCGACCGACCACGGGTCCTCGGGGTGCTCCTCGGCGAGCCGGGCGTGGAACACCACCTGCAGCAGCAGATCGCCCAGCTCCTCGCGCAGGTGTGCCCGGTCCCCGGTCTCCACCGCCTCCACCACCTCGTAGGCCTCCTCCACGAGGAACGGCAGCAGGGAGGTGTGGCTTTGCGCGGCGTCCCAGGGGCAGCCGCCGGGGGAACGCAGCCGGTCCATCACCGCCACCAGGTCGAGCAGCCGGGCACCGGGCAGGTCGTAGGAACCTTGCACCACCTCCAGCTCGGGCCGGTTCGGCCCAGGCCGACCGGTGAGCTCTCGGGCCAGGGCGGCCCCCAGCTCCGGGTCCCCGTCGGGGGCGGCCAGCCACACCGCGTGGCCGCGGACGGCGGCCACCTCGACCAGCCGGCGGGCCAGCGCCGCCGGGCCGGCGGGACCGGCGGTCGGGCCGGGCGAGCCCGCCGCGGCGGCCGCGCCGGCCGGGTGGGCCGGGTCGAGCACCTCGACGGTGACCCCGGCCGCGGCCAGGTAGGGCAGCTGCGGGTGGTCCGGGCGGCCGGCGTACACCGGCCCGCGCCGCAGCGCCGCCCAGGCCGGCCCGGACAGCAGCCCCGGGGCCACCCGGTGGCTGG
>JBMOMH010000251.1:0-4306 GCA_049323135.1 Actinomycetota bacterium
GGTTCTCCTCACCTTTCCGTGGGCAGCGTGACGGCGATTCCGCCGCAGCAGAGGTAGATCATGGCGATGAGGGCGGCGGCGCTGTGGTGGCCGTAGCCGCGGTGGTTGATGAGCCTGATCTTGCTGTTGAGGCCTTCGAGCTTGCTGTTCGATAGGCCGAGTTCGACGGCTGCGAGGATGCGGTCGCGGTTGGCGCGGACGGTCTTGGCCAGGGTGACGAACGCGGGGATCCGGCTGCGGCAGGCCCAGGCCAGCCACCAGTCCAGGTGCTCGGGGGCATCAGCCGGTTCGGCGAGACGGTAGAGGTCACGCAGTCCTTCCTTGAGCTGCCAGCAGCGGTAGAGCACCGAGTTGCTGCGCCGCAGCTCGTGGAGCACCTCGAGCTGGGAGGGCTTGAGGTGGTCGGGGTCCTTCAGCAGCGCCCAGCGGGTGTGCTTGACCCAGCGCGCCTGGTTCCGCGGTGGTGGCGGGCTGTCCTGGCGGGGGCGTCCACGACCTCGTCGGGGCACGGTCTTGGCCTTGTCCCGTTCGATGTTCCAGGCCCAGCGCCTGGCCTTGTTGATCGCCTCGTTGGCCAAGGCGACCAGGTGGAACGGGTCGACACACTGCTTGGCCTGCGGTGCCTTGGTGTCGGTGGCCTTCTTGAACGCCGCCCCGAGATCCATCGAAACTGCTTGCAGTTGCTGGCATCCAGCCTCGCCGAGCTCATCGTAGAACGTCTCGAGGGTGGCGGCGCTCTTGCCCTCGGCGGCCCAGATGACCTTGCCGCCCTCATCGTGGTTCGCGACCACCGTCAGGTACCGGTGCCCTTTGCGGTAGCTGACCTCGTCGACCCCGATCCGCAGCAGCCCCTCCAAACGTCGGGTGTCGACGTGCTCGGCCACGACCCGCTCCACGATGCTCGCGACGGTCTCCCAGGAGGACCGCATCAGCTTCGTGATCGTGGTCTTGTCGCAGTGCTGCGCGAGCCACGCGACGACGTCTTCGAAGTCGCGGGTGTGCCGGGCTCGGGGCCGCGCCCACGGGACCTGCTCGGTCACCACCCGAGCGCAGCGGCGGCAGTCCAACCGGCGGATCTCGGCTTCCAGCAGCAGCCGGCTGGCACCGAGGTCCAGGTGCCGCCAGCGACGTGTCGAACGGTCGTAGGCGCCAGGGGCCTTCCAGCCGCACGGGCAGCGGGGACGACCGGCCCGCCGGCGCAGCCCAACGACCACGCCCTCGGGGGTGAACTCGACCGACGCCACCGTGGCACCGGGGATGGACAGCATCTTGTTGAATGCGGTGGTGACGCGCACGTGCTCCTCGCTCGCAGGTCCGGTTGCTTGGTCGCTCCGAAACCTACGAGCCAGCACGTGCGCGTCCTGACCTCACCCGCCAGGACAGCCGTTCACGCTCAACAGCAGCCGATCCCGGCCCTCAGACCCCACGCCCGGACCCACGGAAAGCCGAGGAGTCCCGCGAAACGCGGCTCATTCCCCGGAAGCGACGGGGTTCGACGCCGTCCCGGCCGTCCCGCACCGGAGGGCGGGTGGAGCGGCTAGGTCAGGTCGCTGCGCAGCCGGTCGAGGATCCCCGCAAGACGGGCGGCGTCCGCCTCCCCCGCCCGCTGGGTCAGGTCGGCCTGGTGATCCTGGACCAGCCGGTTCAGCCGTCGCTGCCGGGCCCGCCCACGGGCGGTGAGCTGGACCAGGACCCGGCGTCGGTCGGTCGGGTCGACCCGGCGGTAGACGAGGTTGTTCGCCACGAGCCGGTCGACGAGCCTGGTGAGAGTCGGGGCCGGCAGCAGGGCGAAGTCCGCGACTTGGTTCATCGGGTGGCCCCGGCCGTCGGCGAGCAGGCAGAGCACCCGCCACTCCTCCACCGTGCAGCCCTCCTGCGCGAGCACACGGGCGAGCCGCGCGGTGACGGCCCGCTCCACTTGGCTGAGCAGCTGGGTGAGGTCGTCCGCCCCTGCCCGTTCCGCCATCTGCCCGGGATCCCTTCTGCCGTGGATGATCTCCTCACGATACTTCACTGTGGAAGCATCCGGCGCTAAGGTGGCGACGTGCCTCGAGCCGCTGACGGCGCGGCCGGCGGCGCGGCCGGCGGCGCGGCCGGCGGCCTCGTTGTGGTCGCGTTGGTGATTCCACTGCAGGGTTCGGCCGGGATGTTCGGTCCTTCGTGCCAGCTCTGCGCCGAGCTCGCCGTGGCGGAGCTCAACACCCAGGCCGGGCTGCTGGGTCGCGAGGTGCGGCTGTGGGTCGTGGACGGGGGACGGGCACCGCAGCGGGTAGCCGCCGAGGTGCTGGGCCTCGTCCGCAGCGGGCTGGTCCAGGCCGTGGTGGGCTGGCACATCTCTGCCGTCCGCGAGGAGCTGGCGCCGCGCATCGCCGGGCGGGTGCCCTACGTCTACACCGCCCTGTACGAAGGCGGGGAGCGCCGTCCCGGCGTGTTCCTGACCGGGGAGACCCCGGGGCGCCAGCTGCTCCCCGCCATGCGCTGGCTCGCCCGAGAGCGCAGCGTTCGACGCTGGTACGTGGTGGGCAACGACTACATCTGGCCGCGCCGCTCGGCCCGGGCCGTGCGCCGGTACGCGCGGCAGTGCGGGGGCGAGGTCACCCGCGAGGTGTTCGTGCCGCTGGGCTCGGCTTCCTTCACCGGGGTGGTGGCCGACATCGCCCGGCAGGAGCCAGACGCGGTGCTGATGTTGCTGGTGGGACAGGACGCGGTCCAGTTCAACCGGGCCTTCGCGGCGGCGGGGCTGCAGGATCGGGCCCTGCGGCTGAGCTCGCTGATGGACGAGAACACGCTCCTGGCCAGTGGCGCAAACGCCACCAAGGGACTGTGCGCCGCTGCGGGGTACTTCGAGGCCCTGCCCACCGCGGGCAGCCTGGACTTCGAGTCCCGCTACTGCGGGCGCTTCGGGGCGGATGCGCCGCCGCTGAACAGCCTCGGGGAGTCCTGCTACGAGGGCATCCGGCTGCTCTCCACGCTGGTGGACCGCGCCGGCAGCCTGCACGTCCCGGACCTGTGCCGGACCGCCACGGGCGCCGGGTACGACGGGCCGCGCGGGTCGGTCCACCTGCGCGGCCAGCACCTGTACCAGGCCGTCTACCTGGCCGAGGCCGACCAGCTGGACTTCAACATCGTCACCAGCCTCTAGCCCGGCCGCCCTCTTGACAACGTGGAGGAACGGAGAAACATTTTCTTCTGGAAGCATAGGGACCAGCTCGCAGGTGTACCGGGCCCGGCCGGGTCCGGGGAGAGGACGGGGCCATGCGCCACGGAGACATCAGCAGCAGCAAGGACGCCGTCGGCGTCGCGGTGGTCAACTACAAGATGCCGCGGTTGCACACCCGCGCGGAGGTGCTGGAGAACTGCCACCGCATCGCCGAGGTCGTGGTCGGTGCCAAGCAGGGCCTGCCCGGCATGGACCTCATCATCTTCCCGGAGTACAGCACGCACGGGATCATGTACGACCGGCAGGAGATGTTCGACACGGCCGCCCGCATCCCCGGCGAGGAGACCGAGATCTTCGCCGACGCGTGCCGGCGGGCCCGGACCTGGGGCGTGTTCTCCCTCACCGGGGAGCAGCACGAGGACCACCCCCGGAAGAACCCGTACAACACGCTCATCCTCATGAACGACGAGGGGGAGATCACCCAGAAGTACCGCAAGATCCTGCCCTGGTGCCCGATCGAGGGCTGGTACCCGGGGGATCGGACCTACGTCAGCGACGGGCCGAAGGGGCTCAAGGTCAGCCTCATCATCTGTGACGACGGCAACTACCCGGAGATCTGGCGGGACTGCGCCATGCGGGGCGCCGAGCTGGTCGTCCGCTGCCAGGGCTACATGTACCCGGCGAAGGAGCAGCAGATCCTGGTCGCCCGGGCGATGGCCTGGATGAACAACGTCTACGTCGCCGTGGCCAACGCCACCGGCTTCGACGGGGTCTACTCCTACTTCGGCCACTCCTCCCTCATCGGGTTCGACGGGCGCACCCTCGGTGAGTGCGGCACCGAGGAGAACGGGATCCAGTACGCCGAGTTCTCCACCGCGCTGATCCGTGACGCCCGCGCCAACTGGCAGTCGCAGAACCACATGTTCAAGCTGCTGCACCGCGGCTACACCGGTGTGCTGCACTCCGGAGACGGGGACAAGGGGGTCGCCGAGTGCCCCTTCGAGTTCTACCGCACCTGGGTGCAGGACCCCGGCACCGCCCAGCGCCAGGTGGAGCAGATCACCCGGCGCACCCTGGGCACCCCCGAGAGCCCCGTCGAGGGCATCCCCACGCAGCTGCGGCTGCCCAGCGAGGCGAAGACGCCGG
>JBMOMH010000252.1:0-4295 GCA_049323135.1 Actinomycetota bacterium
GGCCGACAACGTCGGCCACGGCCAGCCCCCGGGCGGAGAACGCCAGTGTCGCCGGCACCGCGACGGCGAGCAGGGACGCCAGCCGGAAGCTGCGCACCCCGCCGAGACGCAGCACGTCCTGGGAGAGCACGCCGGTGACCGAGATGGACAGGCCGCTGGACGTGGACAGGAACGCGGCGAAGGCACCCCCGGTGACCAGCGCGCCGAGCAGGTCCCCGCCCAGCCCGGGCAGCATCCGCCCGGGCAGCACGAGGACGACCGCGTCGGTGCGGCCGGTGAGCAGCAGGTCCGGGGCGTACATCCGGCCGAGGGCGCCGTACACCGTCGGGAACAGGTAGAACAGGCCGAGCAGCACGAGCACGACGAGCGTGGTGCGGCGGGCCGCCCGGCCGTCCGGGTTGGTGTAGAAGCGGACCAGCACGTGCGGCAGGCCCATGGTGCCGAGGAACGTCGCCAGCACGAGCGAGTACGTCGCGTACAGCGGGTGGTCGCGGCCGGCGAACGGCATCGCCCACGCCCGGTCGGTCAGCGGCTCCAGCCGGGTCACGTGCGGCACCGTCGCGCCCTGCGGGAACACGAGGGTCTCCCCGACCCGCAGCGTGCTCTCCCCCGGCGGCAGCGTCGTCGCCGTCCCGTCCCGGGTCACCGGCACGGGTCGGTCCACGCGCACCGTCAGCGGCGTGCTGACCCGCACCGTGGTGGTCTCCGGGAACGTCGGGACCGCGTCGCGGGTCAGCGACGGCGCACCGTCGGCCCGCCAGGCCAGGACGAGGAAGACCGCCGGCACGGCGATCGCGGTCACCTTCAACCAGTACTGGAACGCCTGCACGAAGGTGATGCTGCGCATGCCACCGGCCCACACGTTGAGCATCACCACCACGGCGACCACCGCCGGGCCCACCCAGTCCGGGGCCCCGGTGACGGTGCGCAGCGTCAGGCCGGCGCCGACGAACTGCGGGACGAGGTACAGCCACCCGATAAGGACGACCAGCAGGCTCGCCACCTGGCGCACCCGGGCCGACTCGGTGCGCGCCTCGGCGAAGTCGGGCAGCGTGTAGGCGCCGGACCGGCGCAACGGCGCGGCCACCAGCACGAGCAGCATCAGGTACCCGGCGGTGTAGCCGACCGGGAACCACAGCATGTCCGCGCCGTACGCGAGGATGAGCCCGGCGATGCCGAGGAAGGAGGCGGCGGACAGGTACTCCCCGCCGATGGCCGAGGCGTTCCACACCGGGGAGACGGCGCGTGAGGCGACGTAGAAGTCCGACGTGGTCCGGGAGATGCGCACCCCGAAGGCGCCGACGACGAGGGTGACCAGCGTGACCAGGGTGACCGCGGCCACCCCCAACATCGGGTTCACCGGTCGGTCACGAGCGTTCGACGAGCTCGGCGAAGTCCCGCTCGTTGCGCTCGGCCTGCCGCACGTACAGCCAGGCGGCCAACACCAGGGCGGGGTAGACGACGACGCCGAGCAGCAGCCAGGGCAGGGGCAGCACGCCGACGCGCACCAGCCGCAGCTGCGGCTGCAGGGCGAACAGCAGCGGCAGGCCGCCGAGCAGGCAGGCGACCACCGTGCAGACGAACAGGGCCAGGCGCAGCTGGGTCCGCACCAGGGTGCGGACGTACACCTCGCCCACCCGGGTCTGCTCGTCGATCTCCCGGGTCACCGGCTGGGTCCGCCGGCGGGTGGCCCGGGTGCGCGGGCTGACGACGACCACCCGCCGGGGCACGGGGGTGCCGGGTGGGGCCGCCCGCCGCGGCTCGCCGCCGCTCACCGCGGTGCCCCGCCCGGCCGGGCCCGGCGGACCAGCAGGTCGCGCAGCTCGCGGAGGTGGCGCCGGCTGACGTCGATGGTCTGGCCGGCGACCCGCACGGTGGCGTGCCCGGCCTCCACCCGCAGCTCCTCGATGTGCGGCAGGGCGACGAGGTGCCGCCGGTGCACCCGCAGGAAGCCGGCCTCCCGCCACCGCTCCTCCAGCGTGGCCAGCGGGACCCGCACCAGGTGGCTGCCGTGCGCGGTGTGCAGCCGGGCGTAGTCGCCCTGCGCCTCCACGAAGCGCACCTCGGAGCGGGACACGAAGCGGGTGACCCCGCCCAGCTCGACCGGGATGGTCTCGTCGTCGCCCTCTGGTACCGGTGCGCCGGTGCTGCGCCGGGCCTCGACCACTCGGCGGACCGCTTCGGCGAGCCGTTCGGCGCGCACCGGCTTCATCACGTAGTCCACCGCCCGCAGCTCGAACGCGTCGACCGCGTGGTCGTCGTACGCCGTCACGAAGACGACCTCGGGAGGGTCGGTGAAGCGGGTCAGCAGGCGGGCCACGTCCAGCCCGTCCAGCCCGGGCATGCGGATGTCGAGGAACAGCGCGTCCAGGGCGCCCCCCTCGAGCGCCCGGACCACCGCCGCCCCGCTGCTGGCGGTGACCACCGAGCCGACCCGAGGGTCGGCCCGCAGCAGGAACGCCAGGTCCTCCAGCGCGGGGGGCTCGTCGTCGGCGGCGAGCACCCGCAGCGGCCCGGCGCCAGCGGGGCCGGTCACGAGGCCCGCACCCCGGCCCGGAACTTCGGCACCCGCACGCTCACCCGGGTGCCCGCCCCCGGGGCCGTCTCCACCACCAGCCCGTACTCGTCGCCGAAGACGCCGCGCAGCCGGACGTCGACGTTGCCCAGCCCCACCGACTCCCGGTCCCCGCCCGGTTCCCCGGCGAGGGTGCGGCGCAGCCGGTCGGGGTCCATGCCCACCCCGTCGTCCTCGATGCTCAGCACCGCCTCGCTGCCGGCGTCCTCGGCGACGATGGTGATGTGTCCGGTGCCGGTCTTGCCCTCCAGCCCGTGGCGCACCGCGTTCTCCACCAGCGGCTGCAGGCACAGGAACGGGACGGTGACCGGCAGCACCTCCGGGGCGACCTGGAGGGTGACCTGCAGCCGGTCGCCGAAGCGGGCCCGCTCCAGCAGCAGGTAGCGATCGATGCTGCGCAGCTCCTCCGCGAGCGTCGTGAACTCCCCGTGCCGGCGGAACGAGTAGCGGGTGAAATCGGCGAACTCCAAGAGCAGCTCCCGTGCCCGCTCCGGGTCGGTGCGGACGAAGGAGGCGATGGCGGTGAGGGAGTTGTAGACGAAGTGGGGGCTGATCTGCGCGCGCAGCGCCCGGACCTCGGCTTCGGCGAGGCGGGTGCGGGAGCGGTCCAGCTCGGCGAGCTCGACCTGGGTGGACACCCAGCGGGCCACCTCGTTGGTGGCGCGGATCAGCCCGGCCGACGCGCCGGTGCCGTACGCCGCCAGCGCGCCCACCACCCGGTCCTCGACGGTCAGCGGCGCGATGACGGCGAAGTGGACCGGACAGGTCGGCGCCGCGCAGGCCACCTGGTCCGGGCCGAGCACGTGGGTGCGGCCCGCGGCCATGGTGGCGGCGGCGTGCTCCACCGCCGCCGCGGCGTGCCGCTCCCCGGCCCCGTCCCAGGCCAGCAGGCGGTCCCCGTCGGTGAGCGCCACCGCCGCCGACCCGAGGAGGGTCCGCAGGTGCCGGGCCGACTTGCGGGCGCCCTCGCCGGTCAGCCCGGTCCGCAGCGGGGGGGCGGCCAGCGAGGCGGTGTGCAGCGTCTCGAAGGTGGCCCGGTCGGCGGGGCTGCCCAGGTCGCGCCGGCTGCGCAGCAGGCGCCAGAGCACCGCGGCGGGCACGAGGACGGCCAGCGCGGCGGCGACGCCGGTCAGCACCTGGGCGCCCATGCGCGAGAGGGTACGCGCCCCCTCCCCCCCACGTACCCCCCTGTAGCGATCATGCGGGTCTGAAGCGGCTCGCCGCCGGTCAGCCGTCAGGATGCGCATGATCGCTACGGGTGGGGGGCGGGCGGGCTAGAGTCGCCGGCCATGGGGCCGATGGCGGACGCGGACGATCCCGTCGCGCGGTTGGCCGCGCTCCCCGGCGTACCGGAGGCCGTCGCCGAGGCCCGGGCGGCGGTGGACCGGCTGCTGCGGCACCCGCTGCTGCGCCGCACCCGCACCGACGCCCCACCGACCGGGCCGGCGGCGACCGTCGCCGCCGAGTCGGTGCTGCGTGGGGCGCGCGCCTCGGCGGCCCTGGAGGGAGTCGACTGGCCGCTCGACCGGGTCCGGGCCCTGCCCGGGACGGGCCCGGCCGGTCCGGACGGGGAGGCCGGGCTGGTCCGGGGCGCCCTCCGGGTGACCGCCGCGGTCCCCGGCCTGGTCCGGACCTGGCGGCAGGCGCCGCTGCAGGCGCTGGCCCGGCTGCACGTGCTCGCCGGCCGGGACGTGCTGCCCGCGGACCGGCTGGGGCGGCC
>JBMOMH010000253.1:0-4256 GCA_049323135.1 Actinomycetota bacterium
CCGGGTGGCCCGGTCCCCGTCCCAGCGGACCACGCAGCGCCGGGCCGGCCAGGCGAGGATGGCGTCGACCCCCACCTCGGTCAGCGCGGCCACCGCGGCCTCGGCGCGGTCCCCCTTGGCCAGGGCCTGCACGACGGTGAGCCGGGGCTGCGGCACTGGCTCCCGGCGTACTTCCGCGACGGCCACCTCGACCCGGTCGCCGCGTACGGCGGCCACGACGCCGGCGGCCCGCCCGCCGGTGCCGTCCACGAGGTCCACCGGCTCCCCGACGGCCAGCCGCCGAACCCGGGCCGCGTGCCGGCCCTCGGGGCCGTCGAGCACCACCCGGCCGGCTGCCGCGGGCAGGCTCCCGGGGGGCACGAGGAACACCGGGGGGGTGCCCACGGCCGGTCAGCGGCCGTTGAAGGCTTCGCGCAGCCGGGAGAAGAACCCCTGCTGGCCGGGCGTGAACTGGCCGGCCGGCCGGTCCTCGCCGCGCAGCCGGGCCAGCTCCTCGAGCAGCTGCTCCTGCCGGGCGTCCAGCCGGGTGGGCGTCTGCACGGCCACGTGCACGACCAGGTCGCCGCGGCCGTGCCCGCGCAGGTGGGTCACCCCCCGCCCGGACAGGGTGATCACCTGCCCGGGCTGCGTGCCGGGCCGGACGGTGATGTCCACCGTGCCGTCGAGGGTCTCCAGCGGGATGGTCGCGCCCAGGGCGGCGGCGGTCATCGGCAGGGTCACCGTGCAGTGCAGGTCGTCGCCGCGCCGCTGGAACAGCGGGTGCGGCCGCTCCACCACCTCGACGTACAGGTCGCCGGCGGGGCCCCCGCCCGGTCCGACCTCCCCTTGGCCGGGCAGCTTGATCCGGGTGCCGGTGTCCACCCCGGCGGGGACCTGCACGGTGAGGGTACGGCGGGTGCGCACCCGGCCCTCCCCCGCGCACTCGGTGCACGGGTGGGGCAGCACGGTGCCGAAGCCGCTGCAGGTGGCGCACGGCCGGGCGGTCATCACCTGGCCGAGGAAGGACCGCTGCACGTGCTGAACTTCCCCGCGTCCGTGGCAGACCGGGCAGGTCGCCGGCCGGCTGCCGGCCGCGGCGCCGCTCCCCGAACAGGTGGGGCAGGTCGCCGCGGTCTCCACCTGCAGCTCCCGGGTGGCGCCGAAGGCGGTCTCCGCCAGGTCCAGCTCCACCCGGATCAGGGCGTCCTGCCCGCGACGGACCCGGCTGCGGGGACCACGGGGGGTGGTCGTCCCGAAGAAGGCGTCCATGATGTCGCTGAAGACGAACCCGGCGCCGAAGCCGCCGCCCCCGCCGTTGCCGGCCAGCGGGTCGCCCCCCAGGTCGAGGATCTCCCGCTTCTGCGGGTCGGAGAGCACCTCGTAGGCGGCGGTGACCTCCTTGAACCGCTCCTGGGTCGCCGGGTCCGGGTTCACGTCGGGGTGCAGCTCCCGGGCCAGCCGCCGGTAGGCCTTCTTGATCGCCTCGGGGCTGGCGTCCCGGCGGACGCCGAGGATGGCGTAGTAGTCCTTGGCCACGGTGGGGAGGGTCTCCGTCCGGTTCGGTTAGCGCTCGGCGAGGATCTGGCCGACGTACCGGGCCACGGCGCGGACCGCGCCGATGGTGCCCGGGTAGTCCATCCTGGTCGGGCCGACGACGCCGAGCTTGGCCAGGGTCAGGTCGCCGGCGCCGTAGCCCGCGGCCACCACGGAGGTCTCGGACAGCCCGGCGAGGTCGTTCTCGTGCCCGATCCGCACCGTCACCTGCGACGGGTCGCTCACCTCCCCGAGCAGCCGCAGCAGCACCACCTGCTCCTCCAGCGCCTCGAGCACCGGGCGCAGGGTGCTGCGGAAGTCGGGGCCGAAGCGGGCCAGGTTGGCCGTCCCGGCCAGGACCACCCGCTCGTCGCCCCGGTCCACCACCGCCTCGAGCAGCACGGAGAGCACCACGGTCGCCGCGGTCCGGTCCTCGGGGGCCAGCCGCTCGGGTACCTCCACGGCCAGCTGGGGGACGTCGCTGAGCCGGCGGCCGACCAGCGCCGCGTTGAGCCGCTGGCGCAGCTCGGAGACCAGCCGGTCGGGCACCGGGTCGGGGGCCTCGACCAGGCGCTGCTCCACCCGGCCGGTGTCGGTGATCAGCACCAGCAGCAGCCGGGTGTCGGTCAGGGACACCAGCTCGACGTGCCGGACGCTGGCCTGGGTCAGCGACGGATACTGCACCACGGCCACCTGCCGGGTCAGCTGGGCGAGCAGCCGCACGGTCCGCTGGACGACGTCGTCGAGGTCCACCGCCCCGTCCAGGAAGTGCTGGATGGCCCGCCGCTCGGCCGACGACAGCGGCTTGACGCTGGACAGCCGGTCGACGAACAGCCGGTAGCCCTTGTCGGTGGGCACCCGCCCGGCGCTGGTGTGCGGCTGGGCGATGTAGCCCTCCTCCTCCAGCGCGGCCATGTCGTTGCGGATGGTGGCCGGGGACACCCGCAGCCCGTGACGCTCCACCAGGCTCTTCGACCCCACCGGCTCGCGGGACGCGACGTAGTCCTCGACGATCGCGCGCAGCACCTCGAGCTTGCGGTCGTCGAGCATCGCTTCACCTCCGAATACCCGCCCGGCGGCCGGCCGGGGCGCGCGCCAGCCCCGGGGGAGCTGGCACTCGTGCAACCGAGTGCCAGTGTATGCCGCGGCGGCCGGCCCGGCGCGTCACCGAGCGCCGCCACCGGACCGGCGCTACCGTCCCGCCGGTGGGCGGTGACGGGGAGGCGAGGCGCGGCGGGGGCGCGCCCCGGTACGGCGGGGACGTGCTGGCCGCGGGCTGGCGCCGGTCCCGGCGGGTCCCGGAGGTACCGGCCGACCGGGACCTGGTGGTCGAGGACGCCGGTAGCGGGTTCTGCGGGGCGGTGGTGGCCTGGGAGAAGCAGGCCGGCGGCGTGGTGGTCGTCCTCGAGGACCGACGGGGGCGGCGGCGGTCCTTCCCGCTGGGCCCGGGGTTCCTGCTCGACGGGGCGCCGGTGACCCTGGTCCGGCCCCGCCCGGGGTCCACGACGGGTCCCGGCGGGGGTCCCGGCGCGGCCACCCGCACGGCCTCGGGGTCCCGGGCGGTCGCTCTGCCGCGGGCCCGGGTGGCCCGGGCCAGCCGAATCTACGTCGAAGGCCGGCACGACGCCGAGCTGGTGGAGAAGGTGTGGGGCGCGGACCTGCGGGTGGAGGGGGTGGTGGTCGAGTACCTGTCCGGGGTGGACGACCTGCCCGCGCTGGTCGCCGCCTTCGGCCCCGGCCCCGGACGCCGCCTCGGGGTCCTGGTGGACCACCTGGTGCCGGGCAGCAAGGAGCAGCGGCTGGCCGCGGCGGTGGCCGGCCCGCACGTGCATGTCGTGGGCCACCCGTACGTCGACGTGTGGGCGGCGGTGCGCCCGGCCGCCCTCGGCATCCCCGCCTGGCCGCCGGTGCCCCGCAGCGTGCCCTGGAAGGAGGGCGTGCTGGCCGCCCTGGGCTGGCCCGCCGACGTCCCCGGGGCGTGGCGGCGGATCCTCGCCGCGGTGACCGGCTACACCGACCTGGAGCCGGCGCTGGTCGGACGCGTGGAGGAACTCATCGATTTCGTGACCGCGCCTTGACCCGGGGCGTAGCCTCCGTGTCATGGGGTCCGCAGGCTGCTCCTCTTCCCCGTGAGTTTCCCCGTGAGTACCCGCACCCACATCCGGCGGGCCCGCCGTCGGCGTCCTCAAGGAAGGTGACCTGCGATGAGCGAGACCCCCAGCACCCCGGCCGACCCGCTCGGCCCCGCATCCGGTTACGGTTCAGAACCGACCACACCCAATCCAAGCAAGCAGAGTTGGACGCCTACTGGACAACCCGGGCCCCAAGGGCAATATCCGCCCGGCTACTATTACCAGTCGCCGTATCCGCAGTCGGCTTCAGCACCGACCAACGGGTTCGCGATAGCGTCTATGGTGCTCGGAATCACTTGGATCTACTGGATCGGGAGCATTCTCGCTCTCGTCTTCGGATATGTCGCTCTCGACCAGATTCGTAAAGGAAACCAGCAGGGCGCTGGTATGGCCATGGCAGGAATAGTGCTGGGTTGGATTGGAGTCGGCGTTCTACTCATCGTCCTCTTCCTCGTCCTAGTACTCCAGCCGTAGATCGTGATCACGCGAGTTGCGCTTCCTGCCGGCGGTAGTGGCAGGCGCGGGCGCGTGCTTGATGTCGGCGACGCCATCGTGACCAGTGAAGTTGGTGGGCGATGTCGTTGAGGGAACGGCTGGCCGCGCTGGTCAGGC
>JBMOMH010000254.1:0-4243 GCA_049323135.1 Actinomycetota bacterium
GCGCCCGACGCCGCCGTACCGGCGCTGCGCTCGGTGCTGGCCGGGCTAGGCGACTCCCTGGTCGTCGTGGGCGGGGCCGGGCTGTGGCACGTCCACGTGCACGTCGACGACGCGGGCGCGGCCGTGGAGGCCGGGCTGCGAGCCGGCCGGCCCCACCGGGTGCGGGTGACCTACCTGGCGGCGAGCCGCAGGCCGGCCGGTCGGGCGGTGGTGGCGCTGGCCGTCGCGCCGGGGCTGGCCCGGATGCTGGAGCAGGCTGGGGCGGTCGTCGTACGGGGGGTCGGCGGCGCCCGCCCCGAGGTGTCCGCGGTCCTCGACGGGGTGCGCCGGTGCGGGGCCCGGGAGGTGGTGCTGCTCCCCGGTCTGCCCGCCAGCGACGCGGTGGCCCGCGCCGCCGCCCAGCAGGCCCGGGGGGATGGCCGTCGGGTCGTCGTCCTACCCACCCGCTCCCCGGTGCAGGCCCTGGCCGCGCTCGCCGTGCACGACCCCGGGCGGGACTTCGACGACGACGTCGTCGCGATGACCGCGGCAGCCCGGGCCACCCGGTACGGCGCCCTCGGCCGGGCCACCGCCCGGGCCGTCACCATGGCCGGCGTGTGCGAACCGGGCCAGGTGCTTGGGTACGTCGACGGGGACGTGGCCGTCGTGGGGGACGACCCGGTGGCCACCGGCCGGGCGGTGGTGGACCGGCTGCTGGCCGCCGGGGGCGAGCTGGTCACCCTGGTCGTCGGTGCGGACGCGCCGCCCGGGCTCGCCGAGGAGCTGCGGGCCCACGTGCGGGCCGAGCACCCGGTGGTGGACACCGTGGTCTACGACGGCGGCCAGGAGGGCTACCCGCTGCTGGTGGGGGTCGAGTGACGCCGCCCGGTCTGGACACGCCGCTGGCCCGGTTGGTCGGGGGGCGGACCGCAACCGCCCTCGCCACCGGCCTGGACCTGCACACGGCCGGGGACCTGCTGCGCCACTACCCGCGGCGCTATGCCGAGCGCGGGGAGCTCACCGAGCTGTCCCAGCTGACGCCGGAGGAACACGTGACGGTGCTGGCCGAGGTGGTGGACGTCACCGTGCGACCGATGCGGGCCCGGCGTGGCCAGCTGCTGGAGGTTCGGGTCGGGGACGGGCACGCCACGCTGACGCTGACGTTCTTCAACCAGGCGTGGCGGGCCCGCGACCTCGTGCCCGGGCGCCGGGGGCTGTTCGCCGGGAAGGTCGGCGTCTACCGGGGCCGCCGCCAGCTGGCCCATCCCGACTACGTGCTGTTCGGCTCCCGGGGGGCACCGGAGGACGCCGAGCCGGGCGACCCGGCCGCCGCCGACGACTTCGCCCGCGCGCTCATCCCGGTCTACCCGGCCACCGCGGCGCTGTCCTCCTGGCGCATCGCGCAGGCGGTGCGGGTCGTGCTCGACGTCCTCGACGAGGTCCCCGACCCGCTGCCCGCCGACCTGCGCGAGCGGCACGGCCTGGTGGACCTGGCGACCGCGTTCCGGCTGGTGCACCGCCCGGAGGACCGCGGCGAGGTGGACCTGGGGCTGGCCCGGCTGCGGTTCGAGGAGGCCTTCCTGCTGCAGCTGGTGCTGGCCCGCCGGCGGGCGGCGGCGCGGGGCCAGCCGGCGGTGCCCCGGGTGCCCCGACCCGGCGGGCTGCTCGAGGCGTTCGACGCCCGCCTGCCGTTCCCGTTGACCCGCGGCCAGCAGGAGGTGGGCGCGGCCCTGCTCGCCGACCTGGCCGCCGACCACCCGATGCTGCGGTTGCTCCAGGGCGAGGTGGGTTCCGGCAAGACGGTGGTGGCGCTGCGGGCCATGCTGGCCGTGGTCGACGCGGGCGGGCAGGCGGCCCTGCTGGCCCCCACCGAGGTGCTGGCCCAGCAGCACTACCGGTCGCTGACGGCGCTGCTCGGGCCGCTGGCCGCCGCCGGGCAGCTGGGCGGTGCCGAGCAGGCCACCCGGGTGGCGCTGCTCACCGGGTCGCAGGGGGCGGCGGCCCGGCGGGCCGCCCTGGCCGACGTCGCCGAGGGGGTCGCGGGCCTCGTGGTCGGCACCCACGCCCTGCTGCAGGACCCGGTCCAGTTCGCCGACCTGGGCCTGGTCGTCGTCGACGAGCAGCACCGGTTCGGCGTCGAGCAGCGCGACGCGCTGCGGTCCAAGGCGGGCACCCCCCCGCACCTGTTGGTCATGACCGCGACCCCGATCCCCCGCACGATCGCGATGACCGTCTTCGGTGACCTGGAGGTGAGCACGCTGCGGGAGCTGCCCGGTGGGCGGGCCGGGGTCGCCAGCCACGTGGTGCCCGTGGCGGAGCGTCCGCACTACCTCGACCGGGCCTGGCAGCGGGTCCGGGAGGAGGTCGCCGCGGGTGGCCGGGCCTACGTCGTCTGCCCGCGGATCGGGGGGGACGCCACTGGCGGAGCCGAGGAGGAGGAGGAGGAGCTGCTGGCCCCGGAGGGGGACCTGCTGGCCCCGGAGGGGGATGCCGCCGGGGGCGCGAACGGGCACCGGGCCGGCCGGGCCGCGGACGGAGCCGCCGGGCCGCCGCTGGCGGTGCTCGACGTCGCCCGCGAGCTGGCCGCCGGCCCGTTGGCCGGGACGCCGCTGGGCGTGCTGCACGGCCGGCTGCCCGCCGACGAGAAGGACGCCGTGATGCGCGACTTCGTGGCCGGGCGGGTGGGCGTCCTGGTCGCCACCACGGTGGTCGAGGTGGGGGTGGACGTCCCCCAGGCCACGGTCATGGTGGTGCTTGACGCCGAGCGCTTCGGGGTGTCGCAGCTGCACCAGCTGCGGGGGCGGGTGGGCCGCGGACGGGCCCCCGGGCTGTGCCTGCTGGTGACCGGCGCCCCCGCGGGGTCGCCGGCGCGGGACCGGCTCGCGGCGGTGGCCGCCACCAGCGACGGGTTCGCGCTGGCCCGCCTGGACCTGGAGCAGCGCCGCGAGGGGGACGTCCTCGGGGCGGTCCAGTCCGGTCGGCGGTCCAGCCTGCGCCTGCTGCGGGTCCTCCGCGACGAGGACGTGATCCGGGCGGCCCGCGCCGAGGCGGCCGCGCTGGTGGCCGCCGACCCGGAGCTGGCCGGGCACCCGGCGCTGGCCGACGCGCTGGCCGCCGACGTGGCCGCCGAGCGGGCACGGTACCTGGAGCGGGCATGACCCGGGTGGTCGGTGGGACCCGGGGCGGCCGGCGGCTGGTCGTCCCCCCGGGCGGGGGCACCCGGCCCACCTCGGACCGGGCCCGGGAGGGCCTGTTCTCCACGGTCGCCGCGGTCCGCGGGGACCTGTCCGGGGCCCGGGTGCTGGACCTGTACGCCGGCTCCGGCGCGGTGGGCCTGGAGGCGCTGTCCCGCGGGGCGGCCCACGCGCTGCTGGTCGAGGCGGCGCCCCGCGCCGCCCGGGTCGCCCGGGCCAACGCCGCCGCCCTCGCGCTGCCGGGCGCCCAGGTCCGCGCCATGCCGGTCGCCCGCCTGGTGTCCGGGCCGCCGCCGGGCCCGGCGTACGACCTGGTGTTCCTGGACCCCCCCTATGACCTGGCCGGCGACGAGCTGGCCCGGGTGCTCGCCGACCTGGTGGCGCACGGCTGGGTGGCCCCGGGCGGCCTGGTGGTCGTCGAGCGGGCCAGCCGGGACGCCCCGCCCCCGTGGCCGCCGGGCGTCGTGGCCGATCGGGCCCGCCGCTACGGGGAGGCCACCCTCTGGTACGGTCGCGCGGTCCTGTCCCCGGCCGGGGAGAGCGTCGCCCCGGCGCAGCGGTGAGCGAGGAGCGGCGCGTGCGGCGCGTGGTGTGTCCGGGATCGTTCGACCCGGTGACCAACGGGCACCTGGACATCGTCGGGCGGGCCGCCGCGCTCTACGACGAGGTCACCGTGGCCGTCCTGGTGAACAAGACCAAGCGGGGCCTGTTCACCGTCGACGAGCGGATGGACATGCTCCGGGAGGTCACCGCGGAGTACGGCAACGTCGTCGTCACCTCGTTCCACGGGCTGCTCGTCGACTTCTGCCGGGCCCGGGGCATCCCGGTGGTGGTGAAGGGCCTGCGCGCGGTCAGCGACTTCGACTACGAGCTGCAGATGGCGCAGATGAACCACCGGCTGGCCGGGGTGGAGACGCTGTTCATGCCCACCAGCCCGGCGTACAGCTTCCTGTCCTCCAGCCTGGTCCGGGAGGTCGCCGCCTTCTCCGGGGACGTGTCCGACCTGGTGCCGGACTCGGTGGCCGCCCGCCTCCGCGAGCGCCTCACCCCGGCTGGGCCGCGTGACGACG
>JBMOMH010000255.1:0-4154 GCA_049323135.1 Actinomycetota bacterium
GTTCTGGCGGGCGCTGGGCGACACGCTGCAGGGCTGGGCGCTGGGGCTGGCCCTCGCCCTCGCCGCCGGCGTCGGGCTGGGGCTGCTCGTCGGCAGCGTGCCGCTGCTGCGCGCGGTCACCGCCTCGACGGTGGAGTTCCTGCGGCCGATCCCGTCGGTGGCGCTGATCCCGCTGGCCGTGCTGCTCTTCGGCACCGACCTGCGGTCCACCCTGCTGCTGGTGGTGTACGCCGCGTTCTGGCAGGTGCTCATCCAGGTCCTCTACGGCGTACAGGACGTGGACCCGGTCGCGATGGACACCGCCCGCGGCTACCGGCTGGGCCGCTGGGCCCGGCTGCGGCACGTGGTGTGGCCCACCGCGCTGCCCTACGTGCTCACCGGGGCCCGGCTGGCCGCCGCGGTCGCCCTGGTCCTCGCCATCACCGCCGAGCTCATCATCGGCAGCCCCGGGCTGGGGCGGGAGATCGCGGTGGCCCAGGCCAGCGGCGCGGTGGCCACCATGTACGCCCTCGTCGTCGTCACCGGCCTGGTCGGCGTGCTGGTCAACGTCGGCGCCCGTGGCCTGGAGCGCCGGCTGCTGTCCTGGCACCCGGCGGTGCGGGTGGAGGCGATGCTGTGAGCCTCGCCGCCCGCTGGGCCCGGGCGCTGGCGCTCGCCCTGGGGCTCCCGGCGGTGCTCCTGGCCACGTGGTGGGTGGCGAGCGCGGACAGCCAGAGCTTCTACCTGCCGCCGCTGCGCGAGATCCTCGTCACCTTCGGGCGGGTGTGGTTCGGCCCTCGGCTGGTCGACGACGTGTGGCCCAGCCTGCTCCGCCTCGCCGGCGGCTACGCCCTCGCCGCGGTCGTCGGGATCGGCGTCGGGGTCGCCATCGGTTCCCTTCGCCGGCTGCGCCAGGCCGTCGAACCGGTGCTGGAGTTCCTCCGCGCGATCCCGCCGCCGGTGCTCGTACCCGTGCTCATGCTCGTCGCCGGCATCGGCAGCACGATGAAGGTGCTCGTCATCGCCTCCGGCTGCGTCTGGCCGGTGCTGCTGAACACGGTCGAGGGCGTGCGGGCGGTCGACGATGTGCTCGAGGACACCTGCCGGGTGTACGCCGTCCGTGGCCCGGCTCGGCTGCGGCACCTGGTGCTGCGCGGCGCCAGCCCGCAGATCGTGGCGGGGCTGCGCCAGGCGCTGTCCATCGGCATCATCCTCATGGTGATCAGCGAGATGTTCGCGGCGAGCAGCGGCCTGGGCTTCACCGTCGTCCAGTTCCAGCGCAGCTTCGCCATCCCCGAGATGTGGAGCGGCATCGTGCTGCTCGGTCTGCTCGGCGTCGGGCTGTCCCTGCTGTTCCGGCTTTTCGAAGGCTGGGTGCTGGACTGGTACCTCGGGCTGCGGCGCGCGCAGCGGAGCCGGTGACGGCGACCGTGACGACCGGCAGGGAGGAAGAGCGGATGCTGCTCGACGTACGGCGGCTGCGCAAGGTCTACACCGGGCGGTCGCGCACGGTGGAGGCGCTGCGCGAGGTCAGCTTCGGCGTACGCCCGGGCGAGCTGGCCTGCCTGGTCGGCCCGTCGGGGGCGGGCAAGACGACGCTGCTGCGGTGCATCGCCGGGCTGCTGGAGCCGACCTCCGGTGAGGTCGTCCTGGAGGGGGCCACCGTGTCCGGCCCCCCGCCGGGGATGGCCGTGGTGTTCCAGGACTACGGGCGCAGCCTCTTTCCGTGGATGTCGGTCCGGGACAACGTCGAGCTGCCGCTGCGCCAGAAGCGGCTGCCCCGTGACCGGCGGCGCCAGCTGGTGGACTCCTCGCTGCAGGACGTCGGGCTGGGCGACGTCCACTCGGCCTACCCCTGGCAGCTGTCCGGCGGCATGCAACAGCGGGTCGCCATCGCCCGCGCCCTCGCCTACGAGCCGCACATCCTGCTCATGGACGAGCCCTTCGCCGCCGTCGACGCGCAGACCCGCGCCGACCTGGAGGACCTGATCCGTGCGCTGTGGCAGCGCCTGGGGATCACCATCCTCTTCGTCACGCACGACATCGACGAGTCGGTGTACCTGGGCCAGCGGGTGCTGGTGCTGTCCTCCTCACCCACGGTGGTGCAGGACGACCTCGCCGTGGACTTGCCGGTGGAGCGTGACCAGCTCACCACCCGGTCCCACCCCCGGTTCGCCGAGCTGCGGGCGCACGTCTACGCCGAGGTCCAGCGCGCCAAGCGCGGGTCGTCGTCCGGGTCGGTCGCCCCCATCGGCAGGCCGACGTAGTTCTCCGCCAGGCTGGTGGCGGCGGCCCGGGACCGCACCGTGTAGCGCAGCTGGGAGAGCTGCAGCCGCTCCTGGAACGGGTCGTCGCCGGGGAACCGGTGCAGCATCGACGTCATCCACCAGGAGAAGTGCTCCGCCCGCCACACCCGGTGCAGGCAGGTGTCCGAGTAGCGGTCCAGCAGGCGCATGTCCCCGGAGCCGAAGAACGCGGCCAGCGCGTCGGCGAGCACCCGTACGTCGGCGATGGCGAGGTTCATGCCCTTCGCCCCGGTCGGTGGCACGATGTGCGCGGCGTCGCCGGCGAGGAACAGCCGCCCGTACCGCATCGGCTCCACCACGAAGCTGCGCATCGGGGTGATGCCCTTCTCCAGCAGGGACCCCTCGGTGAGCTGCCAGCCGTCGTCGGTCTCCAGACGGGTGTGCAGCTCGGCCCAGATCCGTGCATCCGGCCAGGCGGTGAGGTCCTCCTCCGGCGTCACCTGCAGGTAGAGCCGGGTCACCGTCGGGGAGCGCATGCTGTGCAGGGCGAACCCGCGGTCGTGGTAGGCGTAGATGAGCTCCTCCGACGAGGGTGCTGCCTGGGCCAGCACCCCCAGCCAGGCGAACGGGTAGCTGCGCTCGTAGACGCGCAGGGCCGCCGGCGGGATGGCCGTGCGGCACACCCCGTGGAAGCCGTCGCAGCCGGCCACCACGTCGGCGGACAGCTGCTGGGTCTGCCCGTCGGGTGTCCGGAAGCCGACCCAGGGGCGGTCGCCGTCCACGTCGTGGACGGAGACGTCACCCACCTCGAACCGGAGGTCCCCCCCGGCGGCGAGCCGTGCCGCGACGAGGTCCTTGACGACCTCCTGCTGTCCGTAGACGACGATGGACCGCCCGTCGGTGAGCTCGCTCAGGGCGATGCGGTGCGGTCTGCGGTCGAAGCGCAGCTCGAGGCCGTGGTGCACCAGGCCCTCCCGGTCCATGCGCTCCCCGACGCCGGCCTCCCGCAGCAGCTCCACCGTCGGGTGCTCGAGCACGCCGGCGCGCACCCGGCGTTCGACGTACTCCCTGCTGCGCGTCTCGAGGACGACCGACTCCACGCCGGCCCGGTGCAGCAGGTGGGACAGCAGCAGTCCCGCCGGGCCGGCACCTACGATGGCCACCTGGGTGCGCACCTGCGATCCGCCTCCTCCTGCCGGCCGGGCCCCCCGCACCGCCATCGTTGCCGACCAGCGCCGCCCCGGGAGGCCCGGGGGGCCCGAGACCCGTGGAGGACCCGCTGAGCCGGCCCGCGCCCGTCGTACCCCTGCTGGCCGCGGTGGTGCTGGTCGCGCTGAACCTGCGCCCGGCGGTGGCCTCGGTGCCCCCGCTGCTGGACACCATCCAGCGGCAGCTGGGGCTGTCCTCCGCGGCCGCCGGCCTGCTGACCACGCTGCCCGTGCTGTGCATGGGGGTCTTCGCGCCGGCCGGCTCGGTGCTGGCCCGACGGCTCGGGCGGGAACGCGCCCTCGGGGCTGCCCTGGCCGTGGTGGCCGCCGGCACCTTCCTGCGGGGGGCGGCCCCGGACCTGGCCGCGCTGTTCGGTGGCACCCTGCTCGTCGGGGTCGGCATCGCCGTCGCCGGCGCGCTGCTGCCGGGCCTGGTCAAGGCGTACTTCCCGCACCACACCGGCGCGGCCACCGGGCTGTACACCGCCGGCCTCACCGCCGGGGCGGCCGTCGCCGCCGCGGCCACCGTGCCGGTGAGCAGCGCCCTCGGCCTCGGCTGGGACACCGCGCTCGCCGCGTGGGGCCTGCTGGCGGTGGCCGCGCTGCTGGTGTGGTGGCCGCTGGCCCGGCGGGCCGGCGGCGCCCCCGACGAGGTGGTGGTGCACGGCCTGCCCTGGCGGCACCGGACGGCCTGGCTGCTGGCGCTCTACACCGGGGGCCA
>JBMOMH010000256.1:0-4134 GCA_049323135.1 Actinomycetota bacterium
CCGCCCCGCCGACCTGCGGGAGGCGGTCCGGGAGGGACGGGAGGCCAACCTGGTGCTGTTCTGCGTGGACGCCTCCGGCTCCATGGCGGCGCGGGCCCGGATGGCCGCGGTGAAGGCGGCCGTGCTGTCCCTGCTGTGGGACGCCTACCAGCGCCGCGACAAGGTGGGGCTGGTCACCTTCCGGGGGGACCGGGCCGAGCTGGTGCTGCCGCCCACCCCGTCGGTGGAGGCCGGGGCGGCCCGGCTGGCCGCGCTGGCCACCGGCGGGCGCACCCCCCTGGCCGCCGGCCTGCTGCGGGCCCGGGAGGTGCTCCGGGTGGAACGGCTGCGGGACCCGCGGCGCCGCCCGCTGCTCGTCGTGGTCACCGACGGGCGGGCCACCCACGCCGCCGCGCCCGGGGCCGACCCGCGCGCCCAGGCGCGGGCCGCGGCCGCGCTGCTGGCCGCCGACGGGGTGGCCACCGTGGTCGTCGACTGCGAGTCCGGACCGGTGCGGCTGGGCCTGGCCGCCGACCTGGCCGCCGCCTGCGGCGGTGCCCACCTGCCGGTGGCCGACCTGGCCGCGGCCGACCTGGCCGCGGTGGTCCGCGGCGTACGGCGGGTGGCCTAGATGCCGCAGGGCCAGCCCACCCAGGTCCCCGACGACGGGCTGACCACCCGGCAGCGGCGCTCCCGGCCGCTGCTCGTCGTACACACCGGTACCGGCAAGGGCAAGTCCACCGCGGCGTTCGGCCTGGCGCTGCGCGCCTGGAACGCCGGCTGGCCGGTCGGGGTGTTCCAGTTCGTGAAGAGCGCCAAGTGGCGGGTCGGTGAGGAGCACGCGCTGCGTGTGCTGGGCGCCAGCGGGCAGGGCGGCACCGTGGCCTGGCACAAGATGGGGGAGGGCTGGTCGTGGGTGCAGCGCCAGCCGGAGAGCAGCGAGGCGGCCGCCCGCGAGGGCTGGGCCCAGGTGGCCCGGGACCTGGCCGCGCAGACCTACCGCCTCTACGTGCTCGACGAGTTCACCTACCCCCTGGCCTGGGGCTGGGTGGACCTGGACGAGGTGCTCACCGTGCTGCGGCAGCGGCCGGGGGTCCAGCACGTGGTGGTCACCGGCCGGGGCGCCCCGGCCGCGCTGTGCGACGCCGCCGACCTGGTCACCGAGATGACGAAGGTCAAGCACCCGATGGACGCCGGGCAGAAGGGCCAGAAGGGCATCGAATGGTGAGCCGGCCCCGCCTCGTGGTCGCCGCCCCGACCTCCGGCTGCGGCAAGACCACCGTGGCCACCGGGCTGATGGCCGCGCTGGCCGCCCGCGGGCTGCGGGTGTCCGGGCACAAGGTCGGCCCCGACTACATCGACCCCGGCTACCACGCCCTGGCCACCGGCCGCCCCGGCCGCAACCTGGACCCCTGGCTGTGCGGGGAGGAGCGGGTCGCCCCGCTGTTCGCGCACGGCGCCCAGGGCGCCGACGTGGCCGTCGTGGAGGGGGTGATGGGCCTGTTCGACGGGGCCCGCGGCCGGGCCGGCTTCGCCTCCACCGCGCACGTCGCGGCGCTGCTCGGCGCCCCCGTCCTGCTCGTCGTCGACGCTTCCGGGCAGGGCCGCAGCGTGGCCGCGCTGGTCGCCGGCTTCCGGGCCTTCGACCCCGGCGTACGCCTCGGCGGGGTGGTCCTCAACCGGGTCGGGTCGGCCGGCCACGAGGCGTTGCTGCGCGAGGCACTGGCGCCGACCGGCGTACCCGTGCTCGGCGCCCTGCGCCGCCACCCGGCGGCCGCCACCCCCTCGCGGCACCTGGGTCTGGTACCCGCCGCGGAGCGGGTCGCCGCGGCCCGGCGAACCGTGGCCGCGCTGGGGAAGATGGTGGCCGCGGGGGTCGACCTGGACGCGGTGCTGGCCCTGGCCCGCAGCGCCCCACCCCTGACCGGACCCGCCTGGCGCCCGGAGGGCGCCGTGGTGCCCGGGGCGCCGGAGGGCGCCGTGGTGCCCGGGGCGCCGGTGGTCGCCGTCGCCACCGGGCCGGCGTTCACCTTCGGCTACGCCGAGCACCTCGAGCTGCTCGCCGCCGCCGGCGCGGTCGTGGCGCCGGTGGACCCGCTGCGCGACGAGCGGCTGCCCGAGGGCACCCGGGGGCTGGTGGTCGGCGGGGGCTTCCCGGAGCTGTACGCCGCCGAGCTGGCCGCCAACGCGCCGCTGCGGGCCGCGGTGTCCGCGCTGGCCGCGTCCGGGGCTCCGGTCGCCGCGGAGTGCGCCGGGCTGCTGTACCTGGGCCGGTCCCTGGACGGGGCCCCCATGTGCGGCGTCCTCGACGTCGACGCGGTGATGACCGACCGGCTGGCGCTGGGCTACCGGGAGGCCGTCGCCGCCGTGGACGGCCCGCTCGCCGGTGCCGGCACGGTGGTCCGCGGCCACGAGTTCCACCGCACCGCGTGCACCCCGCCGGCCGGCCGGCCCCCGGCCTGGCGGTGGGCCGGCGGGGCCCGCACCGCCGCCGACGGGGCCGCCGAGGGGGGGACCGAGGGGTTCGTTCGGGGCCGGGTGCACGCCTCCTACCTGCACCTGCACTGGGCCGGGGTGCCGGGGGCGGCGGCCCGCTTCGTCGCGGCGTGCGCGGCATGACCGCTCGGCGGCTGGTCGGCGTCGGGGTCGGCCCAGGGGACCCGGAGCTGGTCACGGTGAAGGCGGTGCGGGTGCTGCGGGAGGCCGACGTGGTGCTGGTACCGGTGCTGGCCGAGCACGCCCCGGGGCGGGCCGAGGCGACGGTCCGGGCCCACCTGGCCGACGACACCCGGCTGCGCCGAGTCGTGTTCGCCCTGGACGAGCGGGCCGGGGTGACCCCGCGGCGGGCCGACGCCTGGGACGCCGCCGCGGCCACCGTGCACGCGGCGTACGCCGGCGGCGCGGCCACCGTCGCCTTCGCCACCATCGGCGACCCCAACGTGTACTCCACCTTCGGCTACCTGGCGCAGACCGTGCGCGCCCAGGACCCCACGGTGGTGGTGGCGACCGTGCCCGGCGTAACCGCGATGCAGGACCTGGCCGCCCGCAGCGGCACGGTCCTCTGCGAGGGCACCGAGTCGCTGGCGCTGCTGCCGCTGACCGCGGGCCTGCCGGCGTACGAGGCGGCGCTGCGCCAGTTCGACACGGTCGTCGCCTACAAGGGCGGGGCGAACCTGCCGGCGGTGCTCGACGTCCTCGACCGCGCCGGCCGGCTCGGCGACGCGGTGTACGGCGCCGCCCTCGGCCTCCCCGGGGAGGACCTGCGCCCCGCTGCGGACCTGGACCGGCGGGCCGCCGGGCCGTACCTGGCCACCGTGCTCGCCCCGCCGCCCCGAGGCCGTCGGGGAGGCCGGCTGTGAGCGGCGGCCGGCCCGGGAAGGGACCCGGGAGGGGGCCGGGGAAGGTGTGGTTCCTCGGCGCCGGGCCCGGGGCCGCCGACCTGCTGACGCTGCGGGCCGCCCGGGTGCTCGGCGAAGCCGACATCGTGGTGTGGGCGGCCAGCCTGGTGCACCGGGACGTGCTCGCCCACGCCCGCCCCGACGCGGAGGTCGTGGACTCCGCCACCCTGCCGCTGGAGGGGGTGCGCCCGCTGTACGCCCGGGCCGCCCGGGACGGGCTGGTGGTGGCCCGGGTGCACTCCGGGGACCCGGCCCTGTGGGGGGCGGTGCAGGAGCAGCGGGAGCTGTGCGAGGAGCTGGGCCTGGCCTACGAGACCGTGCCCGGGGTCAGCGCGTTCACCGCGGTCGCCGCCCTAGTGGAGCGCGAGCTCACCGTCCCCGAGGTCGCCCAGTCGGTCGTCCTCACCCGGCTCGAGGGTGGCAAGACCCCGATGCCGCCGGGGGAGTCGGTGCGCGAGCTGGCCCGGCACGGGACGACCATGGCGGTCTTCCTCTCCGCGGCCCGGGCCCGCCAGCTGCAGGAGGAGCTGCTCGCCGGCGGCTACCCGCCGGACACCCCGGCCGTGGTGGCCCACCAGGCCACCTGGCCGGAGGAGCTGGTGGTGTCCTGCACCGTCGGCACCGTCGCCGACACGGTCCGGGCGCACCGGCTGTGGAAGCACACCCTGTTCCTCGTCGGCCCCGCCCTGGCCGCTGGCGGCACCCGGTCGCACCTGTACCACCCGGGCCACTTCCACGGGCATCGGCGGGCCGAGCC
>JBMOMH010000257.1:0-4132 GCA_049323135.1 Actinomycetota bacterium
GTGGCCCCCGGCCGGGCGGACGGGACGAGGCGGGCCCGGAGGCGGTCGAGGTCACCGCCGCCGCGCCGGAGCCGACCCCGAAGGAGGGCTGAGCGATGCTGGTTCCGCGCAGGGTCAAGCACCGCAAGCAGCACCACCCGGACCGCTCCGGCGTGGCCAAGGGGGGCACGCACATCGCCTTCGGCGACTTCGGCATCCAGGCGGTGGAGCCGGCGTACGTGACCAACCGGCAGATCGAGTCGGCCCGTATCGCCATGACCCGGCACATCCGTCGTGGCGGCAAGGTGTGGATCACGATCTACCCGGACCGCCCGCTGACCAAGAAGCCGGCGGAGACCCGGATGGGCTCGGGCAAGGGCTCCCCGGAGTGGTGGGTGGCCAACGTCAAGCCGGGCCGGGTCATGTTCGAGCTGTCCGGCGTGCCCGAGGCGGTGGCCCGCGAGGCCATGCGCCGCGCCATGCACAAGCTCCCGATGAAGTGCCGTTTCGTCCGGCGCGAGGCAGGTGAGGCGTGATGCCGAGCAAGGGTCATGACCTGCGGGCACTCGAGGACGACGAGCTCCTCAGCAAGCTGCGGGAGGCCAAGGAGGAGCTGTTCAACCTGCGGTTCCAGTCGGCCACCGGCCAGCTGGACAACAACGCCCGGTTGCGGACGGTACGCCGGGAGATCGCCCGCATCTACACCGTGATGCGCGAGCGCGAGCTTGGCATCACGGTGCGGGAAGGTGCGGCGTGAGCGCGTCCGCCAGGAGTGAGCAGTCCAGTGAGCAGAGTGGAGTCAGTGGCATGAGCCAGAGCACCGGTGCGACGGGCACCCGGGGCCACCGCAAGTCGCGGGAGGGCTACGTCGTCAGCGACAAGATGGACAAGACCGTCGTGGTCGCCGTCGAGGACCGGTTCAAGCACCCGCTCTACGGCAAGGTCGTGCGCCGCACCAGCAAGCTCAAGGCGCACGACGAGCAGAACGCGTGCGGCATCGGCGACCGGGTCCTGCTGATGGAGACCCGGCCGCTGTCGGCGACCAAGCGCTGGCGCGTGGTGGAGATCCTCGAGAAGGCCCAGTGACGGGTCGGCAGGACAGCTGAGGAGTTGACGTGATCCAGCAGGAGTCGCGGCTGAAGGTCGCCGACAACACGGGTGCGAAGGAGATCCTCTGCATCCGGGTGCTCGGCGGCTCCGGCCGCCGCTACGCGGGCATCGGCGACGTCATCGTCGGTACCGTCAAGGACGCGCTGCCCGGCGCGGGCGTGAAGAAGGGTGACGTGGTCAAGGCGGTCGTCGTACGCACCACCAAGGAGCGGCGCCGCGCCGACGGGTCGTACATCCGCTTCGACGAGAATGCCGCGGTCCTCATCAAGGACGGCGGTGACCCGCGCGGCACCCGCATCTTCGGCCCGGTGGGCCGTGAGCTGCGGGAGAAGCGCTTCATGCGCATCATCTCGCTCGCCCCGGAGGTGCTCTAGCCATGGCCGGCCGGATCCGGTTGCACGTGAAGAAGGGCGACACCGTGCAGGTCGTCGCCGGCAAGGACAAGGGCGTGACGGGCAAGGTCATCGAGACCTACCCGGAGACGCAGCGGGTCCTCGTCGAAGGGGTCAATCGCATCACCAAGCACACCAAGGTCGGACAGACCACCCGCGGGGCGAAGACCGGGGGCATCGTCACCCAGGAGGCGCCGGTGCACGTCAGCAACGTGATGCTCGTCGACCCGGAGGACCACCGGCCCACCCGCGTGGGCTACCGGCGGGAGAAGGTCGAGAAGACCCGCGCCGACGGCAGCAGCTACGAGGGCTGGCGCAGCGTGCGGGTGTCCCGGCGTACCGGTAAGGAGCTGTGAGCATGACCGTCACCTCCGGCGCGACCGCCACCATCCCCCGGCTCAAGCAGCGCTACCGGGACGAGATCGTGGCCCGGCTGCGCGAGGAGTTCGGCTACGCCAACGTCATGCAGGTGCCGCGGCTGACGAAGGTCGTGGTCAACATGGGCGTCGGCGAGGCGGCCCGGGATGCCAAGCTCATCGAGGGCGCGGTGCGCGACCTGTCCGCCATCACCGGGCAGCGCCCCGCGGTGGCCCGGGCGACCAAGTCCATCGCCCAGTTCAAGCTGCGCGAGGGAATGCCCATCGGTGCCCGGGCGACCCTGCGCGGGGACCGGATGTGGGAGTTCCTCGACCGCCTGCTGACCATCGCCCTCCCCCGGATCCGGGACTTCCGCGGCCTGTCGCCCCGCCAGTTCGACGGGCGCGGCAACTACACCTTCGGCCTCAACGAGCAGTCGATGTTCCACGAGATCGACCCCGACCGCATCGACCGGGTCCGCGGCATGGACATCACCCTGGTCACCACCGCGGCGACCGACGACGAGGGGCGCGCGCTGCTGCGGCACCTCGGTTTCCCCTTCAAGGAGTCCTGACGTGGCGAAGACGGCATTGGTGGTGAAGGCCCGGCGCACACCGAAGTTCGCGGTGCGCGCCTACACCCGGTGCAACCGGTGCGGGCGGTCCCACTCGGTCTACCGCAAGTTCGGGCTGTGCCGCGTGTGCGTGCGCCAGATGGCGCACCGCGGTGAGCTGCCCGGTGTGACCAAGAGCAGCTGGTAGCCGGCGACCTGCTGCCCAGCACGAGCATCCACGAGTCGCCGCAGGCCCCGGCAGGGGAACCGCGGCGGGGAAGAGGCCCCAGGCCATGACGATGACCGACCCGATCGCAGACATGCTCACCCGTCTGCGCAACGCGAACGCGGCGTACCACGACACCGTGGCCATGCCGCACTCGAAGCTCAAGCTGCACGTGGCGGAGATCCTCCAGCAGGAGGGGTTCATCGCCGGCTGGCACGTCGAGCAGCAGGAGGGCGCCACCGGCCGCACCCTGGTGCTGGACCTGAAGTACGGCCCGCACCGGGAGCGTTCCATCGCCGGCATCCGGCGCATCTCCAAGCCGGGGCTGCGCGTCTACGCGAAGTCGACGAACCTGCCGCGGGTGCTCGGCGGCCTGGGGGTGGCGATCATCTCGACCTCGTCGGGCGTCCTCACCGACCGGCAGTGTGCCAAGCGCGGGGTAGGCGGGGAAGTCCTCGCCTACGTCTGGTGACGGTCGGGACCAGGGAGAGGAGAGCGCACGCGATGTCACGCATCGGACGGCTGCCCATCCCCGTCCCCGACGGGGTCCGGGTGGACATCGAAGGTCCGGAGGTGACCGTGAGCGGCCCGAAGGGGACGCTGCGGCACCGGCTCGCCGAGCCCATCGGCATCCAGCGGGACGAGGACGGCACGCTGCTGGTGACCCGGCCGGACGACGAGCGGACCAGCCGGGCACTGCACGGGCTGTCGCGTTCCCTGGTGGCCAACATGGTCACCGGGGTGACCCAGGGCTACCAGAAGACCATGGAGATCGTCGGCGTGGGCTACCGGGTGCAGGCCCGGGGGGCCGCGCTGGAGTTCGCCCTCGGCTTCAGCCACCCGGTGCTGGTGGACCCGCCGGAGGGGATCAGCTTCCAGGTCGAGACCCCGACCCGGTTCCAGGTGCAGGGGATCGACAAGCAGCAGGTCGGCGAGGTCGCCGCGAAGCTGCGCAAGCTGCGCCGGCCCGACCCGTACAAGGGCAAGGGCCTGCGCTACCAGGGCGAGGTCGTTCGCCGCAAGGTCGGGAAGGCTGGTAAGTAGTCATGGCTGTCGCAGTCTCGCCGCGGGCCGGCCGGAGCACCCAGCGGGCCGCGCGCCTGCGCCGGCACCTGCGGGTGCGCAAGAAGGTGTCGGGTACCCCTGCGCGGCCCCGGCTGGTGGTGACCCGCTCGGCCCGGCACGTGGTCGCGCAGGTCGTCGACGACCTGGCCGGGGTGACCCTCGCCTCGGCCTCCACCATGGAGGACGAGCTGCGCGGGCGGGCCGGCGACAAGACGGCCAAGGCCCGCCGGGTCGGCGTGCTGGTCGCCGAGCGGGCGCGGGCGGCCGGGGTGGCGGCTGTGGTCTTCGACCGCGGCGGGCACCGCTACCACGGCCGGGTCGCCGCGCTGGCCGACGGGGCCCGGGAGGGCGGCCTGTCCTTCTAGCCCGGCCAGCCCAACCCGGCCAGCCCAACCCCGCCAGCCCCAGCCCAGCAGCCCAACCCAGCAGCCCAACCCAGCAGCATCGAGC
>JBMOMH010000258.1:0-4109 GCA_049323135.1 Actinomycetota bacterium
GTACGTCCCAGCGGCCCCACCGATCCCGGTGGCCTCCTCCAACCCCATCGTTTTGGACTGAGGTGGGAGTCTGTGGTAGAAAATATGGGCTATAGACTAGAAAAACTACCACAAGGTCGCAGGCCGTTGGTAGCTCTGGGGACTGAGTGTCCTGCGGGACCTGTGAGGCGACCTGGGCCAGCGGTGGCCCGGTTGGGCCACCGCTGGGCCGTCCTGCGGCGCCCTGGGCCGTCCTGCGGCGCCCTGGGCCGGCCTGGGGCACCCTGGGCCGGCCTGGGGCACCCTGGGCCGGCCTGGGGCACCCTGGGCCGGCTCGGGCAGGCTTGGGCCGGCCTTGACGGACTCAGCGGAAGTTGCCGGTGTGCCCCAGGGAGTAACGGCCGGGCTGCGGGAACACGGACAGCCCGTGCGGGTTGGCCCCGACCTTGATCCGGGCCAGCAGCGCCCCGTCGGTCGTCGACAGCACGTACACGGCGTCCTCGTCGCGCCCGGACAGCCACAGCTGGGTGCCGTCCGCGGACACCCCGCCCATGTCCGGTGAGCCGCCGGGGATGGTCCAGGTGGCCACCACCGTGTTGGTCGCCAGGTCGACCACCGAGACGGCGCCGGCGATCCGGTCGGCGACGTAGAGCTGCCGGCCGTCCCGGCTCGGGTAGAGGCCGTGCGGGCCGGCCTGGGTGGGGACCGCCCCCGTCTGGCGCATGGTGTCCCCGTCGACAAGCAGTACCTTGCTCAGCCCGAGCGCGGCCACGTAGAACGTCCGCCCGTCGGGGCCCAGCCGGATGTCCTGCGGCATCGCCGGTCGCCCGAGGTCGAGCCGGCCCAGGACCTGCAGGGTGACCGCGTCGAACTTCATCAGCACCCCGGAGAACTCGCAGGTGGCGAGCAGGTAGGAGCCGTCGGCGGAGAAGTCGGCGTGGTTGATCCCCTGGCACGGCACCGGCACCGACCGCTGCAGCGCCATCGTCTGCGGGTCGCGGATGTCGATCCGGTTGTGCCGCTCGGCCATCACGTAGGCGCGGGCGCCGTCCGGGGAAAAGTACAGGTTGTACGGCGCGTCCACCCGCACCGGGGCACCCGGCTTGCCCGTCCTCGGGTCGACGGGGACCAGCTGGTTGCTGCCGCTCGCGTCGACCCACAGGGTCTTCAGGTCCCAGGACGGGGTGACGTGCTGTGGGAGCCTGCCCACCGGGTACTGGTCGACGACCTGGAACGTCTTCGGGTCGATCACCGACACGGTGTTCACGTTGCCGTTGCGGGTCCAGCGGTTCGCCTTGGCGCCGGGCACGCCGCTGTTGGGTACGTACACGCGCTCCGGGACCCCGGCGACGGCCGGGCTGAGCTGGCCCGCCGTGGTGAAGCGGTAGCTGCCCGCCGGGTCGGGGGCGGCGGGCGCGGCGGCCGTGCCGTTGGTCGGGGCGGCCGAGCCCGGTGTGGGCGAGCTCGCGGCGGGGCCGGTGCGGGACGTCGCGGGCGCCGCGAGCGAGGTGGGCGCCGCTGGGGTGCTGCCGCAGCCCGCACCCAGCAGCGCCAGCGCGGCCGCGGCGACGGCGGGGCGGAGGGCGGCCGGTCGCAGGCGCACGGGGACCTCCGGAGGCGTAGCGGGGGGCGGGTGTCCGCTCATGCTATGCCCGCTCCCCGTTCCAGGAACCCGGCTGCCCTGCCCACGACCGGCCGCCGGTCACCAGCCCCGGACTGCCGCCCGCCAGCCGCCCGGGCCGTGCGGGAGCGGTCGGCGTACGCCGGCGCGCCGGTCGGCCCAGCCCCCCACACCGCCGGCGCTCGGGGTGCGGCCCGGCGCCGGCACGGCCCGGGCAGCCAGCGCGGCCAGCACGCCGACCAGGGCCGCCAGCTCCTCGGCGGTCGGCTCCCCGCGGACCACCCGCAGCAGCGGCGGCTCCCCCTGCCCGGTCGGGCCGCCGCTCACAGCGGGATGTTCCCGTGCTTCTTCGGCGGCAGCGTCTCCCGCTTGGTGCGCAGCGCCCGCAGCGCGCGGACCACCTGCACCCGGGTCTCGTGCGGGGGGATCACCGCGTCGACGTAGCCGCGCTCCGCGGCGATGTAGGGGTTGGCCAGGTGGTCCTCGTAGTCGGCAACCAGGCGGGCGCGCAGCGCGTCGGGGTCTGCGGCCTCGGCGAGCTCCCGCCGGTAGAGGATGTTCACCGCGCCCTGCGCGCCCATCACCGCGATCTGCGCGGTGGGCCAGGCCAGGTTGACGTCGGCGCGCAGGTGCTTGGAGCCCATGACGTCGTACGCCCCGCCGTAGGCCTTGCGGGTGATGACGGTGACCTTCGGCACCGTCGCCTCGGCGTACGCGTAGATCAGCTTCGCGCCGCGGCGGATGATGCCGCCCCACTCCTGGGCCGTGCCGGGGAGGAACCCGGGCACGTCGACGAAGGTGAGCACCGGGACGTTGAACGCGTCGCAGGTGCGCACGAAGCGGGCGGCCTTCTCCGACGCGTCAATGTCGAGTGTCCCGGCGTACTGCAGGGGCTGGTTGGCGACCACGCCCACGCTGCGCCCCTCGACCCGGCCGAAGCCGCAGACGATGTTCGGCGCCCACAGGGCCTGCACCTCCAGGAACTCCCCGTCGTCGAGGACGTGGGTGACCACCCGGTGCATGTCGTAGGGCTGGTTGGCCGAGTCGGGCACCAGCCGGTCCAGCTCCCGGTCCTCCTCGGTGGTCTCCAGGACCACGGGGACGTCGTACGCCGGCGGGTCCTCGAGGTTGTTGCTGGGCAGGTAGGACAGCAGCGCCCGGGCGAGGTCGAGGCAGTCGGCCTCGTCCGCGGCCTGGAAGTGCGCCACCCCGGACCGGGTGTTGTGGGTGTGCGCCCCGCCGAGCTCCTCGAAGCCGACGTCCTCCCCGGTGACGGTCTTGATGACGTCCGGCCCGGTGATGAACATGTGCGAGGTCCGGTCGACCATCAGTGTGAAGTCGGTGATGGCGGGGGAGTACACGGCACCGCCGGCGCAGGGCCCCATGACCAGGGAGACCTGCGGCACCACCCCGGAGGCCAGCACGTTGCGGTAGAAGATCTCGCCGTACAGGCCGAGGGACACCACCCCCTCCTGGATGCGGGCCCCGCCGGAGTCGTTGATGCCGACCACCGGGCAGCCGATCTTCAGGGCGAGGTCCATCACCTTGACGATCTTCTCGCCGAACACCTCGCCGAGGCTGCCGCCGAACACGGTGAAGTCCTGGGCGAAGACGCAGACCGGCCGCCCGTCCACCGTGCCGTACCCGGTGATGACCCCGTCCCCGTAGGGCCGCCGGTCGGCCATGCCGAAGGCCGTGGCTCGGTGCCGGGCCAACGCGTCGGTCTCGACGAAGGAGCCGGGGTCGAGCAGGGCGTCGATGCGCTCCCGGGCGGTCATCTTGCCCCGGGCGTGCTGGGCGTCGACGGCTCGTTGCGAGCCGGCGTGGACCGCCTCGTAGACCCGGTGCTCGAGCTCGGCCAGCCGCCCGGCCGTCGTGTGCGGGTCCAGCCCGGGCTCCGGCGGCGGCGCCGCGGCTGCGCTCATCGTGGTCGGCCTCCTCCCGTCTCGGCCGGCCTAGTCTGCACCCGTGTCCGGGCCGCCGTACGACGACCTCGGCCGGCCCCCGCTGGACGGGCGGGCGCTGGCGGCAGCGCTGACCGTCCCGGCCGGTCCCTGGCGGGAGCTGCGGGTGGTGGCCGAGACCGGTTCCACCCAGGCCGACCTGGCGTTGGCCGCGCAGGGCGGGGCGGGGGAGGGGCTGGTCCTGGTGGCCGAGCGCCAGCGCGCCGGGCGGGGCCGGCTGGACCGGTCGTGGGTGAGCCCCCCCCGGGCCGGGTTGACGTTCAGCGTGCTGCTGCGCCCCGGGCCACCCGAGGCCCGGTGGGGGTGGCTGTCCCTGCTGGGTGGGGTCGCCGTGGCGGTGGCGGTGCAGCGGGTGACGGGGGTGGCGGCGGCGGTGAAGTGGCCCAACGACGTGCTGGTCGAGGGGCGCAAGCTGGCCGGGGTGCTCGCCGAGCGGGTGGCGGGGGCGGTGGTGCTCGGCGTGGGCCTCAACGTGTCCCAGGCGGCGGGGGAGCTGCCCGGTCCGGCGGCCACGTCCCTGGTCCTGGAGGGCGTGGCGGTCGACC
>JBMOMH010000259.1:0-4100 GCA_049323135.1 Actinomycetota bacterium
CTACTCACTTCAGGTATGAAGGACGCCTTCACGCGGAGGGGGAGGGGGCGGGGGTGGGAGGGGGCGGGGGTGGGCGGTGGGCCCGGGCCTGCTCGGCCCGTACGCCGAGGGCGGCCGGCTCGGGGTAGCGCACCGCCTCCAGGGTGAGCCCGTGCGGCGGGACGAGGTTGACCGCCGGGTCGCGGACCCGGCCGGCGAGGACCGCCCACGGCCAGTCCACCGGGCGGCGGCCCTCCCCCACGGCCAGCAGGGCGCCCACGACGGAGCGGACCATCTGGTGGCAGAACGCATCCGCCTCGACGGCCACCTCGACGGTCCCGTCCGGCTGCCGGGTGGCCGCCAGGGACAGCAGCCGGCGGATCGTGCTGGCCCCCGGGCGGCGCCGGCAGTACGCCGCGAAGTCGTGCTCGCCGAGCAGCCGGCCCCCGGCGTCGGCCATCCGGGGCACGTCCACCCGCCGGGGGTGCCACAGCACGTCCCGGCGGCGCAGCGGGTCGGGTCCTGCCGGGTCGTCGGTCAGCCGGTAGACGTAGCGCCGGGCCAGGGCGGAGAACCGGGCGTCGAACCCCTCCGGCGCCGCGGCGACCCGGCGCACCCGGACGTCCATGGGAAGCAACCGGGCCAACCGGCGGACGAGGGCCTCCGCTGGGTCGCCTGGTCCGGGCCCGCCCAGGGCTGCCCAGGCGGAGGCCGGCACGTCGACGTGGGCCACCTGGCCACGGGCGTGGACGCCAGCGTCGGTGCGGCCGGCGACGGTCAGCGCGGGCGCCGGCGCCACGCGCAGGACCGTGGCCAGCGCCGCCTCGACGACCCCTTGCACGGTGCGCTGCCCCGGTTGGCGGGCCCACCCGGCGAACTCCGTGCCGTCGTAGGCGAGGTCCAGCCGCAGCCGGACCAGCTGGGTCAGCGCTGCGCCTCCTCCGGGGGCGGCTCGGCGCCCGGCTCGGCCTCGGCCACGGGCTCGGCCTCGGCCACGGGCTCGGCCTCGGCCACTGGCTCGGCGGGCTCGGGTCCCGGCCTCGGCCGGGGCCGCGGCGGCGGGACCCCGGCGCCGGGCGAACCGGGTGCCCCGCGCCCGCTCGGCCTCGCCGACCGCCTGCTGGCCCACGGTCAGCGCCTCGACCAGCTCGATCACCGCCATGGGGGCGTTGTCCCCCTTGCGCGGCCCGACCTTCACAATGCGCGTGTAGCCGCCCTGTCGCGCCTCGAACCGGGGGCCGATGTCGGTGAACAACGTGTGCACCACACCCTTGTCCCGGACGACGGTCAGCACCCGGCGCCGGGCGTGCAGGTCGCCCCGCTTGGCGTACGTGATGAGCTTCTCCGCCAACGGGCGCAGCCGCTTGGCCTTCGCCTCGGTGGTGGTGATCCGGCCGTGCTCGAACAGGGCGGTGGCCAGGTTGGCCAGCAGCAGCCGTTCGTGCGCCGGGCTGCCGCCGAGCCGGGGACCCTTCGTTGGGGTGGGCATGGGACTCGCTCTCCTGAAGGTCGAGACGGAGACGGGCCGGTACGCCGGCCCGCCCCGCGTCAGTACTGCTCGGTCTCGGCGTAACCCTGGTCGTCGTCCTCGGCGGCGTAGGTGTCCACCGCGCTGCTGGGGTCGAACCCCGGCGGGCTGTCCTTGAGGGCCAGGCCGAGCCCGGCGAGCTTGAGCTTGACCTCGTCGATGGACTTGGCACCGAAGTTGCGGATGTCCAGCAGGTCGGCCTCGCTGCGGGAGACGAGGGCACCCACGGTGTCGATGCCTTCGCGCTTGAGGCAGTTGTAGGAGCGGACGGTGAGCTCGAGCTCCTCGATGGGCGTGGACAGCTGCTCGGCGAAGACCGCGTCGCTGGGGGACGGCCCAATGTCGATGCCCTCGGCGTCGACGTTGAGCTCCCGGGCCAGCCCGAAGAGCTCGACGAGCGTCTTGCCGGCGCTGGCCATCGCGTCGCGGGGCAGCATCGAGGGCTTGGTCTCGACGTCGACCACCAGGCGGTCGAAGTCGGTGCGCTGCTCGACGCGGGTCGCCTCCACCTTGTAGGTCACCTTCAGCACCGGCGAGTAGATCGAGTCGACGGGGATCCGCCCGATCTCCTGCCCCGGCTGCTTGTTCTGCACGGCCGACACGTAGCCGCGCCCCCGCTCGACGACGAGCTCCATCTCCAGCTTGCCCTTGGCGTTGAGCGTGGCCAGGTGCAGGTCGGGGTTGTGCACCTCGACGCCGGCCGGCGGGGCGATGTCCGCCGCGGTCACCTCGCCGGGACCCTGCTTGCGCAGGTACATGGTCACCGGCTCGTCGTGCTCGCTGGAGACCACCAGGCCCTTGACGTTGAGGATCAGGTCGGTGACGTCCTCCTTGACCCCGGCCACGGTGCTGAACTCGTGCAGCGTGCCGTCGATGCGGATGCTGGTGACCGCGGCGCCGGGGATCGAGGACAGCAAGGTCCGGCGGAGGCTGTTGCCCAGCGTGTAGCCGAAGCCGGGCTCGAGCGGCTCGATGACGAACCGGGAACGGGTCGCAGAGACCACGTCCTCGGTGAGGGTGGGACGCTGTGCGATGAGCACTGGAACTTCCTTCCCGCGACGTCCGCCATATGACTGTCGCGTACCTGGGTGGTCGGGGCGGCCGTGGCGGGGCCGCCGGCGGTCGAGCCCTACTTCGAGTAGAGCTCGACGATGAGCTGCTCCTGCACGGGCGTGTCGATGACCTGGCGGCTGGGCAGGGCGTGCACCAGCACCCGCATCCGGTTGGGAATGACCTCCAGCCAGGCCGGCACGATGCGCTCCCCCGCCTCCGCACGGGCGACGACGAAGGGGGTCATCTCGACCGAGGAGGGGCGCACCTCGATGATGTCGTTCTCGCTGATTCGGTACGACGGGATGTCCACCTTCGCACCGTTGACCAGGAAGTGGCCGTGCCGCACCAGCTGGCGGGCCATGTCCCGGCTCTTGGCGAACCCGGCCCGGTAGACGACGTTGTCCAGCCGGCTCTCGAGGATGCGCAGCAGGTTCTCGCCGGTCTTGCCCTGGCGGCGGTTGGCCTCTTCGTAGTAGCCGCGGAACTGCCGCTCCAGGACGCCGTAGATGCGGGCACACTTCTGCTTCTCCCGCTTCTGCAGGAGGTACTCGCTGTCCTTGGTCCGGCCCCGCCCGTGCTCACCCGGGGGGTATGGCCGGATCTCGATCGGGCACTTGGGGGACTCGCACTTCGCCCCCTTGAGGAACAGCTTCTGCTTCTCCCGACGGCAGCGCTTGCAGTCCGCGCCGGTGTATCGAGCCATGGTGTGTCTCCTGAACTTCAGACGCGGCGGCGCTTGGGGGGCCGGCAGCCGTTGTGCGGCACCGGGGTGACGTCCTGGATCGAGCCGACCTCAAGGCCGGTGGCGGTCAGCGAGCGGATCGCGGTCTCCCGGCCGGAGCCGGGGCCCTTGACGAACACGTCGACCTTGCGCATCCCGTGCTCCATGGCGCGGCGGGCCGCCGCCTCGGCGGTCATCTGGGCGGCGAAGGGGGTCGACTTGCGGGAGCCCTTGAAGCCGACCTGGCCCGCGCTGGCCCAGGAGATGACGCTGCCCATCGGGTCGGTGATCGACACGATGGTGTTGTTGAAGGTGCTCTTGATGTGCGCGTGCCCGTGGGCGACGTTCTTCTTCTCCTTGCGGCGCACCTTCTTGGGGCCCGCTTGGCGGCTCTTGGGAGGCATGGGCTGGTTAGCTCCTGGAGGTCGTCGGTGCCGTGCCCGGCCGGGGGCCCGGGGACACGGACTGCGGCTACTTCTTGCCCGGCTTCTTCTTGCCGGCGACGGTCTTGCGCGGCCCCTTGCGGGTGCGGGCGTTGGTGTGGGTGCGCTGGCCGTGGACGGGCAGGCCGCGGCGGTGCCGCAGGCCCTGGTAGCAGCCGATCTCGACCTTGCGACGGATGTCCGCGGCGACCTCGCGCCGCAGGTCGCCCTCGATCTTGTAGTTGGCGTCGATCCAGTCCCGGAGCCGGACCAGCTCGTCGTCGCCGAGGTCCCGGACCCGCAGGTCCGGGCTGATCCCGGTGGCGTTGAGGGTCTCCTGGGCCCGGGTGCGGCCGATGCCGTAGATGTAGGTGAGCGCGACCTCCAGCCGCTTCTC
>JBMOMH010000260.1:0-4013 GCA_049323135.1 Actinomycetota bacterium
AGTGCGGGCCGGAGCTGGCCGACCTGCTGCGGGCCTTGGCCGGCGCGGCGGACCCGGTCGTCGCGCTGGGCCGGCTGTGTGCGGTGGGGCACAGCTCGGGTGCCGCACTCGCCTGGGGGGTGCTGCTCGCACTGGACCCCACCCGTGCGTCCCAGGACGCCCGATGCTGACCCGTCACCTGGAGGTCCGGCCCGGCTGCTACCGGGACTCGGTGCGGCTGATGCAGCTCAGCCGGGAGGTCGCCGGGGAACCCGGGGTGGCGCAGGCGCTGGTGGCGATGGCCACCGAGCTCAACCTCGACCTGCTGGCCGGCCTGGGCTTCCCCCGCCCTCCGGAGGCCGGCCCGGACGACCTGGTGGTGGCGGTGGCCGTGGCGGACCCGGCGGCGCTGGACCGGGCGCTGTCCCGGGTGGCCGCGGGGCTCGCCACCGCCCCGACCGCGCCGGGGGGCGGAGCCGGGGCGACCGAGGCGGCGCCGCGCACGGTGCGGACCGCGGCCCGCCGGCTCGGCGCCAACCTGGTGCTGTTGTCCACCCCGGGGCGGTACGCCTTCCTGGATGCGATGGACGCCTTGCGGGCCGGCTGCTCGGTGCTCGTGTTCAGCGACAACGTGCCGCTGGCGCAGGAGGTCCGGCTGAAGGAGGAGGCGGCCCGCCGCGGCCTGCTCGTCATGGGCCCGGACTGCGGCACCGCGCTGGTCGGCGGGGTCGGCCTGGGCTTCGCGAACGTGGTCCGCCCCGGCCCGGTGGGCCTGGTGGCCGCCTCCGGCACCGGGGCCCAGCAGGTCATGTGTCTGCTGGACGCCGCCGGGGTCGGGGTGAGCCACTGCCTGGGCGTGGGCGGCCGGGACCTCAGCGGACCGGTCGGCGGCCGCTCCACCCTGGCCGCCCTGGACCTGCTCGCCGCCGACCCGACCACCGAGGTGGTCGTGGTCGTCGCCAAGCCGCCGGCGCCCGAGGTCGGCGCCGCGGTCAGCGCGCGGGCCGCCGACCTGGGCCGGCCGGTGGTGCTGGCCCTGCTGGGGCCGGGCGGCCCAGACCTCACCGCGGCGGCTGAGGCGGCGGTCCGCGCCGCCGGCGGGCAGCCTCCACCGTGGCCGTCGTGGGCTCCGAACCCGGCCCCGCCGCCCGCGCCGGGCGCCTTACGCGGCCTGTACGCCGGGGGCACGCTGGCGGAGGAGGCACTGCTGCTGGCCGGACCCCGGCTCGGCCCGATCCGGTCCAACGTGCCCCTGGACCCGGGGCTGGCGCTGGGCGCGGACCTGTTGGCCGCGGGTCACGTGGTGGTGGACTTCGGGGACGACCAGCTCACCCAGGGCCGGCCGCACCCGATCATCGACTGGTCGCTGCGGCTGGACCGGCTGGCCGTCGAGGCGCAGGACCCGACCTGCGCGGTGGTGCTGCTCGACGTGCTGCTCGGCCACGCGGCCCATCCCGACCCGGCGGCCGAGCTCGCCCCCGCGGTGCGGGCGGCCCGCGCCACGGCCCGCTCGCCGCTGGGCGGTTCCCGCGAGCTGGCCGTGGTGGTGGCCCTGGTCGGCAGCCCGGGCGACCCGCAGGACCGCGACCGGCAGGCCGGCGAGCTGTCCGCGGCCGGCGCCCACGTCTTCGCCTCGCACGCGGCGGCGGTGCACCGCGCCGTCGCCCTCGCCACCGGGGCGGCGCGGTGACCGCGACCCCCGCCCCGGCCGGCCACGGGACGCCGCCGCCGTTGCTGGACGGGGCCCCCCGGGTCGTCACGGTGGGCGCGCAGCTGTTCGCCGACGCCCTGGCGGCGCAGGGGGTGGCCGAGCTGGCCGTGGACTGGCGACCCCCGCCGCCGGGCACCGCCGACGCCCTGGCCGCGGTGCTCGGGGACCCCCGGCACGAGGCGGCCAACGCCACCGCGGTCGGCCGGCTGCTGGCCGCCGCCCCGCAGCTGGTCGCCGTACGGCCGGCCGGCGAGGCCCTCGGCCTGGCCCCCGGGGAGCTCCTGCACGCTGGGCCACCGGTGGAGTGGGACCGCGCCTCGGGCCCCCTGCGGGGAGCCCTCGTCGGGGCGGTGCTGCTGGAAGGCCTCGCCGCCACCCCCGAGGAGGCAGCGCACCGGCTGGCCGCGGGAGCGGGGCTGCGGTGGCAGCCGTGCCACCACCGGGGCGCGGTAGGGCCGATGGCCGGGGTGGTCAGCCGGTCCATGTGGCTGTTCGAGGTGGCCGACCCGGCCACCGGGGGGCGGGCCTGGTGCAGCCTGAACGAGGGCCTGGGCAAGGTGCTGCGGTACGGCGCCTTCGGCCCGGAGGTGCTGGCCCGGCTGCAGTGGATGGGCCGGGTGCTGGGCCCGCTGCTCGCCGCCGCGGTACGCCGGCACGGGCCGCTCGACGTCCGCGCCCTCATCGCCCAGGCGCTGCAGATGGGGGACGAGCTGCACAACCGCAACCGGGCGGCCACCGCCCTGCTGGTGCGCGAGCTGGCGGCGGACCTGGTGGCCGGCGCGGAGGACGCCGGGCTCGGCGGCGCGGACGTGGCCGCGGCGCTGCGGTTCCTGCACGGCAACGACCACTTCTTCCTCAACGTCGGGATGGCCGCGGCGAAGCTGGCCGCCGACGCGGCCCGGGACATCCCCGGGTCCAGCCTGGTCGTGGCGATGGCCCGCAACGGCACCGACTTCGGCATCCAGGTGTCCGGTACCGGGGACCGGTGGTTCACGGCACCGGCGACGGTGCCGGAGGGGCTGTACCTGCCCGGCTTCGGCCCGGCCGACGCCAACCCGGACATCGGCGACTCGGCGATCACCGAGACGGTGGGCCTCGGTGGGTTCGCCCTCGCGGCGGCGCCGGCCATCGTCCGGTTCATCGGGGGCGACGTGCCCGCCGCGCTGGCGGCAACCCGGTCCATGTACGAGATCACCCTCGCCGAGCACCCGGTGTTCCAGGTGCCGGTCCTGGACTTCCGGGGCACGCCGACGGGGATCGACGTGACCGCGGTGCTGCGGACCGGGCTGGTGCCGGTCATCGACACCGGCATCGCCGGCCGGCAGGCCGGCACCGGCCAGGTCGGGGCCGGCCTGGTGACCCCGCCCCTGGCGGTGTTCGTGGACGCCGTCCACGCCCTCGCCGGGGCCGCCCGGTCCGCCCCCCTCCCGCCCGGTTGACCCGGTACACGTGGCCACCCGGAACGGGCCGGGCGGCGTCAGGGGCGGGCCAGCACGGCGACGAGGTGCTGCAGGGCGGCCAGGGAGTGGCCGGCCACGAGGTCGTCGACGTGCGGCAGGGCCGCCTGCATGCCGGCGGTCAGCGGCAGGTAGCCGTGCCGGCCCTTGTGCGGGTTCACCCAGACCACCCGGTGGGCCAGCCGGCGCAGCCGCTCCAGCTGGGCGCCCAGCAGGGCCGGGTCCCCCCGCTCCCAGCCGTCGCTGGCCAGCACCACCACCGCGCCCCGGGCCAGGCCCCGCTGCCCCCACCGGTCCAGGAACTCCTTCAGCTCCTCCCCCAGCCGGGTCCCCCCGCTCCAGTCCGGGACCGCGGCGGCCACCGCGGTGAGGGCGGCCTGCGGGTCGCGCCGCGCCAGCTCCCGGCTGACCCGGGTCAGCCGGGTCCCCACGGTGAAGCACTCGGTGCCCGGGCGGGCCCGGCAGGCGGCGTGCGCGAAGCGCAGCAGCAGGTCGGCGTACGGGGTCATCGACCCGGACACGTCCACCAGCAGCACCAGCCGCCGCGGCCGCACCGTGCGGTCGTGCCGGCGCGGCCGGTCCGGCTCGCCACCGCGGGCGAGCATGGCGCGCAGGGTGCGGCGCGGGTAGGCCGGCCCGCGCCGGGACGGGCGGCGCCGCCGGGACAGCCGCTGCGGCCCGGCCGGGGTGAGGGCCGCCACGAGCCGGGCCACCTGCTCCCGCTCCACCGCGCTGAGCCGGGCCACGTCCCGGTGCCGCAGCACCTCCACCCGGCTGGCCAGGGCCGCCCGGTCGGCCGGCGGGCCGTCCTGGCCACCCGCGTCGTCCCGGTCCGCCGGCACCGCCACCGGGCGCACGACCGGTCG
>JBMOMH010000261.1:0-4004 GCA_049323135.1 Actinomycetota bacterium
GGTGACCCGCCACCGGTCCTCCAGCCGCATCGCCAGGGTGTGCCCGTCGGCCTGCAGGTGCAGCTGCACCTCGGTGGTGCCCCGGTGGGTGGCCAGCACCTCCTTGAGCCGGTCGACCAGCTGGGCGGTGCACCGGCTGCGGGGCAGGGTGATGACGACCGGGCCCCGCTGCCCGGGGGACAGGTCCGGCACGGTGAGCTCGAGCGCCGCCAGCTTGGGTACGTCGTCGCGCCGGTCCAGCCGGCCCCGGACCACGACGACCGCGTCCTCGACCAGCTGCGGCGCGACCAGCTGGTAGACCGCGGGGAAGAACATCACCTCGACCGACCCCTCCAGGTCCTCGAGGTTCGCGATGGCCCATGGGCTGCCCTGGCGGGTGACCTTGCGCTGCACCCCGCCGAGCAGGCCGCCGACGGTGACCACGGTGCCGTCGGCGCGTTCCTCGCCCCCGACGGTGCCCCCGGTCAGCGCGGCCACCGAGCAGTCGGTGAGCCGGGCCAAGAGGTGCTCGACCCCCAGCAGGGGATGGTCGGAGACGTAGAGCCCCAGCATCTCCCGCTCGTGGCCGAGCAGCACCGCCTTGTCCCACTCCCGGGGGGAGATGGGGAGGTCCAGGGCGACGTCGGCCACCTCGCCCTCCCCACCGCCGAAGAGGGAGTCCTGGCCGATCGCCTCGTTGCGCTTCACGTCGACCACCGCGTCCACCGCCCGCTCGTGCACCTCGAGCAGGCCCCGGCGGGTGTGGCCCAGGGAGTCGAAGGCGCCGGCCTTGACCAGCGACTCGACGACCCGCTTGTTGCACACGGCCGGGGGAACCTTCGCCAGGAAGTCCGGGAAGCTGGCGAACCGGCCCCTGTCCCGTCGGGCCGTGAGGATCCCGTCGACCACGTGCCCGCCGACGTTGCGGATCGCCGACAGGCCGAACCGGATGTCCGTGCCCCGCGGGGTGTAGTCCGCGTCGGACTCGTTGACGTCGGGGGGCAGCACCTTGATGCCCATCCGCCGGCACTCGTTGAGGTAGAGCGCGCTCTTGTCCTTGTCGTCCTTGACGCTGGTGAGCAGGGCGGCCATGTACTCGGCGGGGAAGTTGGCCTTCAGGTAGGCGGTCCAGTACGAGACCAGCCCGTACCCGGCGGTGTGCGCCTTGTTGAAGGCGTAGTCGGAGAAGGGGACCAGGATCTCCCACAGCGTGGTGATGGCCTCGTCGCTGTACCCGGCCGCCCGCATGCCCTCGGCGAAGGGGACGTACTCCTTTTCCAGGATCTCCTTCTTCTTCTTGCCCATCGCCCGGCGGAGCAGGTCCGCCTTGCCCAGCGAGTACCCGGCGACCCGTTGGGCGATCGCCATGACCTGCTCCTGGTAGACGATCAGCCCGTAGGTGTCGGCGAGGATGTCGGCCAGGGGCTCGGCGAGCTCGGGGTGGATCGGGGTGACCGGGGCGCGGCCGTTCTTGCGGTCCGCGTAGTCGGTGTGCGCGCCCGCGCCCATCGGTCCGGGCCGGTACAGGGCGAGCACCGCGGAGATGTCCTCGAAGGTGTCCGGGCGCATCGCCCGCAGCAGCGCGCGCATCGGCCCGCCGTCGAGCTGGAACACCCCCAGCGTGTCGCCCCGGCCGAGCAGCTCGTAGGTGCGCGCGTCGTCCAGCGGCAGCTCCTCGAGGACCAGCCGCTGGCCACGGTTCGCCTCGATGTTGGTCAGGCAGTCGTCGAGGACGGTGAGGTTGCGCAGGCCCAGGAAGTCCATCTTCAGCAGGCCGAGGGCCTCGCAGGCCCCCATGTCGAACTGGGTGATGATGGCGCCGTCCTGCTCGCGCCGCTGGATGGGGATGACGTCGACCAGCGGCTCGCGGGAGAGGATCACCCCGGCCGCGTGCACTCCCCACTGCCGCTTGAGCCCCTCCAGGTCGCGGGCGGTCGCCACCACCCGCGCCACGTCCGGCTCGGCCGCGCACAAGGCACGGAACTCCGCCGCCTCGGCGTACCGCTCGTTCTGCTCGTCGAAGATGCCGGCCAGCGAGATGTCCCGGCCCAGCACCGACGGGGGCATCGCCTTGGTGATCCGGTCACCCAGCGCGTACGGGTAGCCAAGCACGCGGGCCGAGTCCTTGACGGCCTGCTTGGCCTTGATGGTGCCGTAGGTGATGATCTGCGCGACCCGCTCCTCGCCGTACTTCTCCGTCGCGTAGCGGATCATGTCGCCGCGGCGGCGCTCGTCGAAGTCCATGTCGATGTCCGGCAGCGAGACCCGCTCCGGGTTGAGGAACCGCTCGAAGAGCAGGCCGTGGGCCAGCGGGTCCAGCTCGGTGATGCCCAGGGCGTACGCGATCAGGGCGCCGGCGGCCGAGCCACGCCCCGGTCCGACCCGGATGCCGTTCTCCTTGGCGTAGCGGACCAGGTCGGCGACGACGAGGAAGTAGCCGGGGAAACCCATCTGGCACACCACGCCGACCTCGTACTCGGCCTGCTGGCGGTGCCGCTGCGACACCCCGGCGGGGAACCGGCGGGCCAGCCCGCGGGCCACCTCCTGGCGCAGCCACGACTCCTCGGTCTCCCCCTCCGGTACGGCGAAGCGGGGCATCAGGTTGGCGCCCTCGGCGAAGGTCACCTCGCAGCGCTCGGCGACCCAGAGCGTGTTGTCGCAGGCCTCGGGCAGCTCGGCCCACGCCGTGCGCATCTCCTGCGGGCTCTTCAGGTAGAAGTCGCGGGCGTCGAACCGGAACCGGTTGGGGTCGGCGAGGGTCTTGCCGGACTGCACGCACAGCAGCACCTCGTGCGCGTCGGCCTGGTGGGCGTGCGTGTAGTGCAGGTCGTTGGTGGCCAGCAGCGGCAGCCGCAGGTCGCGGGCCAGGTCGAGCAGGCCGCCGCGCACCCGCCGCTCGATGTCCAGCCCGTGGTCCATCAGCTCGCAGAAGAAGCCGTCCCGCCCGAAGATCTCCTGCAGCTCCCCCGCCGCGCGCCGGGCCCCGGCCACATCCCCGATGCGCAGCCGGGTCTGGATCTCCCCCGACGGGCAGCCGGTGGTGGCGATCAGCCCGCGGCCGTACCGCGCCAGCAGCTCCCGGTCGACCCGCGGCTTGTAGAAGTAGCCCTCCAGGCTGGCCAGCGAGGCGAGGCGGAACAGGTTGTGCATGCCCTCCGTGGTCTCGGCCAGCAGGGTCAGGTGGGTGAACGCCCCACCGCCGGAGACGTCGTCCTCCCCGCCCTCGGCCCAGCGGACCCGGGTGCGCTGGAACCGGCTGGTCCCGGGTGTGACGTAGGCCTCCATGCCGATGATCGGCTTGACACCCGCGTCCCGGGCCTTGCGGTAGAAGTCGTAGGCGCCGAAGACGTTGCCGTGGTCGGTCATGGCCAGGGCGGGCATGCCCAGCCGGGCGCACTCCGCGAACAGCTCGGGCAGCCGCGCGGCCCCGTCGAGCATGGAGTACTCGGTGTGCACGTGCAGGTGCACGAACGAGTCGGCCATGCCCGTGTCGCCTCCCCGTCGTCGCCGTGCCGTTCCTTGGTGTTCCTGGTGCCGGCCCGACTCTAGTTGCCGGGGCCGACAGCGGCGGCTCCCCCACGCCGGGGTGGACCGGCCGGCTCGACCGGCTCGGCCGCGGCGTCCAGGCCGGCGTCGATGACCGCGGCCATGATCGCCCCGATGCGCCGGGCGCCGAGGCGGGGGGCGCGCTGGGCCATCCGCCGGACGATCTCCCGCTCACGGGCCGGGTCGCGCCCCGCCTGGCCGCCCACCGGCTTGTGCCGCTGCACCGCGCCGGCCAGCGCGGCCCGGTAGTCCAGCAGCACGGCCAGGGTGGCGTCCACCCGGTCGATGGCCTCGCGGCACTCGGCCAGGCCGGCGGGGGCCACCGGGCGGACCAGTGGGGTGAGCGCGGTGGCCGCGGCGACCGCGGCGGCGACCGCCGGCTCGGTCGCCCGCGCGCCGAGGAACACCCCGTCGGCGCCGGCCGCCACCGCCGCCGCGGCGAGCCGCGGCGTGTCGGTCACGTCGACGAGCCCCGGCCG
>JBMOMH010000262.1:0-3990 GCA_049323135.1 Actinomycetota bacterium
CCCCGGGCCCAGCCGGTGGGGGGCGCCACGGACCCCGGGGGCCAGGTCGTCGGCGAGGTCGGGCAGCGCGTTGGCCAGGTGCGCCCCGACGCCGAGCAGCGCCCCGGCGGCCACCGCCCACCACGGGGGCAGCGGCGTCCCGGGCAGGCCGAGCACCACGAAGACGGGCAGCAGCCCGAAGCTCAGCGCGTACGGCGCGAAGGACCACGCGGTGGCCTTCAGCCGCAGGTTGTAGGCCCAGGCGGACGCGACGGCCACCAGGTGCACCAGGCCGGCGGCCACGCCGTACCACAGGGACAGCGGCACGCACAGCCCGGCCGCGCCCACCGCGGCCAGCCACACCGGGCGCGGGCCCACCGCGCCGCGGGCCACCGGCTTGTCCTGGCGTCCGGCGGCGGCGTCCCGGCGCCAGTCCCAGGCGTCGTTGCTCCAGCCGATCGACGCCTGGCCGGCCAGCACCATCAGCACCGCCCGCAGCACCCCGGAGGCCGGCTGACCGGCGCCGGCGGCCAGCGCGCCGGCTGCCCCGGTCACCGCCAGCGCGGGCAGCGGGTGCGCGGCCTGCAGCAGGGCCAGGGCCCGGGTCGGCGGGCCGGTCATCGGGCCAGTATGGGAGCAGCACGCCCGTACCCTCGTTGTCAAGCCCTTGACCTGCGCAAACGTAGGCCGAGGTCGTTCCCCGGGCGGTCGGCGCGTGTTACCCTGGAGGCCACGGAAGGGGTCTGCGAGATATGACGTTCCAGGTCGGCGAGACTGTCGTCTACCCCCATCACGGGGCCGCGCTCATCGAAGCCATCGAGACCCGCACGATCAAAGGCGAGGAACGCCTCTACCTCGTGCTGAAGGTCGCCCAGGGAGACCTGACCGTACGGGTCCCCGCGGACAACGTGGACCTGGTCGGGGTCCGGGACGTCGTCGGCGAGGAGGGGCTCAGCCGCGTCTTCGAGGTGCTGCGGACGCCGTACACCGAGGAGCCGACCAACTGGTCGCGCCGGTACAAGGCCAACCTGGAGAAGCTGGCCTCCGGGGACGTCATCAAGGTCGCCGAGGTGGTCCGGGACCTGTGGCGTCGGGAGAAGGACCGTGGCCTGTCCGCCGGGGAGAAGCGGATGCTGGCCAAGGCCCGGCAGATCCTCGTCTCCGAGCTGGCGCTGGCCGAGAACACCAACGAGGACAAGGCCGAGGCCGTCCTCGACGAGATCCTCACCGCCTAGCCCCGGGCGCTCGGCGGCCCGGGGCCACCGGTGGGTACCGCGGCGATCGTCCCGGCCGCCGGGCGCGGCGAGCGGCTGGGGCCCGGCACGCCCAAGGCGTTGCGCGACCTGGGCGGGGTGCCGATGCTGGTCCACGCGGTGACCCTGCTGTCCCGGGCCCGTTCCGTCGACCGGGTGGTGGTGGCCGCGCCCCCCGACCAGGTGGACCGGGTCCGCCAGCTGCTGGCCGGGCACCAGGTGGGGGCCGAGGTCGCTGTGGTACCCGGCGGCTCGTCCCGGCAGGAGTCGGTACGCCGCGCGCTGCGCGCCCTGCCCCCCGACGTCGACGTGGTGCTGGTGCACGACGCCGCCCGACCGCTCACCCCCGTCGACCTGGTCGACGCCGTTGCGGCCGCGGTCCGGGCCGGCGCAGCAGCCGTGGTCCCCGCGCTCCCGGTCACCGACACGGTGAAGCGGGTCGACGCGACCGGGGCGGTGGCGCAGACCCTCGACCGCGCCGCGCTGCGCGCCGTACAGACGCCGCAAGGGTTCGTCCGGGACGTCCTCGAGGCGGCGCACGCCGCCGCCTGCGACGACGGCGTCGTCGACGTCACCGACGACGCCGGGCTGGTGGAGCGGGTCGGTGTACCGGTGCGGGTGGTGCCCGGCGCCGAGGAGGCCTTCAAGGTCACCCGACCGCTGGACCTGCTCCTGGCCGAGGCGGTGCTCGAGCAGCGGCGGGCGGCCGGTGTCCGCTGAGGGCCCCGCGGCCCTGCCCCGGGTGGGGGTGGGCCTGGACGTGCACCCCTTCCACCCCGGGCGGCCGCTGCACCTGGCCGGGCTGTCCTGGCCGGAGGAGCCGGCCGGGCTGGCCGGGCACTCCGACGGGGACGTCGCCGCGCACGCCGCCTGCGATGCGCTACTGTCCGCCGCCGGGCTGGGCGACCTGGGCAGCCAGTTCGGCACCGACGACCCCGCCTGGGCCGGGGCCGGGGGCGCCCAGCTGCTCGCCGAGACGGCACGGCGGGTCCGGGCGGCGGGGTACCTGGTCGGCAACGTCGCCGTCCAGGTGGTCGGGCCCTCTCCGCGCCTGGGGCCGCGGCGGGCCGAGGCCGAGCGGGTGCTCTCGGCGGCGTGCGGCGCCCCCGTGCATCTCAGCGCCACCACCACCGACGGGCTGGGGCTCACCGGCCGCGGCGAGGGCCTGGCCGCCGTAGCCACCGCCCTGCTGCTCCCCACCCCCTCGTAAACCTCGTAGCGATCATGCAGAAGTTGACGTTCAGACCTGCATGATCGCTACGAAGGGGGGAGGGGGCGGGCGCAGGGCCTAGGCTGACGGGGTGGCGCTGCGGCTGTACGACACCGCGACCCGGGCGGTCCGCCCGTTCGTCCCGCTGGTCGAGGGACGGGCCGGCATCTACCTGTGCGGTGCCACGGTGCAGGCCCCGCCGCACGTCGGGCACCTGCGCGCGTCGGTGACCCTGGACGTGCTGCACCGGTGGCTGGCCCGCCAGGGCGTCGACGTCATCCTGTGCCGCAACGTCACCGACATCGACGACAAGATCCTGCACAACGCCGCGCACGAGGGCGTCCCCTTCTGGCGGCTGGCCGCCCGGCACGAGCGGGCCTTCGCCGCGGCGTACGACGCGGTGGGCTGCCTCCCCCCGGCCGTGGAGCCCCGGGCCACCGGGCACATCCCGGAGATGGTGACCCTCATCCAGCGGCTGCTCGCCGGGGGGCACGCGTACGCCGCCGCGGGGGACGTCTACTTCGACGTCGCCTCCTGGCCGGCGTACGGCGAGCTGTCCGGGCAGCGCCCGGCGGACATGGTCCAGGGCGAGAGCGCCGCCCCCGGCAAGCGCAGCCCGGTGGACTTCACCCTGTGGAAGGGGGCCAAGCCGGGCGAGCCGGCGTGGGACACCCCCTGGGGCCCAGGGCGACCCGGCTGGCACCTGGAGTGCTCGGCGATGGCCACCCGCTACCTCGGCCCGGCCTTCGACATTCACGCCGGCGGGCTGGACCTGGTGTTCCCGCACCACGAGAACGAGCTGGCCCAGTCCCGCGCCGCCGGTGACCCGTTCGCCCGGTACTGGCTGCACAACGGCCTGGTCACCACCGCCGGGGAGAAGATGAGCAAGTCGCTGGGCAACTCGCTGCTCGTCGACCAGGTGCTGGCGCGGGTGCGCCCCGTCGAGCTGCGCTACTGGCTGGCCGCCCCGCACTACCGCTCCGCGCTGGCCTACAGCGACGCGGCGCTGGCCGAGGCCGCCGCGGCCTACCGGCGGCTGGAGGGCTTCGTGCAGCGGGCCGCCGACCTGGTCGGCCCGGGGGAGCCGGGCCCGCAGCCGGACGGGTTCGTCGCGGCCCTCGACGACGACCTGGCGGTGCCCGCCGCGCTGGCGATCACCCACGCCGCGGTCCGCGACGGCAACGCCGCCCTCGCCGAGGGGGACAAGGACGGCGTACGCCGGGCGCTGGCCGAGGTCCGCGGCATGCTCGACGCGCTCGGCCTGGACCCGCTCGGCGCGCCGTGGTCCGACGCGGCGGGCGCCGGGCCGGACCTGCGCGAGGTGGTGGGCCGGCTCGTCGAGCTGGCCCTGGGGCAGCGGGCCGCGGCCCGAGCCCGCGGGGACTACGCGGCCGCCGACGCGCTACGGGCCGAGCTGGCGGCGTGCGGGGTGCAGGTCGAGGACACCCCCACCGGGCCCCGGTGGTCCCTGGGTCCCCGATGAGGGCCGCTTTGCGGGCGGCCCTGAGGACGGGATTGAGGGCGGGCTTGCGGGTGACGGGCTGATGG
>JBMOMH010000263.1:0-3924 GCA_049323135.1 Actinomycetota bacterium
CGGTCTTGGCCCCGGTCTTGGCCCCGGTCTTGGCCCCGGTCATGACACGGTGAGCCCGACTTCGACGTCGATCCGCGGGCCGATGCCGAGCTTTTCCTTGATCCGCTTCTCGATCTCGTCGGCGAGGTCAGGATTGTCCCGCAGGAATGCACGGGCGTTCTCCTTGCCCTGCCCCAGCTGGTCCCCGTCGTAGGTGTACCAGGCACCGGACTTGCGGACGATGCCTTGCTCGACGCCCAGGTCGATCAGCCCACCCTCCCGGCTGATGCCCTGCCCGTAGAGGATGTCGAACTCGGCCTGCTTGAACGGCGGGCTCATCTTGTTCTTCACCACCTTGACCCGGGTTCGGTTGCCCACCGCCTCCGTGCCGTCCTTGAGCGTCTCGATGCGCCGGACGTCCAGCCGGATGGACGCGTAGAACTTCAGGGCCCGGCCGCCGGTGGTGGTCTCCGGGCTGCCGAACATCACGCCCACCTTTTCTCGCAGCTGGTTGATGAAGATCGCGGTCGTTTTCGACTGGCTCAGCGCCCCGGTGAGCTTGCGCAGCGCCTGGCTCATCAGCCGCGCCTGCAGGCCCACGTGGCTGTCCCCCATCTCGCCTTCGATCTCGGCTCGAGGCACCAGCGCGGCCACCGAGTCGATGACGATGACGTCGAGGGCCCCGGACCGGATCAGCATGTCGGCGATCTCCAGCGCCTGCTCACCGGTGTCCGGCTGCGAGACCAGCAGGGCGTCGGTGTCCACTCCCAGCCGGCGGGCGTAGTCCGGGTCCAGGGCGTGCTCGGCGTCGATGAATGCCGCGATGCCACCGCTGCGCTGGGCGTTGGCGACGGCGTGTAGCGCGACGGTGGTGTTGTGGCTGAGCAGGCCGTTGGCGAGGAAGCTGTGGGTGTCCGGCAACGCCAGGTCGAAGGTGGGCTGCTCCCCCACCGCCGTCACGGCGACCACCGCCTCGTAGCGGTAGCCCATCCCGCCGACCGTCACCGTCCGCCCGCCGCGGCTCGTCGCCGCGCCCCCCTGCAGGGTCCAGCCGTCGCCGTCGGACCCGGTCAGGGTCACCGGCGTACCCAGGCCGTAGAGCAGCACCTGCAGCTCGCGTGCCAGCGTCTCGGGCAGGCCGGCGAGGGCCAGGGTGGACCCATCCGCCGTGTCCGCGGCGTCGAGCAGGGTGTCGAGGAAGGTCCGCTGCGCCTTGGCCCCGGCCAGCCGCAGCCGCCGGGGCAGCCCCGGGCCGGGCGCCAGGCCCCAGGCGGCCGCCGGCTCCGCGCCAGCCGCAGATCCCGACCCTCCGGAGGCGGCGTACCGGGCCCCCACCTGACGGCCGAGCTCGGTCGCCTCTGCCTCGCTCACCTCGGTGACCGGTGGCCCGGCAGACTCCACGGCCGACCACCAGCCACCCGCCGCCTCCTCGGCGCCGAACAGCGCGGAGGCGAGCAGGTCGCCCACCGCGAGCTGCCCGGCGGGGCGCCAGAGCAGCCGACCGGCCGCGTCGAGGACCCGGAGCGGATGGTTGGCGGTGACCGTGACCGTACGCCCGGAGGTAAGCGTGACGCGCAACACCGGCTGGCGGCCGTTGTGGGTAAGCGCGTGCACCGGCTCCAGCTCGCCACGCTCGTTGACGACCCGTACCCCCAGGTCCCGTACGTCGGTGGTGCGCACCGCGACGCCGGTGGGCAGGCCGCACCGGTGGAAGATCTCCGCCACGGTCTCCAACCCTCGGTCGGTCCATACCAGGGTGTCCGCGGTGAGGCACTTGCCGCTGCTCTCCGGGCCGTAGATCTCCACCACCCGGCCGCGGGGCAGGCCACCGATGCCCAGCGCGACGTCCAGCGCGATGGCGCCGGTGGGGATCACCTCGACAGGGGCCCTCGCCTCGTCGCCGAGACGCATCACCGAGCCTTTGCCGAACTGCCGCTCGATCTGGGCCAGCGCGGTGTCGAGGGCCTTCTCGCGATCCACTGCTGCCATGGTGTGCACCCCGCCAGGTTGTTGGGACGGTCCTTGGGAACGGGCATCGGAACCACACGCTGACCTCCGTGGCCGCGCACGGCTCCGGTGGTCGAGCAGGACGCTACGGGCGAGCACCGACAGTCCTGAAGTCCCGCCGGTGTTCCTGTGGACGACCTGCTGTTGCCCCCAACCTAGCCGAACACGTGTTCGATCAGGGTGCGACACGCGGGACGACCAGCCGCCAGGCAGGACCGGCACCGGGTGGCCGGCGGTGGGTCTGTCGACGCGAACCGACCGACGTACTGAGTGGAACCCAGGTACTTCGGGGGCCAGCCGGAGGCTTGGGTCACCTGCGGTCGAGGCGGCAGTGGGGTGCCGCCGAGTCCCACGTCGAACCTGCCCACGACGTCGAGCTTGTCGACGAACTCGGTCATCGCCACCACGTCCGATCACTGCCGGCAATGGTCCGGCGCGCCGGCCCATACTTGACCCCCGACGGACTGGATACCGAAGGCCGTCCGCATCTTGGTCGACCAGGTTCGATGCGGCGCGCAGCTGGGGCCAACCTGCTACGCGGACTTGGCCCGTCGACCGCCGTAGCGCTTTCGAGCTGCCTCACCGGAGGTGCCGAGCATGCCGCCGATAGCAGACCAGGAGACTCCCGCTCCGTGGGCTGCGATGACCGCTTCGGCAACCCGACGCTCGGTGGCCGCGCGCTGGGTGACCGCGTCACGGATGGCATGTGCGGGGCATGGGCATCACCTCAAGTACCTACTGCGGGCGGTCATCGCGTGCACAAGGACTGGGCCGTACTCGGACCAGGTGGTTGACCGCGTGGAGGATGTCGTCCGCGGCGATCCCGTGTTTGCGAGCGCTGGCGATGATCAGCGGCTCCACGACCTCCTCCAAAACATGCTCCGTCGGACGCCTCCGCCCGCAACGTGCGTTGGTGGACATTGGCGGCACCCGGCTCGGCCCCGAGACCGGGCGGATCGAGGTCGGCCGAGCTGGAGGTTCTTGACGCCCCCTGGGACTTACCGCTTGCCCGGCCATCGACGAGGGCGTGGAACGTACGCCGAGCCGGTCAGGACCACGAGCAGCAGCGGCAGGACCGTCGCGCCTGCCGCGAGGGCCAGCACGGGATAGCCGGCCAGGCCCATCACCACCCCGGCGGCGGCCCCGGCCGAGGCGCCAGCCAACCCCATGACCAGGTCGGCGACCCCCTGGGCCGACGGCCGGGCCGGCAGCGGCACGCCCTCGGTCAGCAGGGTGGAACCGGCCACCAGCGTGGCCGACCAGCCCAGACCGAGCAGGAACAAGCCCAGGGCGAGGACGAGGTCGGCGTGCGGGGACGCGGTGGCCACGACGCCCACGGCCAGCAGCAGGACCACGCCCCCGAGCACCACCACCGGGCGGCCGCCGAGTCGGTCGACGAGGTAGCCGGTGAGTGGGGACAGCGCGTACATCCCCGCCACGTGGGCGCTGATGACCACGCCGACGCCGGCCAGCGTCGCGCCCCCGGTCAGCATGTGGACCGGCGTCATCGTCATCACCGCAACCATCACGGCGTGACCCACGGCCATGCCCGCGAGCCCCATCCGGGCCACGGGGGACCGCACCACGAGGGCCAGCGCCGCCCGCACCGGGAGGCGCTGGGCGGGTGGCTCCGTCAGCGGGCGTAGTGCGCGGGCGCGCAGCAAGGGGTCCGGTCGCAGCAGCGCGGCCAGCAGTACCGCGGCGGCGGCGAAGGTCATCGCCGACCACACGAACGGCCCGGCGAGCACCGGCAGCCCGGCGGAGCGGGCAATCCCGCCGGCGGGATCGGACAGGTTCGGGCCGAGGACGGCCCCCACCGTCGTCGCCCACACGACGGCGGACAACGCCCGGGCCCGGTGGCCCGGCTCGGCGAGGTCGGTCGCCGCGTAGCGGGCCTGCAGGCCGGCGGCGGTGGCCGCGCCGAGCAGCATGGTGCCG
>JBMOMH010000264.1:0-3912 GCA_049323135.1 Actinomycetota bacterium
CCAGACGTAGCTGCCGTCGGGGATCCGGGCCAGCAGCTCGCGGCGGAAGGTCTCGGTGGTCCGGTCGAGGAGCGCGTCGAAGGCCGCCTCGACCGGCCCCTGGCCGTATCGGTCGAACAGCTCGGCCAGCCGCCGGGCCCCCATCAGGCAGGCCGCGCACTCGGCGTCCAGGTCGGCGGCCAGCGAGTCCGGCGTGCGCGAGTTGCGGGTCATGATGCGCAGCGCGGCCTCGTTGCGCACCCCGGCGTCCCACAGCCGGATCGGCGGGACCATGAGGCCCTCCTCGAACACGCTGGTGGCGTGCGAGGGCATCGAGCCGGGGACCGACCCCCCGATGTCGTCGTGGTGGCCGAAGGCCTGCACGAACGCCACGACCGCCGACCCGCCGCCAGCGTCGTGGAAGACCGGGACGGTGACGCACAGGTCGGGCAGGTGCCCGATGCCTCCTTCGGACAGGTACACGTCGTTGTGGAAGAACACGTCGCCCGGGCGCATCGTCGCCACCGGGAAGTCCCGCACCACCGGGTGCACCAGGGCGGAGTAGGAGCGGCCGGTGAGCTTGCGCAGGCGGCGGTCGTGGATGCCGGCCCGGAAGTCGTGCGCGTCGCGGATCATCGGGGAGCGGGAGGTCCGCCCGATCGCCGTCTCGACCTCCTTCTCCACCGAGGCGAGGTAGCCGGCGACCACCTCGACGAGGACCGGGTCGACGCTGGCCGTCACGGGGTGCCCACCGGCCCGAGCAGCAGGTTGCCGTGGCCGTCCACCCGGGCCCGGTAGCCGGGGTGGACCGGCACGGTGGCGCCGAACTCCTCCACCACGGCGGGGCCGACCACCTCGTCCCCCGCGCCAAGCCGGGCCCGGTCGTACACCGGGGTGGGCAGCCACCGGTCGAACCACACCGGCCGGCAGCCCCGGCCGGCCGCGGCGGCCCCGGCGCCGGGCGGGACGGTCCGCGGCCGGGGCCGGCGGATCGGCCCGATCCCGCTCACCCGCAGGTTCACCCACTCCACCTCCTGGCGTGGGTCGTCCCGGAAGTGGTAGCCGTACAGCCGGCGGTGTTCGGCATGGAAGGCCGCCACCGCCACGGCGGCCCCCTGGTCGGTCAGCGGGCCGTCGGCCACGGGCACCCGCACCTCGAAGGCCTGCCCGCGGTAGCGCAGGTCGGCGCTGCGGACGAACCGGCGCTGCTCCGGCGCGAACCCCTCCCGGGCCAGCGCGGCGTCCGCGGCGGCGTGCAGGTCGGCGTACCGCCGGGTGGTGGCCGCCAGGTCAAGCGCGCGGTGCCGGCTCACCGCGGTCCGCACGTAGTCGTTGCGCACGTCCACGGTGAGCAGCCCGTACGCCGAGAGGTTGCCCGGGTCGAGCGGCACCAGCACCCCGCGCAGCCCCAGCAGGTCAACCAGCCGGCAGGCCAGCAGCGAGCCGGAGCCGCCGAAGGTGACCAGGGTGAAGTCCCGCACGTCCACCCCGCGGGCCACCGTCACCTGGCGCAGCGCGTTGGCCTGGGTCCACGCGGACAGCTCGAGCACCCCCGCGGCCGCCTGCTCCACAGACCCGCCGAGCCGGTCGGCCAGGGCGGCCAGGCCGGCCCGGGCGGCGGCCGGGTCGAGGGGCACCTCCCCACCGAGCAGGTGCGGCGGGATCCGGCCGAGCACCAGGTGGGCGTCGGTGACGGTCGCCTCCGTCCCTCCCCGGCCGTAGCACAGCGGCCCCGGCTCGGCCCCGGCCGAGCGGGGGCCCACCCTCAGCGCACCATCCGGCCCGAACCAGGCCACCGACCCGCCGCCGGCGCCCACGGTGACCACGTCGACCATGGGGACCCGGCAGGGGTACCCGCCCACGGTGCCCTCGGTGGTCAGCGCCGGCTGGCCGTCGACGACCACGGCCACGTCGGTGGAGGTGCCGCCGCCGTCCAGGGTGAGCACGCTGGGGACCCCAGCCTGCCCCGCCACCACCGCGGCACCGAGGGCCCCCGCCGCCGGCCCGGACAGCACCGTGCTGATCGGCTGGTGGACCACCTCGTCGGCGGAGAGCACCCCGCCGTTGGACTTCATCACGTAGCAGGGCACCGCGGCCCCGCCGGAGCTCGCGACCAGGTCCGCCAGTCGGGCGGTGAGCCGGGCCAGGTAGCGGCGGATCCCCGGCTTGACCGCGGCGTCGACCAGGGTGGTCATGCTGCGTTCGTACTCGCGGTACTCGGCCAGCACCTCGTGGGACAGCGACACGGTCGCCGCGGGATGCTCGCGGGCCAGCACCTCCCGCATCCGCTGCTCGTGCGCCGGGTTGGCGTAGGCGTGCAGGAAGCAGACCCCCACCGTGTCCACGCCCCGGTCGCGCAGCCACCGGGCGACGGCGACGGCACCGGGCTCGTCGAAGGGGCGCACCTCGGCCCCGTCCGGGCCGAGCCGCCCGGCGACGGTGCGCACCCGGTCGGCGGGCACGATCCGGGGCGGCTTGACCCAGAAGTAGCTGTTGCCGTAGCCGTCGGGCACCGACTGCCGGGCAATCTCCAGCAGGTGGGCGAACCCCTCGGTGGTGACGAAGCCGAGGTCGCCGAGCCGGCCCTCCAGCAGCTGGTTGGTCGCCACCGTGGTGCCGTGGCTGACCGCCACCAGGTCTGCCCCGTCCGCGCCGAGCAGGTCCAGGGCCCGGCGGACCGCGGTGAGGAACCCCTCGGCCGGGTTCGCGGGGGTGGACGGGGTCTTGGTGGTGACCAGGTCCCCGGTCGCCTCGTCCACCGCCACCGCGTCGGTGAACGTGCCCCCGGTGTCCACGCCGACACGGACCCGCCGCCGCTCCGCCGCCACCCCGCCTCCCCGCCGCGGTGGCTACGACGCCGGGCGCCGGTACGGGAAGCCCGTGGCGCCCTCCCCGGCGAGCACGTCCAGATGGCGGCGGATCAGCGCCAGGTTGCGGTCGGCGAGGTGGTCGAAGCCCTGCGGCACGCTGGAGCCGGGGGTCAGTGCGGCCAGCGCCCGCTGCGGGTCCAGCCGGGCGGCGACCCAGGACTCGTGGCTGCTCCCCCGGGCGACGACCTCGGCGACCGGGGTGACGATCATGGAGTTGCCGAAGTACAGGACGCCCCCCGGGTCGATGCCCACGGCGTTGGCGCCGACGACGTACACGTGGTTGTCGTAGGCCCGGGCCCGGTTGGTCAGCTCCCAGATGTCGGCCGACCGCAGCAGCGCCGAGGGGCGGACCAGGACCTCCGCCCCGCGCAGCGCGGTGATCCGGGCCAGCTCCGGGAAGTCCCCGTCGAAGCAGACGATCATCCCGATGCGAGCCAGGTCGGTGGGCACCACGCACACGTCGTCACCGGCGGTGACCCAGCCGCCCTGCTCCCGCAGCTCGGTGCAGTACGGGTGCGTCTTGCGGTAGACGCCGCGGATCTCCCCGTCCGGCCCGGCCAGCACGGCCGCGTTGTACACCACCCCTCGCCGCGGGCCCCGCTCGTAGGTGCCCCACACCAGGTGGGTGCCCAGCCGCCGCGCGGTGTCCTGCAGCACCTCGGTCAGCGACCCGGGGACCTCGCTCGCCAGGTCCCACAGCTCCTCGGCGGAGCAGTCCGGGGTGAACCCGGTGGAGGTGGACTCGGGGAGCACCACGAGCTCGGCGCCGGTCTCGGCAACGCAGCGTTCCACCCAGGTCGCGGCGTGCTCCAGGTTGGCCTTGACCGACGGGGCGGAGAGGGGTTCGGACAGTGGCCGCACCTGGACCGCGGCCGCGGTGAACGCACGCATGGGCCGACCTCCTGCGTCGAGCGTAGCCGTCATCGCGCCGCCCGGGTCCCGGACCGCCGTCGGCCGGTGGCGGCGGTCCCGGACCGACGCCGGGCGGTGGCGGCGGCCCGGGCGGCGACCAGCACCGCCAGCAGCAGGGCCGCTCCCAGAGCCACCCAGGGGGCGACCCGGC
>JBMOMH010000265.1:0-3887 GCA_049323135.1 Actinomycetota bacterium
GCGGCGGCGGCGTACCCGGCGTCGAGGGCCTCGCGGGACAGCTGCCCGAGCAGCGACAGCGAAGGGTCCTGCGGCATCCCCACCGGTCGCTGCCCCACCACCACGCGGCCATCGTCGCACGCGGGCGGGGACGCGGCGGGACCGCGTCAGCGACCGGCGCGCTCCACCACCTGGGCCCAGGCCTCCACCAGCGCGTCCACGGACTCGTCGTCCAGGCTCTCCGCCCACAGGTGGGTGACCGCCTCGGCCGGGTCGGGCAGCACGAGCACCCAGCCGCCGTCGGGCTCCACCACCCGCACGCCGTCGGTGGTGTCCACCTCGCGGTCCCCGGCCGCCTCCACCACGGCCCGCATCACCTGGCCCTTGGCCGCCCACGGGGTGGGGACCGACCGTCGGACCCGGTGCGCCTGCGGGATGCGTCCGTCGATCTGGCTCAGCGACAGCTGGGTGCGGGCCACCAGGCCCAGCAGCCGGACGAAGGCGGCGGTCCCGTCCAGCGCGGTGCTCAGCTCGGGCACGATGAAGCCGCCGCGCCCGTCGCCGGCGAAGACGACCCCGTCCTCCCCGGCCACCCGGGACAGGTCGTCGGGGGCGGTCGTCGTCCAGCTCACCTGCACGCCGTGGAACCGGGCCACCTGCTCGGCGACCCGGGTGGTGGTCACCGGCAGCGCCACCCGACCGCCGTACCGCTCCGCGGCAACCAGGTCCAGCACCACCAGCAGGGCCCGGTCGTCCTCCACGACGCGGCCCCGCTCGTCCACCAGGGACAGCCGCTCCCCCACCTTGTCGAAGCGGGCCCCGAACGCCGCCCCGGCAGACGCGACGATGGCACCGAGCCGCTCCAGGCCGGCCCGGCGCTCCCGCACCGACTCGGTGGGGCTTGCCTCGTCGATCCCGGTGTTCAGCGTGAGGACCTCCACGCCGATCCGACCCAGCAGCATGGGCAGCACCAGGGAGGCGGCGCCGCCGGCGCAGTCCACGACGACCTTCAGCCCGGCGCCGGCGACACCGGAGGTGTCCACCCGGCGCAGCAGCTCCTGGGCGTAGCTCTCGAACACCCGGGCGGGGAAGGCCAGGTCGCCGATCTCGCCGGGGAAGGCACGGCGGTACTCCTGCCGGCTGAACACCCGCTCCAGCTTGCGCTGCGCGGCCTGGGACAGGTCCGCGCCCTGGTCGTCGAAGAACAGGATGTCCACGCTGTCCGGGACCCCTGGCGTGGTCCGCAGGTAGATGCCGCCGGCGTTGCCCTGGGCGGTCTGCAGGCGGGCCACCGGCAGAGGGGCGTACTCCAGGTCCACCACGTCGATGGCGCTGGAGGTGAGCGCGGCGATGACCGCCCGCTTGAGCGCCCGGGCCCCCCGAGAGGCGTCCCGGGTGACGGTGACCGAGGCGCCCTTCTTCAGGGTCGTGGCGTAGGCGCTGGCCAGCCGGACGGCCAGCTCCGGGGTGATCTCCACGTTGATGATGCCGGACACGCCGCGGGGGCCGAACAGGCTGCGCTGCCCCCGCGACTCCCAGATCACGCTCTGGTGCACCACCGCGCCGGCCTCGATGGTCTTGAAGGGGTACACCTTCACCTGCGCGGAGAGGATCGCCTCCTCCTCGACGACGCAGTCGTCGCCGACGACGGCCCCCTCCTCGATGCGGGCCGCGCGCATGATGTCGCTGTTCTTGCCGATGACGCAGCCGCGCAGGTTGGTGTGCGGACCGATGTAGACGTTGTCGTGCACCACGGCCCGGTGCAGGAAGGCCCCGCTCTTGACCACGACGTTGCTGCCGAGGACCGTGTGCTCGCGCAGCTCGGCACCGGCCTCCACCTTCGCGTAGTCACCGATGTAGAGCGGCCCGCGCAGCACCGCCTCGGGATCGACCTCGGCGCCTTCGGCCACCCACACGCCCGGGGACACCTCGAAGCCGTCGATGTGCACGTCGACCTTGCCGGTGAGCACGTCGGCCTGGGCCCGCAGGTAGCTCTCCTGGGTGCCGACGTCCTCCCAGTAGCCCTCGGCGACGTAGCCGTAGACCTTCTCGCCCTTCTCCAGCAGCGAGGGGAACACGTCCGCAGACCAGTCCACCACCTCACCGGCTGGGACGTAGGCGAAGACCTGCGGCTCCATGACGTAGATGCCGGTGTTCACCGTGTCGGAGAACACCTGCCCCCAGGTGGGCTTCTCCAGGAACCGCTCCACCCGGCCGTCCTCGCCGACGATGGTGATGCCGAACTCCAGGGGGTTGGGCACCCGCTTGAGGCAGACGGTGACCAGGGCCTCATGCTCCCGGTGGTAGCGGACCAGGTCGGTCAGGTCGATGTCGGTGAGGGCGTCCCCGGAGATGACCAGGAACGGCTCGTCCCGCAACGCCTCCTCGGCGTTCTTCACGCTGCCGGCCGTCCCGAGCGGCGTCTCCTCGGTCGCGTAGTGCAGGCGCATGCCCAGGTCCTCGCCGTCCCCGAAGTAGTTGCGCACCAGGGAGGCCAGGAACTGCACGGTGACCACGGTGTCGACGTACCCGTGCCGCTTGAGCAGCCGCAGCACGTGCTCCATGATCGGCTTGTTGACTACGGGCAGCAGCGGCTTGGGCTGGCTCGAGGTCATCGGGCGCAGCCGGGTCCCCTCCCCGCCCGCCATCACGACGGCCCTCATCGGCCTCCTCCCTTCGTCTGCGGCCCACCGGCCCGCACGAGCCGGCGTACCTGCGCGAGGTAGAGGACGCCTGCCCACCAGTACAGGGCCGTTCCCCAGATGGCAAACGCCCAACCAACCGGGCGGGCCACCGCGGCCAGCGCGCCCGTCCCGTCACCGAGCAGCAGCAGCGGGAAGGCGTACAGCAGGTTGAACGTCGCGGCCTTGCCGAGGAAGTGCACCGGCAGGGGTCCGTGCCCGTGCCGGTGCAGCACCGGCAGGGTGGGCAGCAGCGTGAGGTCACGGGCCACCAGCGCGACCGCCAACCACCACGGGATCACCTCCCGCAGGGTGAGCCCCAGCACGGTCGCCAGGATGTAGAGGCGGTCCACGGCCGGGTCGAGGAGCGCCCCCAGACGGCTCTCCTGGTGCCAGCGCCGGGCCAGGTGCCCGTCCGCCCAGTCGGTGATCCCGGCCACGGCGAGCACGGCCAGCGCCCACCCGTCGGCGTGCGGGCCGAGCACGAGCCAGAGGAACAGCGGTACGCCGAGCAGGCGCAGCAGGCTCAGCGCGTTCGGCACGGTGGCCACCGCACCGAGCCCACGGTCGACCGGGGCCGGGTTGTCGAGGCTGCGTACCGCCACCGGGACACTCCCTCCGCCGGTCCGAGCCTACCGGTCGGTCACCTCGGCCAGGCCAGCACCAGGATGTCGACGAGCAGCACGAGGCTGGCCAGCGCGGCGGTCAGCGGGGCCCCCACCGTCGACCGGCGCGGCTCGGCGCGCAGCCGCAGCAGCGCCTGGCGGACCAGGGTGTACGCGGCGAAGGCGGCGACGAAGATGCCGCCCGGCACGGCCGGCCGGTAGCCGACCACCAGCGGCAACGTCACCACGGCGAGGACCAGCCCGGCGAGGGACTCCCCGAGCTGGGTGGGGATACGTCGGGCCCCAACCCGACGGTCCGAGGACCAGATGCCCCACCGGGAGCGGGTACACCGGCCGGCGCAGCAGCCGGTGAGGAAGCAGCCCACCCGGCCGATGGCCACCCCGAAGAACACCCCGGGGGTGGTCAGGTCGAGGAACTGCCCCACCGGCAGGCCGAACGCCCACAGCAGCAGCCCGGCCACCAGTGGCACGGCGACCAGGAACCCCTGGATGCACCAGCCCACGTTGATCGAGGTGCGCCAGGTCCGGGGGTTCAAGGCGACGTACCAGAGCTTGGCGCCCACCAGCCCGGCGAAGATGGCCAGCCCGTCGACGAGCAGGG
>JBMOMH010000266.1:0-3860 GCA_049323135.1 Actinomycetota bacterium
GCTGCACCGCCCCCGGCTGCGACCGGCCCCCCGCCGCCTGCCACGCCCACCACCTGCGCCACTGGGCCGACGGCGGCCCCACCACCCTGGCCAACGGCACCCTGCTCTGCCGCCACCACCACCAGCACATCCACCGGCACGGCTGGACCATCAGCCTCGCCGCCAACGGCTACCCGCAGTTCCACCCCCCGCCCACCCTGGACCCCACCGGCACCCCCCGCCAACACCACCGCTTCGCCCTGCGCGCACTAGGCCGCAACCAGAACTAGCAGGGCTTCGCCCCCGCCAAAGGCGGCTAGCGACCCTTGGTCGCTAGCCCCTCCCTGGCGCCTAGTGCTGGCCCTAGCTGGGGCCCCGCTAGCCCTCGCCCGACTCCCGGCGGCGGCGCTCGTCGGCGTCGTCCTCGGCCCGGGTGGCCGCGTCCATCCGCTGCTGCGCCCGGCGCGCCCGCTCGGCCACCTGGGCGGCCAGGGCGTCCCGCTGTCCGCGCAGCAGAACGTAGCTGAGCAGCCCGGAGACCAGGAGCGCCAGCAGGGCCACCAGCAGCACGTCCACCCGGCGCCCGGCGACCAGGTAGAGCAGCCCGAAGGTCAGCGCGAACAGGCCGGCCCGGGACAGCGTGTACCGCCAGAACGCGATCACGCCGCGGACTCCGCGTCCAAGGCCACCCCGTCGAGGGCGCAGACCAGGACCAGCTCGTCCCGGTCGTCCCCGGGGCCCACCCGGATGGCCCCGGGGAGCCGCCCGACCTCGACAAAGCCGTACCGCTGGTAGAACCGCTCGTAGCCGGTCCCGCCGCGCACCGTGAGATGCAGGAAGGACCAGCCGGCGGTCCGGGCCAGCCGCACCGCCTCGGCCAGCAGCGCCCCGCCGTACCCCTGTCCCTGGAAACGAGGGTGGACCTGCACGCGGACCAGGGTTCGCCAGTGGTGCATCAGCGGGTTCGGCCGCGGGGTGAACACCAGCCACCCGGCGAGCTCACCCGCCCCGTCGTACGCCACGAGCAGCTGGTCGGGCCCCGCGGCCAGCCGGGCGAAGGCGTGCTCGGCCACGGGGGCCACGTCCGCCTCGGTCAACGGAGCCACGAACCCGACGGCGCCGCCGGCGTTGGTGACGTCGACCCAGCAGGCCAGCAGGGCCGCCCGCAGCCGCGGGGTGAGCTCGGGGTCGAGGACGAAGGCCGGTGCGCTGCTCACGCCCACACGTCCTGCGGGACCCGGCGCCGGTCCGGGTCCGGCCCGTCATACACCCGGATCGTCTCGTAGCGGGTGTTGCGTTCCACGGGAGTGAAGCCGGCGTCCCGGATCAGCTCCAGGAGGTCCTCCCGGTGCATGGTCGAGGGGGTGCCGAAACCGTCCGCGTCGTGGGTGATCTTGTATTCGACGACGGAGCCGTCCAGGTCGTCGGCCCCAAAGTTCAGGGCCAACGCGGCCGTGGTCAACCCGTGCATCACCCAGAAGCACTTGACGTGGTCGACGTTGTCGAACAGCAGCCGGGACACCGCGAAGGTCTGCAGGGCCTGCGCGCCGGTGGCCATGGGCAGGTGGGACAGGCGGTTGTTGTCGTTGTGGAAGCGCAGCGGGATGAACACGACGAAGCCGCCCGTCTCGTCCTGCAGCTCCCGCAGCCGCAGCACGTGGTCCACCCGGTGCCGCGGCTCCTCGATGTGCCCGTAGAGCATGGTGGCCGGCGTGCGCAGCCCCTTGGCGTGGGCGATGCGGTGGATGCGCGACCAGTCCTCCCAGTGGGTGTCGTGGTCGACGATCTGGCGACGCACCTCCCAGTCGAAGATCTCCGCCCCGCCGCCGGTCAGCGACTCCAGCCCGGCGTCGATCAGCTCGTCGAGGATCTCCTCGGCGGGCAGGCCGGAGATCTTCTCGAACCAGTGGATCTCGGTGGCGGTGAACGCCTTCAGTGCCACCCCGGGGAGGGCGGCCTTCAGCTCCCGCAGGCTGCGCGGGTAGTACCGCCAGGGCAGCGTGGGATGCAGGCCGTTGACGATGTGCAGCTCGGTGATGCCCTCCGGCTCCATCTGCCGGGCCAGGGCCACCGCCTCCTCCAGGCGCATCGTGTAGGCGTCCTTCTGGCCAGGCTTGCGCTGAAAGGAGCAGTAGGCGCAGGACGCCGCGCAGACGTTGGTGAGGTTGAGGTGCCGGTTGACGTTGAAGAAGACCCGGTCCCCGTTCTTCGCCGTACGCACCTCGTGGGCCAAGCCGCCCAGCCAGGCCAGGTCGTCGCAGGCGTAGAGCGCCACACCGTCCTCGTAGCTGAGCCGCTCCCCGGCCCGCACCTTCGCCTCGAGCTCGCGCCGCAGCCCCACATCCATGTCCCCGAGGGTACGGGGCGGGGCAGCCTGGGCGTCGCGGGCCCCCACGGGACCGACGGCGCCAGCCCCAGCTTGCGCGGCGGCGGGTTACGCCCGGGGAGCCACACCGACCAGCAGCAGATGCGGGTGCGGACGGCCCAGGTCCAACCGCCGGGACCACACCTCCAGACCGACCTCCCGCAGTACGCCGACCAGCTCCTGAGGGGGCAGGAAGGCGAGGGCCCGCCCGGCGGTGAGGCCCAGCAACCGCACCGAAACCGTCTCCTGAGCGAGGTTCCAACGCGCCTTCCAGCGTGGCCGGTCCCCCATCTCCTTGACCACCAGCTCCTTGACCACCAGCACCCCGCCGGGCGCCAGGGCCGCCGCGCAGTCCGCGAGGAGCCGGCGCTGCGCCGACGGGTCGAGCAGGTACAGCACGTCCACGACGGTGACCGCGTCCCACGGCCCGGGCGGCAGCTCCCCGGACGCCCGCACCTCGAACGCCACGTGGGCCCCCTGGCGGCGCGCCCGAACGGCGGCCGCGCGGGCAGCGGCCACCTTCGCCGCGTCGAGGTCCACGCCGAGGACGTGGCGCTCGGCCGAGGACAGGGCCAGGTACGTCGAGAACAGGCCGTGCCCGCAACCCACCTCAAGCACCCGGCCGGCCCGTGGCACGGCCGCCGCCACCTCCGGGAAGGGACAAGTGTGCCAGCGGACCCAGGCGTGGGCCCGGGTCGCCCACGCCTGCCCGGCGTACAGGTCGAGCACCTGGCGGCCCGTGGGCATCACCGGCGCGCCGCCGCAGCGAGATCGGCCCAGGACGCCAGCCGAAAGCCCCGCGCCCGCACGAGCTCTCGGGTGGCCGGGTCGGTGAGCAGGGCCAGCTCCTCCGACCAGCGGTATCCCCAGGCGAAGCGCGCCAGCTCCGCGTCGCCTGCCTCCCCGGGATGCGTGTTCACCTCCGCGGTGGGGGCGCCGCTCCGGGCCAACCGGTCGAGGACGGCGGGGAAGTGACGGTCCAAGGCACCGGCCTCGTCCAGACCTGCATGATCGCTAGGGTGGGGGAGCCGGGACCGGTCCAGGCGATGGGCCAGCCGCCGGCCGAGCAGGCGCAGCGCCGTCCCCCGAAGGCCGCGCGACCGGCTGCGCGGCACGCGCACCGGTACCCGTAGCTCGGCCGCCAGGTCGGCCACGACCCGACCGAAACCCGGCCACAGGTGCAGGTGCTGGTGGGTGTCCAGGTGGGTCACCTGCAGGCCGTCCCCGCGCACCCGCTCCACCTGGGCCCGGAACTCCCGGCGTACGTCGGCGTAGTCGATGCGGCCCAGCGCCGCGCGGCGCAGCACCTCGGGCCAGGCCAGGGGGAAGTGGCCGCGGCGGTCCACCAGCGTCGGCACCCGGTGCGCCGGAAGCAAGGGCTTGGCTCTCGCGGCGGCCCTCTGCTCGGGGGCCGCGGCGGTGCTCCAGGCCGTAGCCGTCCGTCGGTTGGCCCCGGGCACCGGCCTCTCCCCTCGGCTCCTCTGGCACCTGGCCCGGTCCGGCTGGTACCTGGCCG
>JBMOMH010000267.1:0-3827 GCA_049323135.1 Actinomycetota bacterium
CACCCGGCCGACCCGCCGGCAGAACTCCTCCGGCTCGTCGGCGGCGTCCGGCCGCTCGGCGACGACCCGGTCGACGATGCCGGCCCGGCGCAGGTCGGCCGAGCGCACCCCCTGCGCGGCGGCCATCTCCGCGGCCCGCTCGGTGCTGCGGTACACGATGGCGCTGGCCCCCTCCGGGGGCAGCGGGGACAGCCAGGCGTGCTGGGCGGCCAGCACCCGGTCGGTCGGCACCAGGGCCAGCGCGCCGCCGCCGGTGCCCTGGCCCAGCAGCAGGCACAACGTCGGGGCGTCCAAGGTGACCAGCTCGGCCAGGCAGCGGGCGATCTCCCCGGCCAGGCCCCCCTCCTCGGCCTCCCGGGACAGGGCCGCCCCGGGGGTGTCGATGACGGTGACCAGCGGCAGCCCCAGCTCCCGGGCCAGCCGCATCCCCCGCCGGGCCTCCCGCAGGGCCCCCGGGCCCATCGGCCGCTCCGGGGTCTGGCCCCGCCGGTCCTGGCCGAGCAGCACGCAGGGGGCGCCGCCGAACCGGGCCAGGGCGAGCAGCAGCCCCGGGTCGGCCTCCCCCTCCCCGGTGCCGTTGAGCGGGACGACGTCGCTGGCCGCGTACCGGAGCAGCCGGCGGACCCCCGGCCGGTCCGGCCGGCGGGACCGGGTCACCGACTCCCAGGCTGGCGGGGCCTCCTCGAGGGCCGGCTCGGCGGGCAGCTCGGGCACCGAGGGCAGGCCGGCCCGGGGGGCGGTGAGCACGGCCAGGGCCCGGTCGGCGATCTCGGCGACGGCTTCGGGGGGGAGCACCGCGTCGACCAGCCCGTGCTCGTAGAGGTTCTCCGCCACCTGCACCCCCTCCGGGAACGGCTGGTGGTAGAGCGCCTCGTAGACCCGGGGGCCGAGGAAGCCGACCAGGGCCCCCGGCTCGGCCACGGTCAGGTGCCCCAGGGACCCCCAGGAGGCGAGCACCCCACCGGTGGTGGGGTGGCGCAGGTAGACCAGGTAGGGCAGCCCGGCGGCCCGGTGCGCGGCGATGGCCGCGGAGATCTTGACCATCTGCAGGAAGGCGACGGTGCCCTCCTGCATCCGGGTGCCCCCGGAGACGGGGGCAGCCAGCAGGGGCAGCCCCTCGGCGGTGGCCCGTTCAACGGCCCGGACCAACCGCTCCGCGGCGGCGATGCCGATGGACCCGGCGAGGAAGCCGAACTCGCAGGCGAGCACCGCCACCCGTCGGCCGCGCAGCCGGCCCACCCCGGTGAGCACCGCCTCGTCCAGCCCGGTGCGGGCCCGGGCCGCGGCCAGCTCCGCGGCGTACGCCGGGCTCGCCGGCACCGGCAGGGGCGGGGCGTCCCAGCTGGTGAAGGAGCCCGGGTCCAGGGCCAGGTCGAGAAGCTGCCGCGCGGTCAGCCGCCGAGGGGTGCCGGTCACGGGACGGGCTCGTCGAGCCAGGCGCGCACCGCGGCGTCGTGCTCGCCGAGCAACGGCGGGGGACGGTGGGTCGCCCGCCCCCCGGCGTACGGCAGGTCGTCGAAGCGCAGCGGCGGACCGGGCAGGTCGACCGGCCCCAGCACCGGGTGGTCAACGGTGACGACCAGTCCCTGGGAGCGGGTCTGCGCCCAGCCGTACACCTCGTCCAGGGTGCGCACCCGGCCGGCGGGGATGCCGGCGGCCGCCAGCCGGACCAGCCACTCCGCAGCGGGGGCGGCGGCGAAGGCCTGCTCCACCGCGGCGACCAGGGCCGCCCGGTGGGCGACCCGCTGCCGGTTGGTGGCGTACCGCGGGTCGGCCGGGTCCAGCCCGGCCAGCGGCGCAAAGGCCCGCCACAGGGCCTCGCTGCCCACCGCGATCTGGATTGGGGCGTCGGCGGTGTGGAACAGCCCGTACGGCGCGATCGAGGGATGGTGGTTGCCCTCGCCGGTGGGCACCTCGTGGGCGACCGTCCAACGGGTGCCCTGGAAGGCGTGCACGCCGACCACGGCGGCCAGCAGAGAGGTGCGCACCACCCGGCCGCGCCCGGTGCGCTCCCGTTCGAGCAGGGCGGCGAGCACCCCGTGCACGCCGGACATGCCGGCGAGCAGGTCGGCGATGGGCACGCCGACCCGGGTTGGCTGTCCCGGTTCCCCGGTGAGGCTCATCAGCCCGGCCTCGCCCTGGGCGATCTGGTCGTAGCCGGCCCGGCCCCCCTCCGGCCCGTCGTGGCCGAAGCCGCTGATGCGCAGCACCACCAGCCGCGGGTTGAGCTCGTGCAGCCGGGCGACGGGGAACCCCAGCCGGTCGAGCACCCCGGGGCGGAAGTTCTCCACCAGCACGTCGGCACGGGCCACCAGCCGGCCCAGGAAGGCCCGGCCGTCGTCGCTCTTCAGGTCGGCGGTGACCGACTCCTTGTTGCGGTTGCAGGACAGGAAGTACGTCGACTCCGGGGCGTCGGGGGGGCCGACGAACGGCGGGCCCCAGCCCCGAGTGTCGTCCCCCCCGCCAGGTGCCTCCACCTTGATCACCCGAGCGCCCAGGTCGCCGAGGATCATCGCGGCGTGCGGGCCGGCCAGGGCCCGGCTGAGGTCGACGACGACGCATCCCTCCAGCGGCCCGGTCACGGCCCGGAAGCGTAGGCCATGCGACCCCCCGGCCCGCATGAAGGCGTCCTTCTGACCTCTCTTGCGTAGTGAAGGACGCCTTCATGCGCAATGCGCAGTGGGTGGTCAGCACCAGTCGCAGTCGGCGGAGGTCCGCCCGCCGGCCAGGCGGGGGAAGCCCGGGCCCCGGTCGACGAAGGGCTGCCGGGGCGGGCGGGCGGCCCGTAGGCGGGCCCGCAGGGCGTCACTGGCCGGGACGTCCACCGCCCGGTCGTCCCCCGGGTCGCCCCCGGGTTGGTCGCCGGCGCCGACGAGAACCACGCCGTAGTCGGCCCGGGCCCCGGTCACCGACACCTTCCCCCACCGCACGTCGCGCAGCACCTCGGCGTACGGCCGGTCCAGCGGGTCACCCCACCCGCCGCCCCCGGTGGTGCGGATGCGGATCACCTCCCCGGCGGCGACCGGCTCGGCGTCGGCCAGCGCGTCGACCTCCCGCTCCCGTGGCCCCCCGGGGTCGATGGTCACCTGGAACGGTCGCCCGGCCCGCCCGCCGCGCACCCCCCAGCAGGACAGGATGGACCGGTCGGCGATCGACATGAAGTGCCCGTCCCGCAGCATCCGCAGGTGCTTCTCGTAGCCGAGGCCCCCGCGGTAGCGCCCGGGCCCCCCCGAGTCCACGGCCAGGCCGAGCCGCTCCACCCGCAGCGGGAACCGGCTCTCGGTGAACTCCACCGGCAGGTTCCGCGAGTCGGGCACGACGTGCACGGTGTCCTCCCCGTCGGCGTACCAGCGGCCCCCCGAGCCCCCACCGAGGACCTCGCGCATCAGGTACGGCGCCCCGTCCGCGTCGACGCCGTACACGCCGGTGTACCGGATCGTCTCCTGGTCGGCGGGCATCCGCCCGTCCACGGCCTTGGCCAACGCTCCGGCGAACACCCCGAGCAGCCGCAGGATGACGAAGGTCCGGGCGTTGGTGGGCGCCGGGAACACCGGGGTGAGCAGCGTCCCCTTCGGCGGGAACCGCAGCTCCAGCAGCGGCACGACGCCCTCGTTGACGTCGAGCTCGGCCATCCGCTCGGGGGTGTCGGCCAGGTTGCGCAGCACCGGGGCCAGCCACTTGGCGAGGAAGTTGCCGTCGGCGTAGTCCCCGCAGTGGTTGATCGGGCCGCGGGCCTGCGGCCCGGTGCCGGTGAAGTCCAGCACCAGCCGGCCCCCCTCCTCGGAGGTCTTGGTCAGGGTGATCCGCTGGCGGTGCAGCCGGGGCGG
>JBMOMH010000268.1:0-3823 GCA_049323135.1 Actinomycetota bacterium
CAACGGCCGACTCGAGCACCTCCGCGGCTCCGCCCTCGGCTTCCGCAACCTGACCAACTACATCGCGCGGTCCCTACTCGAAACCGGCGGCTTCAGGCCCCGACTACACCCTGGATCGTGAAGAGCCAGGAATCGGCCGGCGTGGCCTTCCGGGACACCGCCGGGAAGGTGGTCGCCCGCTTCGGTGGTGGCCGGGCGTGGGACGCGACCGGTGGGGAGGACGTCGGCGCGCCGGTCTTCGTGCGGCTCGTCGGGCAGGCAGGCCGGCAGGCGGTCGTCGAGATCGGTGTGGACCCGGGCTGGTGGCAGGCCGCGGAGCGAGTTTTCCCGGTGACCATCGACCCGGTGTTCTCGGCGTACGCCAACACCTCCGACGGCTGGTACAGCTTCGACACCTACGTCGACACGCTCGGCCCGAACACCGCTCAGGGCGTGTATGACCCGCTGGTGCTGAAGGTGGGCACCCCGGACGGGGGCCGGCAGGTAGACCGGACCTACCTGTACTTCGACCTTCCGCCCGAGGTGACGGGGCGGGCCGGCCCCCCGAACCTGGTCACCGACGCCACCTTGTCGATCTTCAACTCCTACTCCTACAGCTGCGACTTGGCCCGTACACCGGCTGTCGGGGTCTACGGCGTCGGTGGACCGTGGGAGCCGGAGTGGCTGACCTGGAACAACCAACCGCCGGGTGACGGGGCGGGGCCGGCGGGACAGGCGGTCTTCGCTCACGGCTGGGGCTCCTGCCCCGGGGCCTGGCAGTCGATCACCCTCACGCCCCTGGTACAGCGTTGGTCGAATGGGCAGCCCAACTACGGCATGTTGCTCGGCTCGGCCGAAGGCGGGGCCGGCTCCTCCTATGGCTACAAGCGGTTCTACTCCGGCGACACGGGGGCCAACTCGGCGCCGGCGCTGCGGGTGACGTGGGAGAACTGCACTGTGTACAGCTCGCCGGCCACGGGGTCGCGCAAGGTGTGTGGTGCCATCCGGGACCGCTACCTCGCGCTGGGCGGACCCAGCGGGGTGCTCGGGTACCCGGTGACCGACGAGCTGACCACCCCGGATGGGGTGGGCCGCTACAACCACTTCCTCTCCGCCGGCGGGGTGGCCAGCTCGGGGACAGCCGGGGACGGGTCGATCTACTGGTCCCCGTCAACCGGGGCGTGGTCGGTGCGGGGCGGGATCCGGATCCGCTGGGCGGACCTGGGGTGGGAGAACGGGCTGGGCTACCCGGTGACCGACGAGTTGGGCACCCCGGACGGAGTGGGCCGGTACAACCACTTCCTGCCCCGCGGGGCGACCCCCACGGCGGGCACCAGCGGGTCGACCTCGATCTACTGGACCCCGCAGACGGGGGCGTGGTCGGTGCAGGGTGGCATCCGGATCCGCTGGGCGGACCTGGGGTGGGAGAACGGGCTGGGCTACCCGGTGACCGACGAGTCGGGCACCCCGGACGGAGTGGGCCGGTACAACCACTTCCTGCCCCGCGGGGCGACCCCCACGGCGGGCACCAGCGGGTCGACCTCGATCTACTGGACCGCGTCGACCGGGTCGGTCGAGGTGCTCGGGGCGATCCGGGAGCGCTGGGCCTCCCTGGGCTGGGAAACCGGCTGGCTCGGCTACCCCACGGTGGGCGAGCGGGACGTCGTCGGGGGGCGGCGGGGTGACTTCGGCGGGGGCACCATCGGCTGGGACCGGGCGACGAACACCACGGTGGTGGGCACCGGGACGGTGAACCGGCCCAACAACAACCAGCGGATCAGCCAGCGGCGAGTGCAGCTGGCCGCCACCGCCCCGGCGACCCGCTGGGGACGGGTGGACTTCCAGTGGCGCCCGTTCGCCACTGGAATGGACACCGACTGGGCGCAGGTGCCCGCCGCCCGGCTGACTCCCACCCCCACCTCCTACCCGGCGGCCACCGTAGTGACGGGGAGCACGGTCGCCTCCGACACCTACGCCTGGGACGCCGCGGGCACCGTGCCCGCCGACGGACAAGTGCAGGTGCGTGCCTGCTTCCTCGACCCCGCCGACCCCGCCGCAGCCCGCTACTGCAGCCCACCGGTCACCGTGACCTTGGATCGGGCGGGGCTGACCGCCTCCTACGCGACCACTCCAATGGGCCCTGGGACCTTGAGCCTGCTCACCGGCGCCTTTGCGGTGACCGCCCAGGACGTCGCCGCAGCCAGCTTCGGTGGTGGGATGGGGGTGAGCCGAACCTTCGTGTCGGCGAACCCAACCGACGCGACCAGCGGCTACTTCGGCCCCGGGTGGCGTGCCGTGATCGAGGTGCCCGACGCCGGCGCCGACTACCAGGCGGTGCTCGACGCCGGCCCGGGGGCGGTGACCGTGGTCACCGCGGGCGGGGCACGCTGGCCGTTCACCCAGACCAGCGGGGACACCACCGCCGGGGAGTACGCCCCGCAGAGCGACGCGGTGCCCGAAGGCGCCCGGCTGTCCTACGCCGCGAGCAGCTACACCCTGACCCAGGTCGATGGGACCGAGGTGCGGCTGTCCCGGCACGACGGCGGTGCCGGGCACGGCACCGGCACCGCGCCGGTCCATTTCCTGGTGGACTCCGTCACCCTGCCGACCAGCGGCGGAGGAGCCCCCACCTCCAAGATCACCTACGGTGGAGGCGGCCAGCCGGGATGGCCCGCGGAGGTCAACGGCCCCGACCCGAACAGCCCGGGGACGGTCTGTGGCCCGGCGAACTTCCCCGCCGGGTGCCGGGCCCTGGTGTTCGTCTACGCCGGAGGCCGGCTGGCGCAGGTGGCGTTGAAGTACAACGACGACGGGGCTGGTGGGCCGGTCACCGGCACGCCGCCTACCGTGACCTTGGTGCGGTACGGCTACGACACCGCCGGGCGCCTGGCCAACGTCACCGACGCGCTGACCGGCGTCACGGTCGCCTACACGTACGACGCCGCGGGCCGGCTGGCTAGCCTCACCCCGCCGGGGGAGAACCCGTGGGTGGTGAGCTATGAACCCGGTGGGCGGCTGCAGTCGGTTTCGCGGCAGCACGCTAGCGACCCGCCGCTGGTCACGACCGTCGTGTACGACGTGCCGCTGGCCGGGACCGCGGGGCTGCCCGAGATGAGCGCCGCCGAGGTGGCCCGCTGGGGGCAGCTGGCCGCGGACGCCCCCACCGACGCGACCGCGGTGTTCCCGCCGGGTCGCGGGCCGGCCAACCGGGTTGCAGTCGCTGCTGGGGAGTGGCGGTTCGCCGCGCTGACCTACCTGGATGTAAACGGTCGGGCGGTGAACACGGCGGCGTTCGGCGGCACCGCGGATCCGGACGGGGGGTCTCTGCCGGCAGACTGGCGGGTCACCACCACCGAGTACGACCAGGCCGGTCGGGGCAACGTGGTGCGTGGCTTGTCGGCGGCCAACCGGGTGCGGGCGTTGAGCCAGGACCCGACGGGGTCGGCGCGGGTGGCCTACAACCTGGACACCCGCAACGTGTACGCGGCCAACGGGGTGGACCTGACCGACACGTGGGGTCCGGCCCGGCAGGTGACCCGCGTCGACGGCACGGTGGTGTGGGCCCGGGCGCACACCCGGACCGACTACGACACGGGTGGGGAGCCGGGTCACCCGGCGGGGGGCACCCGGCACCTGCCGGTGCGCACCGCGAGTGAGTCGGTGGCCGACGGGGCGGTGGCCGGCACGGTCCGCTCGGACGCGGACTGGGCGGTCAGCGGGGGCAGTCCGGTGGCGCCGGCGCAGGTGACCAGTTTCGCGTACGCGGTGGGGGCGGACAGCAGCGGGTGGGCCCTGCGGCGCCCGCTGCAGACGGTGGTGGACCCGGGGGGGCTGGCGTTGACCA
>JBMOMH010000269.1:0-3817 GCA_049323135.1 Actinomycetota bacterium
CTACGCCTTGCCCGCGGCGGGCGGGCCGGCGGTGCCGCACCCGGACCGGGTGGCGCTGCTCGCGGTGCTGCTGTGGTCGGCCGCGCCGCCGGCGTACGTGCTCAACCTGCCGTACTCGGAGGGCCTGTTCACCGCGCTGGCCGCCGGGACGCTGCTGGCGCTGCTGCACGAACGCTGGCTGCTGGCTGGGCTGGGGGCGTTGCTGGCGGGCCTCACCCGGCCCACCGGGCTGGTCCTCGCCGCCGCCGCGCTGGTCGCAGCCTGGCCGGCGGTCCGCCGGCAGCGGCGCCTGCGTCCCCTGGTCGCCCCGCTGCTCGCCCCGCTGGGGACGGCGGGCTACCTGGGCTTCCTCTGGGCGTGGACGGGCCGGCCTGACGCGTGGTTCGTCACCGAACGGGAGGGCTGGACCGCCCGGTTCGACGGTGGCTGGGACTTCCTGCAGCAGACCTGGCGCACCCTCGGCGCGGTGCTCGGGGGGCGGTTCCCCCCGGACCACCCGCTGCCCAACCTGCTCGTCCCGGTCATGGTCGGCGTCGCGCTGGCGTTGCTGGTGCTGGCGGTGCGGGACCGGCTGCCCACCCCGCTGCTGGTCTACGCGGCGGGGCTGCTGGTGCTCGTCGTCACCTCGGCCGGAACCTACAGCTCGGGCCCCCGCTTCCTGCTGCCCGCCGTACCCCTGCTGGTCCCGCTGGCCCGCCGGCTGGCCCCGCACCCGGGCCGGGCCGCGGCCGTGGCCACCGCCTCCCTGGTGAGCATGCTCGGCTTCGGCGCCCTGGTGGTCGTGCTGCTGGACCCGGCCCTTGTCGCCCCACCCTGATCAGCCCGACCCCTCGCCGCGGCGGCGCGAACGCCCCCGCCGCACCGGCTCAGCCGGCGGCGCGGACCATCGCCACGAACCGGGCATGCACCCGCAGGTCGCCGGTGAGCTCGGGGTGGAACGCGGTGGCCAGCAGCGGGCCCTGAGCCACGGCCACGACCCGCCCGGTGGCCGGACCGGTAGCGACCCGGGCGGCCACCTGCACCTGCGGCCCCACCGACTCCACCCAGGGGGCGCGGATGAACACCCCGTGCACCGGGTCGGCCAGACCGGCGAAGTCGACGTCGGCCTCGAAGGAGTCCACCTGGCGGCCGAACGCGTTGCGGCGTACCACCACGTCCAGCCCACCGACCGTCTCCTGCCCCGGGGCCGCGTCCAGGACCCGGTCGGCGAGCAGGATCATCCCGGCGCAGGACCCGTACGCCGGCAAGCCGCTGGCGACCACCTTGCGCAGCGGTTCCAGCAGGTCGACCGCCACCGCCAGCTTGTGGATGGCCGTCGACTCACCGCCGGGGAGGACCAGCCCGTCCAGGGCGGCCAGCTCCTCCGGCCGGCGGACCGGCCGGCCCCGCGCCCCCACCGCCTGCAACGCCCGCAGGTGCTCCCGGACGTCCCCCTGCAGCGCGAGGACGCCGACGACCGGATCGGACATCCGCGCCCAGCCCACCTACCAGCCGCGCCCGGCGTAGCGCTGGGACTCGGCGAGGGTGTTGATGTCGATGCCGACCATCGCCTCGCCCAGCCCGCGGGACACCTTGGCCACCACGCCGGGGTCGTCGTGGAACGTCGTGGCCGCGACGATCGCGGCGGCCCGCCGGGCCGGGTCCCCCGATTTGAAGATCCCGGAGCCGACGAAGACGCCGTCCGCGCCCAGCTGCATCATCAGCGCGGCGTCGGCCGGGGTGGCGATGCCCCCCGCGGTGAACAGCACGACGGGCAGCCGCCCGGTCATGGCGACCTCGGCCACCAGCTCGTACGGCGCCCGCAGCTCCTTGGCCGCGGCGTAGCGCTCGGCCGGGTCCAGGGCGGCCAGCCGGCGGATCTCCCCGCGGATGGCCCGCATGTGCCGGACCGCCTCCACGACGTTGCCGGTGCCCGCCTCCCCCTTGGACCGAACCATGGCCGCACCCTCGGCGATCCGCCGCAGCGCCTCCCCCAGGTTGGTGGCGCCGCACACGAAGGGCACCGTGAACGCCCACTTGTCGATGTGGTGGGCCTCGTCGGCCGGGGTGAGGACCTCGGACTCGTCGACGTAGTCGACCCCCAGGGACTGCAGCACCTGGGCCTCGACGACGTGCCCGATGCGCGCCTTGGCCATCACCGGGATGCTCACCGCGGCGATGATCGCGTCGATCATGTCGGGGTCGCTCATCCGGGCCACCCCACCCTGCGCGCGGATGTCCGCGGGCACCCGTTCCAGGGCCATGACGGCCACGGCCCCGGCGTCCTCGGCGATCCGCGCCTGCTCCGGGGTGACCACGTCCATGATCACCCCACCCTTGAGCATCTCGGCCATGCCCCGCTTGACCCGGGCCGTCCCGGTCACCGGGTCGGCCGGTGCTCCGGCGCGGTCGGGCTGCTCGGGCTGCTGGGCGGTCCTGTCCACCGGATCCTCGCTGTCCTGGTCGTGACACCCACGGTCGGGCGCCGATCCCATGGTAGGCGCCGGCCGGACCGACCCCCGGGCGGATCAGCCCGGGGTCACCGGGCGGGCCTTGTCCAGCAGGACCACCCACACCTGCCCGGGGGCGAGCAGCAGGTCGGTCCCCCCAGGACCCAGGTAGCGGGTGGGGGCCCCGGGCGCCGGGCGTGACCAGGTGCCCTGCAGCACCTGCCCGTCCCGGTAGACCAGGACCGGGCCGCTGCCCACCGTCTTGGTGTACGGCGTGACCTGCCCGTTGACGTCGGCATACCGGCTCGGGACCACGTCGACGTACTGCACGACCAGCGTGGTCGGCCCCAGCTGGCCGCCCTCGGCGGCGAGGTCGGGCCGCCCGTCCATGCTCAGCAGCCAGCGCCCCTCGGGGGACCAGCGCCACTGCAGCCGGGCCCCCGGCCACGTCGCGGTGGCCCCCGCGGCGGGCTGCCCCCCCGCCGGCAGCGGGCCGTAGCGCAGGCCCACGTCACGGGGCAGCGCCGCGCCGGCCGCCCGGCCCACCAGCACCCGCGGGTCGGCCATCAGGTTGTACGGCGCCCGCCGGTTGCCGGCTCGCGCGAGCCCCGGACCGCCGGCCATCGCCAGCACCGGCGCGGCCTGCACCTCGGCGAGCACCCCGGTGTTGGCGCCGGAGAAGGCGAAGCCGACCCGGCCGTACTGGGCCAGCAGCTCCAGGTCGGACTCGCGGGCGCTGCGCACCGGCCCGACGAGGGGCGGCACGGTGGTGGAGAACACGGCGAGCAGCCGGGTCAGGCCCCCCTCCACCTGCTCGACGTACACGACGTCGGCGGCCGCCAGCCCGGCCTGCGGATGCGCCGGTTCGGTGTTGTCGACCTTCACGGCGAGCACGGGTCCCGCGGCACCGGCCCGGCCGGACAGGGTGGCCGGCACCGCCGGCCCGGTGGGAGTCGGGGTGGGGGTCGGCGTCGCCGAGGGGGTAACGGTGGCCGGCGGCGCGGTTCTCGTGGGGGTGGCCGCGGGCCGGCCGCCGCCCCCGCAGGCGGCGCTGAGCAGCAGCAGCGCCGCCACGCACCCACCCAGGAGCACCCGGCGGGACACCCCCCACGGGGTACGCCGGCCGGCCGGGCGTGGTCGAGGGCTGCGCGGGGGGAGGGAGGGGCTCGCAGGCATTGGTAGTCAGGGGCGCGGTGCCGTTGCCGGTCCGTTTCCCCATCCCCCTTTCAAACCGTGCGTGCGGTTTTCCCGCACACGGCTCACCGATGGTGTTCTTGACATGGTTACGCAGCCGTCGGGTAGCGGATGGTCCCACGGAGCCGGTACAGACCCCGCTGGTTGAACCAGTCCTCGGTCCACTGGTCGGCCTGCCCGGCGTGCAGGTTGCG
>JBMOMH010000270.1:0-3815 GCA_049323135.1 Actinomycetota bacterium
CCCTGCAGGATCGCTACGGGGGGGAGGTGCCGGCGGACCCGGCGGCACTGCGGGCCCTGCCCGGCGTGGGGGACTACACCGCCGCGGCGGTGGCCTCCTTCGCCTTCGGCCAGCGGCACCCCGTGGTCGACACCAACGTGCGCCGGGTCCTGACCCGGGCGGTCGCCGGCCAGCCCACCGCACCGGCACTGCGGGCCGCGCACACCCGGCTCGCCGCGGCCCTGCTGCCCGACGAACCGGGCGTCGCGGCCCGGTGGGGGGCCGCCCTGATGGAGCTCGGCGCGCTGGTCTGCACCGCCCGCGCCCCGCGCTGCCCGGCCTGCCCGCTCACCGGACACTGCGCCTGGCGCGCCGCCGGCCGGCCCGCGCCGGCCGACCCGGCCCCGCGCCGGCCGGGGTACGCCGGCAGCGAGCGGCAGGCGCGGGGCGCCCTGCTCGCCGCCGTCCGGGAGGCCCCCGGACCGGTGGCCGCCGCCACCCTGGCCCGGGCCTGGCCGGTCACCGGCCAGCGCCGCACCGCGCTGGCCGGGCTGCGGCACGACGGGCTGCTGGAGCGGCGCGGTGGCCGCTACCAGCTGCCCGGCACGCAGTCCCGCTAAGCCCAGTCCCGTTGGGCCCAGTCCCGTTGGGCCCAGTCCCGTTGGGCCCAGTCCCGTTGGGCTTCAGTCCTGCTGACCGGCGGTCTCCACCGGTGGGGCGTCCGGCAGGGGCGACTTGGGCTCCCCGGCGAAGGTGAACCGGGCCTGCTCGCCCTCCCCCGTGGCGTCGACCACCACGATCTGGCCGGGCCGCAGCTCGCCGAAGAGGATCTTCTCGGAGAGGACGTCCTCGACCTCCCGCTGGATGGTCCGCCGCAGCGGCCGGGCGCCCAGCACCGGGTCGAAGCCCTTCCTGGCCAGCAGCGCCTTGGCCCCCTGGGTCAGCTCCAGGCCCATGTCCTTGTCCTTGAGCCGCTCGTCCAGGCGCACCGCCATGAGGTCGACGATCCGGACGATCTCCTCCGGGGTGAGCTGGTGGAAGACCACGACGTCGTCGACCCGGTTGAGGAACTCCGGCCGGAAGTGCGACTTGAGCTCGTCCTGCACCTTGGTCTTCATCCGCTCGTAGCTGCCCTCGGCGTCGCCGGAGGCGGCGAACCCGAGGTTGAAGCCCTTGGAGATGTCCCGGGTGCCCAGGTTGGTGGTCATGATGATGACGGTGTTCTTGAAGTCCACCACCCGCCCCTGGGCGTCGGTGAGCCGGCCGTCCTCCAGAATCTGCAGCAGCGAGTTGAAGATGTCGGGGTGCGCCTTCTCCACCTCGTCGAAGAGGACCACGGAGAACGGCTTGCGCCGCACCTTCTCAGTGAGCTGGCCGCCCTCCTCGTAGCCGACGTACCCCGGCGGGGAGCCGAACAGCCGGGACACCGTGTGCTTCTCGGAGTACTCGCTCATGTCGAGCTGGATGAGCGCGTTCTCGTCGCCGAAGAGAAACTCCGCCAGCGTCTTGGACAGCTCGGTCTTGCCGACCCCGGACGGGCCGGCGAAGATGAACGAGCCGCCGGGCCGCTTCGGGTCCTTCAGCCCAGCACGGGTGCGCCGGATCGCCTTGGACAGCGCCCTGATGGCGTCCTCCTGGCCGATGACCCGCTTGTGCAGCTCGTCCTCCATGCGGAGCAGCCGCGAACTCTCCTCCTCGGTCAGCTTGAACACCGGGATCCCGGTGGCGGTGGCGAGGACCTCGGCGATGAGCTCCTCGTCGACCTCGGCGACGACGTCCATGTCGCCGGACTTCCACTCCTTCTCCCGGTGCGCCTTCTCGCCCAGGAGCTGCTTCTCCCGGTCGCGCAGCGACGCGGCCTTCTCGAAGTCCTGCGCGTCGATCGCGGACTCCTTCTCCCGGCGGACCTTCGCGATGCGCTCGTCGTACTCGCGCAGGTCCGGGGGGGCGGTCATCCGCCGGATCCGCATCCGCGAGCCGGCCTCGTCGATGAGGTCGATCGCCTTGTCCGGCAGGTAGCGGTCGCTGATGTACCGGTCGGCCAGCGTGGCCGCGGCCACCAGGGCCGAGTCGGTGATGGACACGCGGTGGTGCGCCTCGTACCGGTCCCGCAGCCCCTTGAGGATCTCGATGGTGTGCGACAGGGACGGCTCGGCGACCTGGATCGGCTGGAACCGGCGCTCCAGCGCCGCGTCCTTCTCCAGGTGCTTGCGGTACTCGTCCAGCGTGGTGGCACCGATCGTCTGCAGCTCGCCCCGGGCCAGCATCGGCTTGAGGATGCTCGCCGCGTCGATGGCGCCCTCCGCCGCGCCGGCGCCCACCAGGGTGTGCAGCTCGTCGATGAACAGGATGATGTCCCCGCGGGTGCGGATCTCCTTGAGGACCTTCTTCAGCCGCTCCTCGAAGTCGCCGCGGTAGCGGGAGCCAGCGACCAGGGCGCCCAGGTCCAGGGTGTACAGCTGCTTGTCCTTGAGCGTCTCGGGCACCTCACCCTTCACGATCGCCTGGGACAGGCCCTCGACGACCGCCGTCTTGCCGACGCCCGGCTCCCCGATCAGCACCGGGTTGTTCTTGGTCCGCCGGGACAGCACCTGCATGACCCGCTCGATCTCCTTCTCGCGACCGATCACCGGGTCGAGCTTGCCCTCCCGGGCCGCCTGGGTCAGGTTGCGCCCGAACTGGTCGAGGACCAGCGAGGTCGACGGGGTGCCCTCCTGCGGGCCGCCGGCGGCCGCGGTCTCCTTGCCCTGGTAGCCGGACAGCAGCTGGATCACCTGCTGGCGCACCCGGGACAGGTCGGCGCCCAGCTTGACCAGCACCTGGGCGGCGACCCCCTCGCCCTCGCGGATCAGGCCCAGCAGGATGTGCTCGGTGCCGATGTAGTTGTGACCGAGCTGCAGCGCCTCGCGCAGGGACAGCTCGAGCACCTTCTTGGCGCGGGGGGTGAAGGGGATGTGTCCGCTGGGCGCCTGCTGGCCCTGACCGATGATCTCCTCGACCTGCTGGCGCACCGCCTCCAGCGAGATGCCGAGGCTCTCCAGCGCCTTGGCGGCGACACCCTCGCCCTCGTGGATGAGGCCGAGCAGGATGTGCTCGGTCCCGATGTAGTTGTGGTTGAGCATCCGAGCCTCTTCCTGGGCCAGGACGACAACCCGCCGCGCGCGGTCGGTGAACCTCTCGAACATCGTCTTCGCTCCTCACAGAGCGGTCAGCCAGGAAGCCGGCCCATCCGGCTGCCCGTCCTTCCGCATGCTAGCCCCGCACCCGGGGGGCGCCCACGTCCTGCGGTGGTCCGAGACTCCCCCGTGACCTCCCGTTCGACACTGTGGCCAACCGGTCCCTGTCCGACGGTGTTCCCTTCGGCAGCCCGGGCGTGCCCTGGAGCGGTACGCCGCCAGCGAACGGCAGGATGCGGGCAGGACGGGGGGCAGGAGGAGAAGCCAGGAGGCGAGCGTGGCCGGAAGCGTCCTCGTCGTCGGTGCCGGACCCGGGCTGGGGCTCGCGGTGGCCCGCCGCTTCGCCCGGGAGGGGCACCCGGCCGGCCTGCTGGCCCGCTCCCCCGACCGGGTGGCCGCGCTGAGCGCGGCCCTCGCCGCCGAGGGGCTGCCCGCCGCCGGGGTGGTCGCCGACGTGGCCGACCCGCCCTCCCTACGGGCCGGGCTGGCCGCCGCCGTGGACCGGCTGGGCCCCCCGGCCGTCCTGGTCTACAACCCGTCCCGCTGGGTGCCGGGCACCGGCACCACGATCGACCCCGAGGACTTCCTCGACGGCATCCGGGTGGGGGTCGTCGGGCTGCTCGTCGCCGTCCAGGAGCTGGCCCCCGCCCTGCGCGCCGC
>JBMOMH010000271.1:0-3815 GCA_049323135.1 Actinomycetota bacterium
CCCCAGCCAGACCGACACCCCGTCCCGGCCCGCGGCGAGCAGCCGGCGCAGGGCGGTGGGCAGCCCGTCCGCACCCCCGACCCCCGGCCGCTCCTCGGCGGCGGCCCCACCGGGCGGGTGGTCCCCCGCCCGCACCGCCCGGACCGCCGCCCGGGCCAGGGACGGTCCGGGGAGACGTGGGGGCGCCGGGCGCAGCCGGTCGAAGCGTTCCTCGGCGCGCCGGCCGGGCGGCCGGCCCAGCAGCAGGGCGCCGTCGGCCGCCTCCGCCGCGGGGGCGTACCCCAGCGCCCGCAGCCGGTCCAGCAGCTCGGGCGCGGGGGCGGCGGCGGCCAGCACGGTCGGCGCCAGGCGGCGCAGGCCGAGGTCGGCGGTGCGCCGGTCGGCGAGGACCTCGCCGAGCAGCGCCGGGTCGTCGCAGCGCAGGTACGCCGCAGCGGTGCCCGCGCGCAGCCGGCCATGCCGGCGGGCGACGTCGTCGACGAGGTAGGACAGCGGCTGGGGCACCGGGGTGCGGGAGTGGGTGGCGAGCAGGTCGTGCAGCTCGGCCGCGGTGCGGCCGGCGTCCAGGGCGCGCCGGACCGAGGACGGGGTGAACCGGTAGACCGTGGCGCCGCCGGTGGACTCCACGTCCGCGGCCAGCGCCAGCGCGTCGGCCAGCTCGCGGACCAAGGGCCCGGGGGCGACGGCGGTGAGGTCCGGCTGCAGGATCACCTCGGCGACCGGGGCGGGCAGCAGCGGGGCCAGCGCCGTCGCGGCGGCCTCCGCACCCTCGAGCAGGGCCCGGCCCGGGCCGGACACGGCACCGCGGACGAGCACGCCCAGTGCCTCGCCCTCGGCCAAACTGGCGGTGACCAGCAGCCGGGTCGTCGCGGCCGAGCGGCGGGGGCGTTGCCAGCGCAGGCGGGCGACCAGGGCCGCGGGGTCCGTGGTGGTCCCCGGGGGCAGCCCGGCGAGCTCGCCCAGGACGGCGGCCCGCAGGTCGCCGGCCCCCGGCACCTCCAGGTCGACCCCCAGGGCGGCGCGCGGCCGGTCCGCCGGGTCGCGGCTCCCCACCAGGCTGGCCACCCGGTCGCTGGCCAGCCACCCGGCGGCCAGCGCCGCCCACCGCTGCGCGGTCTCCGCGCGGCGCCATCCGTCGTACCCCCGGCTGGGCAGCCACGCCCCGCCGGCGTCCCCGCCCCGGCCGACCAGCCCCCCGGCGTACGCCACCTCGACCACCAGCCCGGCCGTCGGCTCGTCCACGCCCAGCCCGGCCGCGGCGCGGCGCAGCTCCCGCAGGCCCAGCCCCCCGGCGCGCAGCACGGGCGGGCCGGCCCGCCCCCAGCCCTCCAGCAGGTCCTCCACCAGCCGCACCAGCTCCGCCCCCGCGGCCGCGGCCCGGCGGTCCGCCACTGTCGGGTCGGTGCCGGCCGGCGTCGGGGCCAGCACGGGGGGCGCGCTGACCAGCTCCGGGTGCAGCCGGCCGCCGCGCAGGTGCAGGGCCACGTCCCGGGGGAGGGCCACCGTCCGGGCGTCCACCGGCACCAGCAGGCCGCGGGCCAGCAGCCAGTCCACCGGGGTCACCGCCGTCGCCGGGGTGACCGGCCGGGTGGCGTGGCGGACCCGCCCGGTGGACGGGCCCCAGGCCAACCGGTCCAGCACCGCCCGGGCGTCGGCGGGGGCCTCGGCGAGCACGCCGGCCAGCCGGTCGGCCGGCCAGCCCAGCGGCGGGGCCGGGCCCAGTCCGGCGGGGGAGGGGTGGAGCAGGTCCCGGACCGGCCGCGGCAGGCGCAGCAGCCGCGGCGAGCCCCAGAGCAGGGCCTGGGCGTACAGCCGGTCCAGGGCGGCGTCGACCGCCGGGTCGTCGCCGAGCAGGGCCAGCAGGTCACCCCGCGGGGCGGGGTCGGCGGCCACGAGGACGGCCTCGAGGACCTGCAGGTCCAGGGCGGTGAGCCGGTCTAACGCCCGGGCCACCGAGGCGTGGCTGCTGGCCCGCGCGGCCAGCTGCCCGAGGTCGGTGGGGACCGGGACGAGCAGGTCCGGCCGGTGCTCGAACAGGGCGAGCAGCGCCGCGTCGTCGCGGCCGCGCAGGTCCTCGGCGAGGCTGCGCGGCTCCGCACCGGACGCGGGGGGCTGGCTCATCCGCTCCACGGTAGCCGCCCTCGCCGACACCCCGCCGCTCCGCGCCGCCCGGCCGCGCGGCCCGGGTTGACCCGAGGGGTTCGTGGCCGCAGCGGCGAGACTTCGCCCGCAGGTTGCCCTCCCGTCACCCAGCTCCGGTTCGGTCATGACCAACCGGAGCCGCAGGGGCTCCGGAAGGAAGGAGACCGGACGCATGTCCGTCAACCTGCGCGCGAGGCGAGGACGCCTCGCGGTCGTGGCCGCCGCGGCCAGCGTGTCGCTGGCGGTTCCCGCCCTTGCCCTGGCCGGCGACGCCAACCGGGACCGCAGCGGGGAGGTCCGCCGGGCCGTCGAGGCCAGCATGTCCGCCGACCAGGCCCGCAACGTCATCCTGCTGATCGGCGACGGGATGGGCGACTCGGAGATCACCCTGGCCCGCAACTACGCGGTCGGCGCCGCCGGCCGGCTGGCCATGGACCGGCTGCCGCTCACCGGGGCGATGACCACCTGGGCCGTGCAGAAGGACGCGCCGAACCGCCCCGAGTACGTGACCGACTCCGCCGCCGCCGGGACGGCCTGGGCGACCGGTCGCAAGAGCTACAACGGGGCGATCTCCGTCGACCCGCAGGACCGGGACCTGCCGACCATCCTCGAGCAGGCCCAGCGGGCCGGCTACCGCACCGGGGACGTGACCACCGCCGAGCTCACCGACGCCACCCCCGCGGTGCTCGCCGCCCACGTCGCCTACCGGCAGTGCCAGGGGCCGGCCGACATGGCCCGCTGCCCCGCGGACCGCAAGAGCGCCGGTGGTGCCGGGTCCATCGCCGAGCAGATGGTGCAGACCAAGGTCGACGTGCTGCTCGGCGGGGGCCAGCAGCGGTTCGCGCAGACGGTCACCGAGGGCCCGTACGCCGGGCGCACCGTCGTGGACCAGGCCCGGGACACCGGCTACCGCTACGTCACCGACCGGGCGGGCCTGCAGGCGGCCCGGCCGGGGGAGAAGGTGCTGGGCCTGTTCGCCAGCGGCAACCTGCCCACGCCGTGGCAGTCCTTCTACGCCACCAAGACCGGTACCCCGCCCACCCGCTGCACGGAGACCAACCCGGAGCGTCCGGCCAGCATGCCCCTGCTGGGTGAGATGACCCAGCGGGCGATCGAGCTGCTCTCCGCCGGGAAGGCCGGCGACGACAGCGGCAACCGCGCCGGGGCCGGGGACGACCGGGGCAAGGGGTTCTTCCTGCAGGTCGAGGCGGCCTCCATCGACAAGCGCGACCACGCCTCGGACGTCTGCGGCCAGCTTGGTGAGCACCTCGAGTTCGACCGGGCGGTGCAGGCGGCGCTGGACTTCGCCGCGAAGGACCGCAAGACCCTGGTCGTGGTGACCGCCGACCACGCGCACACCAGCCAGATCATCCCGACCTACCAGAAGGCGCCGGGCAACTCCGCGACCCTCATCACCGCGGACGGCGCCACCATGCAGGTCACCTACGGCACCGGCGTGGCGGGACAGTCGCACACCGGCGCCCAGGTGCGCATCGCCGCGCTCGGCCCGCAGGCCGCCAACGTGGTCGGCCTCACCGACAACACCGACCTGTACTGGACGCTGGCCCGCGCGCTGGGCGTCGCCCGCGGCGAGCGGGGCGGGGAGGACCGTCGGGACGGCTGAGCCCGGCGGCCGGGTGTGCGCCCGGCCGGGCCCAGGGGCGGTACGGCGA
>JBMOMH010000272.1:0-3765 GCA_049323135.1 Actinomycetota bacterium
ACCCAGTCGCCGTAGCGGGCCCGGAAGTAGGCGAGGATCTGCTCGTCGCTGCGGCCGGCGGCGACCTGCTCCTGGACCACCTGACGCATCGACGCCGCGGTCGCCGAGGGGGAGTCGGCCACCGAGACGCTCTTGCAGACCGGGCAGCGCAGCCGCCGTTCCAGGTCGGTGGCCCGGTCCCGGGCCGGCGGCCCACCCAGGGACAGCCCGACCGCGGTTACCGCCAGCAGCACCAGGGTGAGCCCCGCGAGGACCCGGCGACCGGTCCGGCTAGGCATGCGTCGGCTCCGCGGCGGCCGTTGCGTCAGGGGCCGGGTCGGCGGCCGGGTCAGGGGCTCCCTCCGGCGTGGCTGCGCTGGTGCGGCGGCGCCACGTCGGCACCCCGAGGGCCCAGAACCCCCCGGCGGCGGTGAGGAAGCCGCCGGTCCAGAGCAGCCACATCAGCGGGTAGCGGTACAGGCCGACCGAGGCGGACTGCCCGTCCAGCTGGGTCAGCGCGACGTAGAGGTCGGCGGCCGGCGTGGACCACACCGAGGGGGAGGCGACCGCGGTCACCTGGTTGGGGAAGGCGTTCAGCCGGGGCTCGGCGACCCGGACCACCCGCCCATCCCGGTACAGGGCGATCTCGGCGGCGGTGACCTTGCGGTCGGGGAGCTGGTGCTCGTGGGCGCCCCGGTAGGTGACGGTGTAGCCAGCGAAGGACACGCTCTGCCCGGGCTGCAGGCTGACGGTGGTCCGCTGCCCGAGGCTGGCCGAGCTGGCGATGGCCACCACGACCACGGCCAGCCCGAGGTGGGCCAGCTGGCCGCCCCAGTAGCCGCGCTGCCCGCGCAGCAGGCGCCAGACGGCGCCGAGCCGGGGTGCCGGCAGCGACTCCACCAGGTGCGCCACGGTGCCGGCGGCCATGCCGCTGGCGAGGAACACGGTGGTGACCAGGCCGAGGGCGCGTACGCCGGAGAGCACCAGGGCGGCGGCGGCGAGGCTGCCGGCGAAGACCGGCCAGCGCAGCCGGTCCCGCAGCACCGCGGCGCTGGCGTAGCGGTAGGGCAGGAACGGCCCCAGCCCCATCGCCAGCAGCAGGGTCAGGCCTAGCGGGGCCGCCATTCGGTCGAAGTACGGCCGGCCCACCGACACCTGGGCGCCGGTGGTCCACTCGACGAGCACCGGGTAGAGCGTGCCGAGCAGGACGACGAAGGCGAGCAGGCTGAGCACCAGGTTGTTGACCAGGAAGGCGCCCTCCCGGCTGCGCAGCGACTCGGGCCGGGCCGGCGAGACCAGCAGGTGCGCCCGCCAGGCCAGGAGCAGGAAACCACCGACGAGGACCAGCAGCAGGAACCCCAGCAGCGCGGGTCCCACGGCCGACTGGGTGAAGCTGTGCACCGAGGAGATGACCGAGGAGCGGGTCAGCAAGGTGCCCAGGATGGTCAGGGAGAAGGTGGCCAGCACCAGCACGAAGTTCCAGGACTGCAGCATGCCCCGCTTGACCTGGACCACGGCCGAGTGCACGAAGGCGGTGGCCACCAGCCAGGGGATCAGCGCCGCGTTCTCCACCGGGTCCCACGCCCAGTACCCGCCCCACCCGAGGACCTCGTAGGACCACCAGGCCCCCACCACCAGCCCGGCGGACAGGAAGCTCCAGGCGACCAGGTTGGCCCGGCGGGTCCGGCGCAGCCACTCCGCGCCCGGGCGACCCAGCACCAGCGCGGACACCGCGAACGCGAACGGGACCGTGAAGCCGACGAAGCCCAGGTAGAGCAGCGGGGGGTGGAAGGCCACCATGATGTGGTTCTGCAGCAGCGGGTTCGGCCCGGGCCCGTCCGGCGGGACGACGGCGAGGATCCGGAACGGGTTGGCCACGGTGGCGACCAGGCCGAAGAAGAAGACGGCGACGCCGCCGAGCACGGCCAGCGCCCCCATGCCCAGCCGGTCCTCGCTGGATACGTCGCCGCCGCGTACCCCCCACAGCGTGGCCACCACGTACCCGGCGAGGACCAGCAGCCAGAGCACGATGCTGCCGGACAGCGCCGACCAGGCACTGGTGACCGTGTACAGCAGGGGGGTGGCCCGGGAGTGGTTCTCCGCGACGTAGGACACGCCGAACTGGTCGGTGAGCAGCGCCACCTCCAGGGCGGCAAACGCCACCGCCGCGCCGACGGCCAGGCCGGTCACCGCCTGGCGGACCCGGCGCCGGCTGACCGAGCCGGGCCGGTACGCCGCCCGCCCGCCGGCCACGGCGAGGACGACGGCGGAGAACAGCCCGAGGACCGTGCCCGACCAGCCGGCCGCGGCCAGCACCCGCGCCGCGGTCACCGCAGTGTCCCCGGTGTCGGCGCGGCCGCCCCGGTGGGCGGCCGGTAGTCGGCCCCATGCTTGATGATCATCGTGTCGGAGACGAACACGTCGCCGCGCCACGCCCCTTCCACGACCACGCCGATGCCCGGTCGGAACAGCTGGGTGGGGGCCCCCTGGTGCTCGACCCGGACGCTGGCGCCGCCGCCGCCGCCGCTGACGGTGAACGTGATTCCCTGGGCGGTGGACGTCACCGTGCCCGGCTCCACGAACCCGCCGAGCCGGAAGCGCCGCCCGTCGGGGAAGTCGGCCCGCTTGCTGACCGCCTCCTGCGGGGTGAAGTAGTAGACCAGGTTCCGGTTGAGGTCGCCGAAGAGCACCGTCCCAGTCAGCACGAGGGCCAGGCCGGCGAGCGGCAGGACGAACAGCCGGTACCTCATCGGGCCTCCCGCAGCCGTCGCTCCGCTCGCCGCAGCCGCAGCCACAGGCTGCCGGCGTACCCCGCCAGGCCCACCCCCGCGGCGCCGAAGCCGAACGCGACCCACGCCCACTCAGTCACGGCCGCCTCCTGCCGGCGCGGGTGGCCCGGGGGGCAGGGGAGCGGACCCGAACACCGCCGGGCCCACCGCGGCCCCGGCCAGCGCCCGGTCGGCCGCCGCCAGCCGGGCCTCCAGGGCCTCCTCCACCCGGGCCAGGCGCAGCCGGGCCCGCAGCAGCAGGACGAACAGCAGGGTGAAGGCCAGCAGGCCCAGCAGCAGCGCGGCCAGCATCCGGTGGTCGAGGGTCGGGTCGCCGGGCCGGAGCACGGTGGGGGGCTGGTGCAGGCTGCGCCACCACAGCACGGACATGTGGACCACCGGGACGAGGGCGAAGGCGGCCACCCCGTACACCGCCGCGCGGCGGGCCCGTGCCGTCGGCTCGAGGGTGGCCCGCCGCAGCGACAGGTACCCCAGGTAGACGAAGAACAGCAGCGCGGTGGTCACCAGTCGCGGGTCCCAGGTCCACCACACCCCCCACACCGGCTTGCCCCAGATGGACCCCAGGACGATGGTCAGCCCGGTGAAGAACACGCCGACCTCGGCGCTGGCCGCGGCGAGCCGGTCCCAGCGCGGCCGCCGCCGCCACAGCCACCCCCCGCTGCCCAGCAGGGTCAGCGCGAAGGACAGGTAGGCCAGCCAAGCCGCCGGGACGTGGACGTACATGAGCCGGACCAGCTGGCCCTGTACCGCGTCGGGGGGGGACAGCAGGGCCCCGGCGACGGCGGCCGGGACGGCGAGTGCGGCGCCGCCGGCCAGGACCCGGTCGGTGCGTGTCATGCCCACTCCTCCAGGTGCCGGCTGGCCACGACGAGGACCAGCAGGAGAACCGTGTCGACGGCCAGCGCGAGCACCGCCCACGGCAGGGCCGAGCGCCCGTACGCCGCCGCCTGGCCGGCCTGGCTGCCGGCCAGCAGCAGGGGCAGGGCCAGCGGGACCG
>JBMOMH010000273.1:0-3723 GCA_049323135.1 Actinomycetota bacterium
CCCCGGCGGCCCCGGTCGGCGCCCTCGTGGTGGCCAGCCGGCTGGTCGCCGCCGACCTCGGCGCGCAGACCCCCGACGGCTTCCGCAGCCTGGCCGAGCTGGGCTTGGGCCCGTCGGCGTACGACGTGCCCCCCGACCTGGTCCGGTGGGCCGGGCAGCGGCTGGCCGGCACCGGCCGGCCGGTGGGGTGCGGCCCGGTGCTCACCGTCACCACGGCCACCGGTACGGCGGCCCGGGCCGCCGACCTCGCCGGGCGCTGGCCGGGGGCGGTGGCCGAGGGCATGGAGGGCTTCGGCGTGGCCGAGGCCGCCCGACGGGCCGGCGTACCCACCCTGGAGGTGCGGGCGGTGAGCACCCCGGTGGGCCCCCGGGACCGGGCCGCCTGGCGGGTGGACGAGGCCCTGGCCGGGCTGCGGGCCGCGGCCGCCGCGCTGTTCGGACCGGAGGCGCCGGCATGGCCGTGAGCCCGGCGGGCCCGAGCGGCCCCGGCGGCCCGCTGCGCGCGGCGTTCTCCCCGTGCCCCAACGACACCTTCGTCTTCCACGCCTGGGTGCACGGGCTGCTGCCCGGCGCCCCGCGGCTGGAGGTGCGGTACGCCGACGTCGACGTGACCAACCGGTGGGCCGAGCGGGCCGACGGGGACCTGCTGAAGATCTCCTACGCGGCGCTGCCCTGGGCGCTGCGCGCCGGGTATGTGCTGCTGCCCTCGGGGGGAGCGTTGGGCCGGGGCTGCGGGCCTCTGGTGCTGGCCCGCGACGCCGGGCTGGACCTCGCCGGGTGCAGCGTGGCCATCCCCGCGGAACGGTCCACCGCCTACCTGCTCTTCCGGCTCTGGCTGGCCGGCACCCCGGTCGAGGTGCGGGTGCTGCCGTTCGCGCAGATCATGCCGGCGGTCCGGGACGGCGTCGTGGCGGCCGGCCTGGTGATCCATGAGGCCCGGTTCACCTACCCGGCGTACGGGCTGTCCGCGCTGGTCGACCTGGGGCAGTGGTGGGAGGAGGACACCGGGCTGCCCATCCCCCTCGGGGCGATCGTCGCCCGGCCGGACCGCGACCCGGCCGCCCTCGGCCGGTGGGTGCGGGCCTCGGTGGAGCAGGCCTGGGACCACCCGGAGCGCAGCGCGGCGTACGTCGCGGCGCACGCCGCCGAGCTGGACCCGGCGGTGCAGGCGGCGCACATCGCGCTGTACGTCACCGAGTTCACCCGGGATCTCGGCGCGGAGGGGGAGGCCGCGGTGGCCGCCCTGCTGCGTCGGGCCGCCAGCGCCGGGCTGGTCCCCGAGGTGGCCCCGGCCGCCGCCCGCCCGGCCCGCTAGGGCGGGCCCGCGGCGGGCGCCCGCTAGGGCGGGCCGCCGGGCGGCGACGCGGCCGGGTCCGGTCGGCCACGCAGCACGGCGGCGAGGGGGGTGGCCGCGTGCCCGGTCAGGCGCGGCACGTCGTAGCTGACCCCGCTCAGCTCGCCGGCCGCGACGGCGAGGTAGGTGGACACCCACGCGGTCACCTGCCAGTCCGGGGCGCCGAACCCGGCCCGCGACGCGTAGGCCTGCGCCACCGTCTCCGGCAGGTAGGTCACCGCCCGTCCGGTGGCCGCGGTGAGCGTCGCCGCGATCTCGTGGAACGTCAGGTCCTCCGGGCCGGTGAGGTCGTAGCTGCAGCCGGCATGCCGGGCCGGGTCGGTGAGCACCGCGCTGGCCCGCAGGTGCACCTCGGTGGCCCAGTGGTCCCGGGCGAGGGTGAACGTCGCCTCCGGCGACGCGCGGTAGAAGGACGTGTAGACGACGTGCCGCACACCCGCGGCGCAGGCCGCGTCGGCGAAGGTGCGGTGCTGGTCGACCCGGTCGATGGCCTCGGCCGCGGACACCATGAAGACGGTGGCCACGCCGTCCAGCGCGGCGCGGACCGCCCGCCGTCGGCGTACTCGGCCCGCCACGGGGTGGCGGCGGGCAGCCGGGGCGCACGGCCCAGGTCACGGACGAGGAGCCGCTGCGGCACCCCGCGCGCGGCCAGGCGGCGGGCCACCCGGCCGCCGAGCCGGCCGGTGGCCCCGGTGACCGCGACCGCCGTCACGGCTCCAGGTCGTCGGCGACCGCCCGGAGCACCGCGGCGATGCGGCCGGCGTCCTTGGGGGCCGGCATCCGGCCCCGCCGCAGCCCGTTGGACAGGCCGTCGAGGAGCTTGATCAGGTCCTCCACGATGACGGTGAGCTCGTCGGCGCCCTTGTGGGCGGCCTTCGCCACCGACGGCGGGGGCTCGAGCAGCCGTACGGCGAGAGCCTGGTCGCCCCGGCGGCCCTGCGCGATGCCGAACTCGACCCGCTGTCCGGGCCGCAGGGCCGGGACCCCGGCGGGCAGCACCGAGGAGTGCACGAACACGTCGCCGCCCTCGTCGTTGGAGAGGAAGCCGAAGCCCTTCTCCGTGTCGTACCACTTCACCTTGCCGGTAGGCACTGCCGACCTCAGCTCTGTCTCCGTCGGGACCGGGCCCCCTAGCCTAGGGCGCCCCAGCGACACCCCGTGCCGCCCGGATGGCGCCCCCGCCCCCCAATGACCAAGTGAACGTGGTCGTCGGGGCCTTGCATGGCCGGTACGCCGAGCAAGGCCCCCGGTGACCAGGCAAACATGGTCACCGGGGGCCTGGTCACTGGGGGCGAGGCGTGGCGGGCACGTCGAGGAGGTACCCGGTCAGCCAGCCGGGGAACCCGGTGAGGTCGTCCAGGACGACGTCGGCCCCGGCGTCGACCAGCTCGGCGCGGGACACCGGGCCGGTGGCCACGCCCACCGCCACGGCGCCGGCCGCCCGCGCCCCCGCGACGTCGTGGCAGTGGTCGCCGACGTACACGCCGGCCTGGTGGGCGCGCAGCGCCACTGCCTTGCCAACCCCCCACTGCCAGCCCACGAGGACGTCCACCGCCAGGCCCAGGTGCTCCAGGTGCCGGCGCGCGTTGGGCTCGTACTTGCCGGTGACCACCAGCACCCGGCCACCGTGCCGGCGCACCGCCGCCACTGCCTCGGCGGCCCCCGGCAGCAGCCGGGTCGGCGCCACCGCCAGGTCCGGGTAGAGGGCACGGAACCGGGCCCCCATCGCCGGCACGTCCCGCGCCGGGAACCACCGGGCCAGCTTCTCCTCCAGCGGCGGACCGAGCCGACTCACCGCGGCGGCGCTGTCCACCGGCACCCCGGACTCGGCGGCCAGCGCGTCCCACACCGCGGCAATGCCTGGCCGGGAGTCGACCAGCGTCATGTCCAGGTCGAAGCCGACCGTCAGGGGCGCCACGGCGGTCAGCGTAGGCGGCGGCCCGGCCGGCCGAGTCACCCGATCGCCGCATCCGCTCGGACGGGCGGCCCGCCGACATGGGGATGGGCGGTGGCGCCACGGACCCGGTGCCCGAGCTGCCCCCGATTCGGGTCCCTCCCGAGAGGAGCGCAGATGAGACGACTCTTGTCCGCCGGCGCGCTGGCCGTGGCGGCCACCCTGGCCGGCGCGCTGCCGGCGCAGGCCGCCACCGGCGTGCCGCAGCGACCAGCCGGGCCGGTCGTCCCCGTCACCCCGTCGGTCAACGGCGGGGACAACGGCTGGGGCAACTGCGGGCACAACTCCAGCGGCGGCCAGCCGCACACCGGGACGGCGGGGGCCGGGGGCGGCAACGGCGGGCTGCGGTCCGGTTGCCGGACCGGGGGCGGGCCAGTCCTGACCTGAGCCGGAAGGGGCGGTAAGGGGGGCCCCC
>JBMOMH010000274.1:0-3704 GCA_049323135.1 Actinomycetota bacterium
GAACCCGACGGCGGGTCATGGCAGCCCGAACCCGGCGGCGGCGAGCACCGCCCGGCCCTCGGACCCAAGGACCAGGTCGGCGAAGGCCCGGGCCAGCCGGGGCTGCCCCGACCCGGCCAGGACGGCGATCGGGTAGTCGTTGACCGCCCGGTCCGCCCCGGCGAGGTCGACCTGGGTGACCGCCCCCCGGGCGGCCTGGACGTCGGTCCGGTAGACCAGGCCCGCGTCGACCTCCCCCAGCGACACCTTGGTGAGCACCGCCTTGACGTCCTGTTCGAGGGTCACCGGCCGGACGCTGACCCCGTCGGCGGCGAGCACCGCCTGGGCGGCCCGGCCGCAGGGGACCTGGGGGGCGCACAGCGCGACGGCCACACCGGGCCGGGCCAAGTCGGCCACCCCGCGCACCTCTCGCGGGTTCCCCGGGGGCACGGCGATGGTGAGCACGTTGCGGGCGAACACCTGCGGGGGGCCGGCGGCGGCCCCCGCCGCGGTCACCGTGCCCATCGTCGTCGGGTCGGCGGCGGCGAACACGTCCGCCGGCGCGCCGGCCACGACCTGCTGGGCGAGGGTGGAGCTGGCGCCGAAGCTCAGCCGCACCCGTACGCCAGGGTGGGCCTGCTCGAACCGGTCCGCCAGGGTGGTGAACGTGCCGGTGAGCGAGGCGGCGGCGAGCACCGTGACCGTGGGCTGCGGTCGGGCCGCGCAGCCCGACCCGGCCAGGACGAGGGCCACCGCCACCAGCACGCGCAGCAGCCGCCGCGGGCCGGCGGGGGCGCGCGTCCTGCCCAGGTCGGGGATGCCCGTCATGCCGGGGCCCGGCCGGGGATCTCCACGACCACGTTGGTCGCCTTCACCGCCGCCACCGCCACCACCCCGGGCTGCAGGCCCAGCTCGTCGGCGGCCTCCCGAGACATCAGCGACACCAGCCGGTACGGCCCGGCCTGCAGCTCGACCTGGGCCATCACCCCGTCCCGGACGACCCGGGTGACGATGCCGCGCAGCCGGTTGCGGGCCGACGCGCCGACGACCACCTCCCGGGGGACGTCCCGCTCGGCGGGCCGCCCGGCCGGCCGCCCGGTGCCTCGGCCCGGGGGCTGCCCGGCGCCGCCGGAGCGGGCCTGGGCGAGGGCGGCCAGGTCGGCGCCGCCGATGACCAGGCGGCCGGCGTCGTCCCGGCGGGCCGGCAGCCGGCCCCGGTCGACCCAGCGGCGCAGGGTGTCGTCGGAGACGCCGAGCAGCCGGGCCGCCTCGGCGACGCGGAACCACGTCACGGCCGCAGGGTATCCGCACCTGCGGATCCAGCCAACCGGCGTACGACCGCAGCTGAGAGGCTACTAGCAGGCTTCGACCGCATCTGCCGGCTGCGGCCCCGCCCCCTGGGGAACGCCCGGTGCCGGTCGGCCGAGGCCTGGCTACCATGGCCGCACCCTGTCGACCGTCGTACCGCCGCCCACCACCCCCACGGAAGGTGCGCGCTCGCCATGACCGAGACCCCCGCCCCCGCCGTCCCCGACGTCCTCGCGGTCACCGGGGAGGCCCCGGACCGCAACCTGGCCCTGGAGCTGGTCCGGGTGACCGAGGCCGCGGCGATGGCCGCCGGGCGCTGGGTGGGCCGCGGGGACAAGAACGGCGCCGACGGCGCGGCGGTGCACGCCATGCGCCAGCTCATCGGCACCGTGGCGATGGACGGCGTGGTCGTCATCGGCGAGGGCGAGAAGGACCACGCGCCCATGCTCTTCAACGGGGAGCGGGTCGGGGACGGGCGCGGCCCGGAGTGCGACGTGGCCGTGGACCCCATCGACGGCACCCGGCTGACCGCGATGGGCATGAACAACGCGCTGTCCGTACTGGCGGTCGCCGAACGCGGCTCGATGTACGACCCGTCCGCCGTGTTCTACATGGAGAAGCTGGCGACCGGGCCGGAGGCGGCCGACGCGGTCGACCTGACCGCCCCGGTCGGGGAGAACATCCGCCGGGTCGCCACGGCCAAGCGGGCCACCCCGGAGGACGTCACGGTGGTGATCCTGGACCGGCCCCGGCACGAGCGGCTGGTGGCCGAGGTCCGGGAGTCCGGGGCGCGCATCAAATTCATCACCGACGGGGACGTCGCCGGCGCCATCATGGCGGCCCGGGAGGGCACCGGGGTGGACCTGCTCCTCGGTATCGGCGGGACGCCGGAGGGGATCATCGCGGCGGCGGCGCTGAAGTGCCTCGGCGGCACGATCCAGGCCCGGCTGTGGCCCAAGGACGACGCGGAGCGGCGCAAGGCGCGCGACGCGGGGCACGACCTGGACCGGATACTGACCACCGACGACCTGGTCAGCGGGCGGAACGTGTTCTTCGTCGCCACCGGCATCACCGACGGGGAGCTGCTCCGGGGCGTGCGCTACCGCTCCGGCGGCGCGACCACCCACTCGCTGGTCATGCGCTCACGCAGCGGCACGATCCGGATCATCGAGAGCGAGCACCAGCTGACCAAGCTGCGGGCGTACAGCGCCATCGACTTCGACCGCGGCCGGTTGCCGCACTCCCGGTGATCGCCGTCGTCGGGGAGGCGCTGGTCGACCTGGTCGGCGCCCCCGACGGGCGCACGTACGCCGCCCACCCCGGCGGCAGCCCGGCCAACGTGGCCGTCGGGCTGGCCCGGCTGGGGACCCCCGCCGCGCTGTGGACCCACGTCGGCGACGACGCCTTCGGCCGGCTGCTGCGCGGGCACCTGGACGCCGCCGGGGTGGCCGTACACCCGGCCGGCCCGGCCGGGACGCCCACCAGCCTGGCCGTGGCCACCCTCGACGCCGCTGGCGGGGCGACGTACGACTTCCGCATCGACTGGGCGGTGCGCCTGCCCGACGCCTTGCCCGACCCGGTACGGGCCGTGCACACCGGGTCGCTGGCCCTGCTGCTCGCCCCCGGCCGCACTGAGGTCGAGGCGCTGCTGCGCCGGGGGCGGGCCCGCAGCACGGTGAGCTTCGACCCGAACCTGCGCCCGGCACTGGCCCCGGACCCCGCCGCGGAGCGGGCCCGGGTGGACGCGCTGGTGCCGCTGTGCGACGTGGTGAAGGTCAGCGCGGAGGACCTGGCCTTCTGCCGCCCCGGGGAGGACCCGGCGGGGGTGGCCGCCGAGTGGTTGGCCCGGGGGGCGGCGCTCGTGGTGGTCACCCGCGGTGCCGACGGGGCGTACGCGGCGGCCCGCTCCGGCGCCGTGCTGGACGTGCCCGCCCCGGCGGTCCGGGTGGTGGACACCGTCGGCGCAGGCGACGCCTTCACCGCCGGGCTGCTCGACGGGCTGGCCCGGGCCGACCTGCTGGGGGCGGCGCGACGGGCGGCGCTGGCGGCCGCCGGGGGCGACGTCCTGGCGCCGATCCTCGCCGAGGCGGTGGCGGTGGCCGCGCTCACCTGCGGGCGGCCCGGGGCCGACCCGCCGACCCGGGCGGAACTGGCCGGCGGGCCCGCGGGCGGGGCTGCCGCCGTGGGTGCGGGGGCCGGGTCACCTCATGGGTCCTCGTAATGCCTCCTGGGTCGTGGTACCGCTTCCTGGGTGGTCGAGCACCCAGGAGGCAGTACGACGATCAGGTTTCCTGAGACGAAACTGACCTGTGCGGGGCAGGGCGAAGCCGTCCGGGCGCAGCCCGGACCCTGTGGGCGGTCGGGTCAGGCGGCCGGTTCGATGGTGACCTTGTGGCCGAGGCTTTCCAGCTGGCGGA
>JBMOMH010000275.1:0-3681 GCA_049323135.1 Actinomycetota bacterium
GTGGCCCTGCTGGCCGCGGTCGGGGCAGGCCTGGGGGTGGGCCGGGCGCTCGGGCAGCGGCCCGCCGCCGGCCCGCCCCCCGCGGCGGCGCCCCCCGTGCCCGGGGGGACGACGGTGACGCTCGCGCCGGTCAACGGCAGCACCGCCCTGCAGGCCAGCGCGGTGCTGGTGGAGCGCGCCTGGGGCACCGAGGTGCAACTGCGCTGCCGCTACACCGGCGGGGTGGGCCGGTACGGGCCGGGCGGGTACGTCCTCGTCGCCGTGGACCGGGCCGGCGGGCGCCAGCAGGTGGCGGCCTGGTCGGTGGTGCCGGACCGGTGGACGACCATCACCGGCGCATCCTCGTGGCGGCGTACCGACCTGGCCGCCCTGGAGGTGCAGGCCGACACCGGGGAGGTGGTCCTGCGCTGGACCGCCCCCCCGGGCTGACCAGCTGCTGCCTCGGTCAACCGGCCTCGATCTGGAGCGTGCGTACCCCGGTGGGAACGCTCCCGCCTTCCCACAGCAAGAAGGCCTGCACCTGGTACCGACCGGCCGACAGCGGCTGCCCGTCGGTCGCTCGCTGGTCCCAGGTGTAGGTCACCCGCTCCGCGCCACCGGCGTCGAGCCGCAGCCGGCGGGCAGCCAGAGGGAGCACCCCGAAGGACGGGTCCAGCCGGTGGAAGACCACCGTGCCGTCCAGCCGGCGCACGAAGACGTCGAACCCGACCGGCTTTGGGAACGCTCCCACCACGAGATCGACCGGCTTGTCGGCCAGGTTGGACACGACCAGGGTCAGCGGGACCGGCTGTCCCAGGGCCACCCGTTCCGGGCCCTCCAGCTGGACCGAGATCCGCTGTCCCGGGATCGCCGTGACGACCCTCATCCCCGGTACGGGACCAACGCTTGGGCCGCCCTGTCCGAGGCCCTGCGGCCGCCCCGAGTCAGCACCACAGGCCAGCAGCGTCAGCGCCGCCACGGCAACGGCCACCTTCCTTTGCCGGGTCCGGGAGCGTCGCAAGTAGTCACAAAGCCGAACACCCATCAGGAGGTACCCAGCTGTCCAAGCTCGCCCTCGATCTGCCCCATCGGACTGTACACAAAGCGGACTCCGTCCCCACCCCAGAGGACGCCGAACAACTGCACGCCATCTGCTCCGTTCCAAGCGAAGACGGGAGCGCCACTGTCACCAGGTGCGGAAACACCCGTCACCTCATCCTGGCAGAGCACGATGATATCTGTACCCTCCTGGCGGTAGTTGGTGCACGTCCTGCTCACCGGGCCATACGTCCAGCCGGTCGTTCGCCCGATCTTGTCCAGTATCTCCGTCCCCTGTGCGTACGGCGATTCGCCGAGGATCCGCAGTTCAGGACTTGTCGGGCTGACAAGGGGAGCCAGGGGTTGCTCGACTCCTTGTTGGGTACGCGAGCTGGGCCGGGCAATCCGGCCCAGACTGCTGGACGTGGTGGCTGCATACTGGATAAGCGCGGCGTCACTGTAGCGGCACCGGTAACCCGCCGGGCAACTGGAGCCCGTGAAGTAGACCGGATCGAGGTACTCGTTACCAAGGAACGTCCCCGGCGCGTTGCTGGGCTGGTAGAATGGTGTGTTCTCAGAGCCCCCTTGCCGGCTGGTGCAATGTGAGTTGGTTAGGCCGCCACGGATGCTTCGCGCATCGATCGTGTTGAAGCCGAGGGTACAAAGCCACCCTCCTTGCTCAATCTGGACCCCTCCAACGACCGGTCTCACCCAGTCCTGCAAGGTTGCTACGAGTGGTCGAATGGGCTGTGCCGGCCCGATCTGGACCGCGTTCCTGGGGATGCCTGCCGATACGGCCAGGGACAGCAACCCTTCGCCCTGTCCCAGATCCAGGGTCCCGACTCTCACGACGCCCCTGCGCTCCTCAATGTCGACGAACACAGCCTGCGATTGCCCGAGGACCAACTCTGTGAGCAATTCCTTCCATGTGAGCAAGGCGCTATAACTGTAGCGTGCGGATACGATGCGCGGTGGGCTCCCGCTGCCCGCTGCAGCCGCCAACGGGCCACCTAGCGCCTCGAGCTCACGCACAATCTGCGACGTCGGCGCAGCGGGATCCGTAAGCAGCAGCGTGAGCTCGCCCTCGCTCGTCACGAATGCTCCACCGAACCACGGAAGTCTGGACGCGATGCCAGCGAAGTCACGGTCCATGGACCTGAAGGCGCCACTGGTACCACGGGACGTGGGCGCGGTTTGCGTGGCTGTTGTGGCGCTCTGCGCCGGCGACTGGAAACCGACGAGAGCCAGCAGGCCTAGCAGGACGAAAGCGATGAGAACCGGTCGCCGACGAGCCATGGTCGTACGCCTCCGTGACAGCAGTCTGGCTGAGGGTAGCAGTCCCCCATGTCTCGGCAAAGAGCGTCCGCGAGCGCCGAAAGTGCCCGACCGACGATCCAGCCCTCTCCTCGGAGGCCACCCCACCTGCGGGAACGGTCCGCTGCCAAAGGCCAGACGTCGGGCCGCAGCGGCGGTTAGGCTGCCCTTGCCCGCCGGGGGAGGGCCGAGGGGGGGCCGATGTACGTCACGGTGCGCGACCCGGCCGCCGCGGCACAACGCCGGGCGGCCGGTCGGCCACCGCTGCGGGCGGTCAGCGGCACGGTGGTGCTGCTCGGGCTGACCAGCCTGGCCACCGACCTGGGCGCGGAGATGGTCGTCGCCGTGCTGCCGATCTACCTCACGCTGCAGCTCGGCCTGGGCCCGCTGGCCTTCGGTGTGGTCGACGGCATCTACCAGGGCGCCACGGCCCTGGCCCGGCTGGGCGGCGGGGTGGCCGCCGACCGGTGGCGGCGGCCCAAGGCGGTGGCGGTGGTGGGGTACGCCCTGTCGGCGGTGTTCAAGCTGGGCCTGCTCGCCACCACCTCGCTGTCCCTGATCGGCACGTTCGTCGCCGTCGACCGGGTCGGCAAGGGCATCCGCACCGCCCCCCGGGACGCGCTCATCGCCGCGCACAGCCGCCCCGACACCCTCGGCCTGTCCTTCGGCGTGCACCGGGCGCTGGACACGGTCGGCGCCGCTGGCGGCCCCCTGCTCGCCTTCGCGCTGCTGGCCGCGGCCCCCCGCGGCTACGACGCGGTGTTCGTCACCAGCTTCGCCCTGGCCGTGGTGGGGCTGGCGATCCTGGTGCTGCTCGTCCGGGACCAGCCCGGCCACCCGGTCCCCAGCGCGCCCCCGCCGGACCTCGCGGCCCTGCGGCGCCTGCTGGCCGACCCGGCGTACCGCCGGGTGGTCGTCGTTGCCGGCCTGCTGGCGCTGACCACGGTCAGCGACGGCTTCGTCTACCTGGCCCTGCTGGGCCGCAACGACCTCGCCGCCGCGGCCTTCCCGCTGCTCTACGTCGCCACCAGCGCCGTCTACCTGGTCCTTGCCGTGCCGCTGGGCCGGCTGGCCGACCGGGTGGGGCGCCGGAAGGTGTTCCTCGCCGGCCACCTCGGCCTGCTGGCGGCGTACGTCGTGGTCGCCGGCGCGCTGGGCGGGTGGCCGGCCGTGCTCGCCGCGCCCGCCCTGCTCGGCGTCTACTACGCGGCCACCGACGGCGTGCTCGCCGCCCTGGCGGCCGGGATCCTGCCCGCCGCGGTGCGGACCACCGGGTTGGCCGGCGCGCAGACCGCGGCGTCGCTGGGCCGGCTGGTCGCCGCCTTTGGCTTCGGCCTGCTGTGGGTGGGC
>JBMOMH010000276.1:0-3665 GCA_049323135.1 Actinomycetota bacterium
TGCCGTGCGGCTTCGCCGCCGGACCGGTGGCCATCACGGCGGCCCCCGGTCCGGCGCCGGGCGGCGGGCCGCAGGGCGCCCCGGATCCGGGCCGCGCCCGGCAGCTGGCCGACACGGTGTTGCGCGCGGCCGGGGTACCGGACGCGGACTTGGCCGCCGCGCGGCTGCAGGCTCAGGGGCCGCTGGTCACCGTCACGGTCGACCCACGGGTGGCCGGGCTGCGTACGACGGGGTGGACCAGCGAGGTGACCGTCGACGGGGTGGGCGTGCTCAGCGCCGCCGGGTGGTTGGCGCCGACCCGGCTCGGGCCCAGCTACCCGCTGGTCGACGCCCGGACGGCCTTCCGGGAGCTGGAGCGCCGGCCCCGGGCCCTGCTGGCCTGCCGGCCGCTGAGCCCGGCCGCCCCTCCGGGCAGCCCGACCGGCGGCCCAGCCGGCGGCCCGGGCGGCAGCGGTGCCAGCCCCAACCCCGGTGTCGCCGCCCCGGACTGCCCCGAGCTGGCGCCGGTTTCGGTGTCCGGAGCGGAGCTGGGACTGACCCTGGGCTTTGACCGGGCCGTCCCGGTGCTGGTGCCCGCCTGGCTGTTCCACGTGGCCGGCGCGGACCGGCTGCTGACCCAGGTGGCCGTGCTCCCCCGGTTCCTCGCCCCCGGACCTACCGGCCCGCAGCCCCCGGGTCCGCCGAGCCGGTGACCCGCCTCCGGAACCGGTCTACTGGCCCAGGTAGGGCGCTGGGCAAGGTGACCCGGGAAGGGCGACCGGGGAAGGGCAAATCAGTGGAAGGAGTCGCCGCAGGCGCAGGAGCCGGAGGCGTTGGGGTTGTCGATCGTAAAGCCCTGCTTCTCGATAGTGTCGACGAAGTCGATGGTGGCGCCCTCCAGGTAGGGCGCGCTCATCCGGTCGGTCACCACGTGGACACCGCCGAAGTCCTTGACCACGTCACCGTCCAGGTCGCGCTCGTCGAAGAAGAGCTGGTAGCGCAACCCCGAGCAGCCGCCGGGCTGGACCGCAACCCGCAGCTGCAGGTCCTCGCGCCCCTCCTGCTCGAGGAGGTGCCTCACCTTGGCGGCCGCCTCGTCGGTGAGGATGATGCCACGCTGCGTCGTGTCCTGCTGGACCGTCATCTATGGGCTCCCCGCACTGGCTGGTGGTTCGTCCCCGGTGCAACCGGTACGCCGGACGGACGATTCCCTACCCGTCCATCGTGACACATCCGGCTCGGCCGGCTCGCCCGCCGGTGGGCAGGCCGGGCCGGCGCTCAGCCGGGCCGGCTCCACGTGCGGGCCACCCGCTCGGCCAGGTCGGCCAGCCGGTCCGCCGGGCGGGCCAGGGGGTCCTCCCCGGCGGCCAGGTGGTCGACCACGGCGTACGCCCCTGAGATGCCGGCGGCCGCCTGCTCGCGGCGGCCCACCTCGACCCGGCCGGCCAGCACCACGGTGGGTCGGGCCGCCGCAGCGGCCGCGGCGGCCACCCCACTGACCACCTTGCCGCGCAGCGAGGACGGGTCGAAGGCGCCCTCCCCGGTGAGCACGAGGTCGACGTCGGGCAGCTGGGCCGCGAAGCCGACCACCTCCATCACGGTGGCGATGCCAGGGACCCGGCGGCCGCCCAGGAGGAGCAGCCCGAAGCCCAGGCCGCCGGCCGCCCCGGCGCCCGGGAGGTCGGCGACGGCCCGGTCGGTGAGCTCCGCCCACCGGGCCAGCGCCGCGTCTAGCGCCTGCACCTGCTCGGGCCCAGCCCCCTTCTGCGGGCCGAAGACGTTGCTCGCGCCGCGCAGCCCGAGCAGGGGGTTGTCCACGTCGCTGGCCGCGACCAGGTCCACCCCGGCCACCGCGGCCCGGGCGGGCGCCACGTCGACCGCGTCCAGCCCGGCCAGGGCGGCCCCGCCCCGGCGCAGTGCATCGGCCGGGCGGGCCCCGAGGGCGGCCAGCGCCCCGGCGCCCCCGTCGGTGGTGGCGCTGCCGCCCAGCCCGACGATCACCCGCCGAGCCCCCGACCGGATGGCGGTGAGGATCAGCTCCCCTACCCCGTAGGTAGTGCTGGCGCCGGTGTCCCGACGGTCGGCCGGGACCAGGTGCAGTCCGCAGGCCTGGGCGGACTCCACGTAGGCGGTGTCCCCGGCGACCAGCACGGCGGCCGGGACCGGTTCGCCCTGCGGGCCGGACACCGACTGCGCCAGCAGCCGGCCGCCGAGGACGGCGTGCAGGGTGTCCAGGAAGCCCGGCCCGCCGTCGGACAGGGGGGCCAGCACCAGCTGGTCTGCGGGGGCGTGCCGCCGCCAGCCGGCGGCGATCGCCTCGGCGGCCTCCGCCGCGGCGAGGGTGCCGGCGAACTTGTCGGGAGCCACGAGCACGCGCATCGGCGCATTCTGCCCGAGCACCCGACCGGCTACAGCCCGGGAGCCCCCCAGATCGGGAACCAGCGGGACACGTCCGGCTCGATGGGCAGGTCCCCGGCCACGAGGCCGCGGACCTGCAGCTCGACGGCGTTGTCCCGCTGCTGGTCACCGGTGGGCGCGAACGGGTAGAACGTGCCCTGCTTGTAGAGGTACACCAGGGCGAGGCGGCGCCCGGCCGGGTCGGCGAAGGTCACCAGGGAGCACAGCAGCATCGGCCCGAACCCGTTGTCCTGCAGGGTGGCGTTTACCGCGTGCAGGTCGGTGACCAGCTCGGGCAGCTCGGCGGGGTCCCGCTGCAGCAGCAGCCAGGTGTACCCGTAGCCGTCCACCGACGCGGTGACCGGGGGGCCGCCACCGGCCTCGAGCAGGGCGGTCACGTCGGCCTGCACCTGGGCGAACGCGGCGCCCTCGGTGGCCCGAAAGGCGACCGCGCCGGCCCCGGTGGGCGTGTAGCCGGCCCCCGCCTGCAGGGTGACCGCGGCCGAAGGCAGCCCGAACAGCCGGTCGAGGTTGGGGGGGGCGGGCTTGCTCCGGCCCAGCAGGGTGTCCCACAGGCCCATCAGCCGGCCCGACCCAGCTCCGCGGAGATCCGGGCCAGCTGGTCCAGCCGGGCCTGCAGGCTGGGGTGGGTGGCCAGCAGCCCGCCCAGGCCCAGCCCGCCCGACGCGGTCAGCGGGGCGAAGAAGAACGCCTGCAGCGGCTGCGCGGCCCGCAGGTCCCGGGTGGGGATGCGCCCCATCTCCCCGGTCAGCTTGGTCAGCGCACTGGCCAGCTCGGAGGGCCGCCCGGTGAGCAGCGCCGCCGACCGGTCCGCCGACAGCTCCCGGTACCGGGACAGGGCCCGGATCAGCAGGAAGCTGATGGCGTACACCACCGCGGAGACCACCACGGTGAACAGCACGACGACGGCCAGGTTGTTGTCCCGGGAGCGCCGCCCCCCGCCCCAGAAGCCGAACTCCACGCCGAACCGGGCGACCAGCCCGGCCAGGATGCCCAGGAACGACGCGATGGTCATCACCGCCACGTCCCGGTGGGCCACGTGGGCCAGCTCGTGGGAGAGCACCGCCTCCAGCTCCTCACCGTCCAGTCGCCGGAGCAGCCCCGTGGTCACCACCAGGACTGCCCGCTGCTGGCTGCGCCCGGTGGCGAAGGCATTGGGCACGTCGGTGTCGGCCATCGCCACCCGTGGCTTGGGCATGTCCGCGAGGGCGCAGAGCCGGTCGACCATCCCGTGCAGCTGGGGGGCCTCCGCCGGGGTGACCACCCGG
>JBMOMH010000277.1:0-3648 GCA_049323135.1 Actinomycetota bacterium
ACCGGGCTGCCCGCCCGCCGGCGGATCACCGGCCCCGAGGACGCACGCCGGCAGGCGCTGCGCTTCTTCGCCGCGGCCACCCCGACCGTGGTCGCCGTCGACGCCCCGCCGGGGCGGGACCAGGCCGCGTGGGCGCTGGAGGTCTGCCTGGCGCTGCGGGTCGCCGCGGTCTGGGCCGCGGTCGACGCGACCCGCAAGCCCGCGGACCTGGCCCGCACCCTGGACGGCCTGGGCCGGGTCGAGGCCCTGGCCGTGCACCGCGTGGCCGAGTGCGCGGACCCGACCACGGTCCTCGACCTGGGCGTCCCGGTGGCGCTGCTGGACGGCCTGCCCGCGACCCGGCCGGTGTGGGTGGCGCTGCTGGAGGAGCAGGCCGGGGTGGTCCTCGACCGTGACCACCGCTGGCGTCGGGTGCGGCAGGGCGTGGCATGACGCTGCAGCTCCCCGACGTCAACACCCTGGTCCGCGTCGACGTCGTCGGCGACGGTGCCGGCCACCCCTCCCGGGTCGAGGACCGGGACGGGCAGCGGCTGCTGCTGGCCGCACCCCGGTACGGCGGCGACCTGGCCGCCCCCCAGCCCGGGGACCTGCTCGCGATCCGCTGGACCAACCTGCGCGGCGTGTGCGTCGTACCGGCGGAGTTCGTCGCCGGGCAGCGCCGGCCGATGCCGCTGTGGGAGGTGCAGGCGGTCGGCACCGTCGAGATCGAGCAGCGGCGCCGGTACGCCCGGGCCCCGGCCAGCGACCCGGTGGCCATCGTCCGGCGGCCACCGGCGGAGGTGGCGCTCACCGCCGTCGTCGGCGGGCAGCTGGTCGACATCGGTGAGGGAGGGATGCGCTGCCGGCTCGCCGGCGCCGCCCCCGAACCCGGGGAGGACCTGCAGGTCCGGCTCGACCTGGACGGGGAGCAGGTCGAGGTGACCGGCCAGGTGCTGCGCTGCTTCACCGTCGGGGACGCCGTCGAGGCCGTTGTCGCCTTCGAGGAGCCGGTGCGGTGCGCCGACGCCATCCGCCGCTACGTGCTGCGCCAGCAGGTGCGGGCCCGGCGTACGGCGCGGGGCTGACGTGCTGTCCCCCCTCGTGCCCCTGGTGGCGCTGCTGCTGACCGCGCCCGCGCTGTGGGCGGCGTACAGCGGGACCCTGCCGGTGGAGGTGCCGTCGCCGCCCTGGGCTGGGCGGCCTTCCGCGCGCTGGTCGCCGGCTACCGCCGCCCCCCCGCCGGGTCCCCCGCGCCACCGCGCCGTCGGGACACCGACCCCCCGCCCCCGGCGTAGGTCACACGCGCGTCGTGAGCCGAGCGCCGCAGGACCGCTACGGGGAGGGGGTGGGCTGCAGGTCGGCGGCGGCCCGGCGCAGCCGGGACAGCAGCCCGGGGGCCAGCTCCGGGGAACGCGCGGAGACGACCAGGGCCCAGGGCCGCGCGGTCCCGTCCGGGGCGGGCACCAGCGCCGCCGCGCAGGAGACGCCGTCACGGAACTGGCCGTGCTCGACGACCATCCCGTCCGGCCGGCGGGCGGCCAGCTCGGTCTCCACGGTCGCCACGTCGGTCGGCGTACGGGCGGTGAACGCCGGCAGGCCCTGCCCGGCCAGGTAGCGCCGGCGCTCCGGGGGCGGCAGCGTAGCGAGCAGCGCCTTGCCCACCGCGGTGGCGTGCGCCGCCGCCGGCAGCCCCACCTCCAGGTCCTCCAGGTACGGCGAGCGGGGCCCCTCGGCGACGTCGGCGATGACGATCTGCCCGCCGGCCAGCCGGCCCAGGTACGTGCTGTGCCCGGTGGTCGCCGCCAGGTGCCGCAGCACCGCCCGCGCCTGCGGCGGCCGGTCCAGGGTGTGCACCAGGTCGTGGAAGCGGGCGGCCACCGCGGGGCCGAGCAGGTAGCCGCCGTCGGCCTGGCGCACCAGGTAGCCCTCGTAGCACAGGGTGCGCAGCAGGTGGTAGGTGGTGGCCAGGTTCAGCCCGCAGCGGCGCGCCACCACCTTGGCCGTGGGCGGCCGCCCCTCGCGACCGACCTCCTCCAGCAGCCGCAGCGCCCGGGAGACGCTGCGGATCAGGTCGGTCGGGGCGTCCTCGACGTCGCGCATCACCCACCCCTTCCGCGGCCCTTCCGCGCTGTCCGGCCGCCAGCATCGCTCCGGCCCAGCATCGCTCCGGCGGGCGCGGCAGGGAAGGGGGGTCGGTTCACCATCTGAAAACTCGGGGGGTTCCGTGCCGGCGCGAGCGGTGCCAGCGTGACGGCAGGTGCCGGTACGACGGGAGGTCCGGTGTCCGTGGTCCCCGACGAGTACCTCGACGCGCTGCGCGACGTCTACGACCCCTGCTGCGAGGAGAAGGGCATCTCCGTCGTCGACATGGGCCTGGTCCGCTCGGTGTGCGTCGTCGACGGGCACGCCCGGGTGGAACTGCTGCTGACCTCCGGATGGTGCCCGTTCGCGGCCCGCGTGCTGGGCGCCGTACAGGAGCGGATGGCCCGGCTGCCCGGCGTGGCCAGCGCGGAGGTCGAGGTCGTCTGGGACGAGGCCTGGACCACCGACCGGCTGGCCCCGGAGGCCGCGCGCAAGCTGCGCTTCCTGCCCGCGCCGGTCGACGTACCCGACCGGACGGCGTACCTGGCCGCGCACCGGCCAGGCGGGACCTGACAGGAGGAGGACCACGGTGATCGGTGACGCGTTCGTCTTCGACGGGGTGGCGCACGTCTTCAACTTCGACCAGAAGAACGCCTTCGGGCCGCCCGGGCAGATGTTCTCCAACCACCTGTACGCCTTCCACACCGCGCTGACCCCCGACGACCAGCCGAAGCTGCCCCCCGAGGAGTTCCTGCGGCAGTGGACGATCGGCGACATTCGGGAGATGGTGTACGAGCAGTCCGACACCGACATGCTCGTGGCGATGCCGCTGCCGCTCACCGACCTGTACCGGGACGGGCTCTCCCCCTGGGAGGAGTGCGCCGAGCTGGCCGCCCGGGACCCCGACCGCACCATCTTCTGGGGCAGCGTCAACCCGCTGGAGGGGCGCCGCGCGCTGGACCTGATGGAACGGCAGGTCGGCGAGTTCGGCGCGAAGGCCTTCAAGTTCTACAACGTCCGCTACGACTACGGGTCGCCGTACCCGTGGCGCATGGACGACCCCCGGGTGGCCTTCCCGGTCTTCGAGAAGGCGCGCGAGCTGGGCGTCAACCTCATCGGCGTCCACAAGGGGGTGCCGCTGGGGCCGCAGCCCGTCGAGCACACCCAGACCTGGGACATGGACGGGGCCGCGGCCAACTTCCCCGACCTGAACTTCGTCATCTTCCACGTGGGGCTGCCGTTCATCGACGAGACGTGCTGGCAGCTCATCCGGTACCCGAACCTGTACGCGTCGCTCGCCGCGACCATCAACTTCCTGGTTCGGGCGCCCCGGATGTTCGCCGAGATCCTCGGCAAGCTGCTGTTCTGGTGCGGCGAGGACAAGATCGTGTACGGCAGCGAGGCGCCGATCTTCCACCCGCAGTGGGCGCTGCGCGCGTTCTGGGACTTCCAGATCCCGCAGGACCTGTGCGACGGGTACGGGTACCCGCAGCTCACCGAGCAGGCCAAGCGCAAGATCCTCGGGGAGAACCTGCTCCGCCTGCACGGCCTGGACGTCGAGGCCACCCGGACCAAGCTGGGGCGCCC
>JBMOMH010000278.1:0-3645 GCA_049323135.1 Actinomycetota bacterium
GTGCTGGCCGGTGGCCGGGCGGCCCGGGGCCGGCGGGGTCGGCGGGAGGAGGGACGGCGGCGCGCTGCGGCCACGGGGCACTCCGGTGGGTCGGCTGGGGGAGGGGCCGGCGGCCATCATGGCCCACCAGCTGGCCGGGGCCACCTCCCGGCCCGGCGGGTAGGCTGGCGGTCCTCACCCGCCGACACCCAGCCGGATGGAGCAGCCCCGTGGCCGCGGACCGCGTCGAGACCATCGTCAGCCTGAGCAAGCGCCGCGGCTTCGTCTTCCCCTCCAGCGAGATCTACGGGGGCACTCGGTCCGCCTGGGACTACGGACCCCTCGGGGTCGAGCTGAAGGAGAACATCCGGCGCCAGTGGTGGAAGGCCGTCGTGCAGGGCCGCGACGACGTCGTGGGCCTGGACTCGGCAGTGATCCTCGCCCGCGACGTGTGGCTGGCCTCCGGTCACGTCGAGGAGTTCGTCGACCCACTTACCGAGTGCCAGACGTGTCACCGCCGGTTCCGCGCCGACCAGCTCGCCGAGGCCTACGAGGCCCGGCACGGCCACCCCCCGGCGCGGGGGCTGGCCGACGTCAGCTGCCCCGCGTGCGGAAACAAGGGAGCGTTCACCGAGCCGCGCATGTTCAACGGGCTACTCAAGACCTACCTCGGGCCGGTGGAGGACGAGGAGGGGCTGCACTACCTGCGCCCGGAGACCGCCCAGGGCATCTTCGTCAACTTCCTCAACGTCATGGCCGCCGCCCGGCGCAAGCCACCGTTCGGGATCGGTCAGGTCGGCAAGTCCTTCCGCAACGAGATCACCCCGGGGAACTTCATCTTCCGCACCCGAGAGTTCGAGCAGATGGAGATGGAGTTCTTCGTCGAGCCGGGCACCGACGAGCAGTGGCACGAGTACTGGCTGCAGGAGCGGTGGCAGTGGTACGTCGACCTCGGGCTGCGGGCGGAGAACCTGCGCTTCTACGAGCACCCGAAGGAGAAGCTGTCCCACTACTCGAAGCGCACCGTCGACATCGAGTACCGCTTCGGCTTCGGCGGCTCGGAGTGGGCGGAGCTGGAGGGCGTGGCCAACCGCACTGACTTCGACCTGACCACGCACAGCAAGCACTCCGGCGTGGACCTGTCCTACTTCGACCAGGACAAGGGCACCCGCTGGACGCCGTACGTCATCGAACCGGCGGCCGGGCTGACCCGGGCCACCCTGGCGTTCCTGCTTGACGCGTACGCCGAGGACGAGGCGCCCAACGCCAAGGGCCAGCCCGAGCGGCGTACCGTGCTGCGGCTGGACCCGCGGCTGGCCCCGGTGAAGGTTGCCGTGCTGCCGCTGTCCCGCAACCCGGACCTCTCGCCGAAGGCCCGTGACCTGGCCCAGCAGCTGCGGCGGGACTGGAACGTGGAGTTCGACGACGCCGGCGCCATCGGGCGCCGCTATCGGCGCCAGGACGAGGTCGGCACGCCGTACTGCGTCACCGTGGACTTCGAGTCCCTGCAGGACGACGCGGTCACCGTCCGGGAGCGGGACTCGATGCGCCAGGAGCGGATCGGCATCGACCGAGTATCTGGCTGGCTGCGGGAGCACCTGCCCGGCTGCTGACCGGTCGGACTTTCCGCCGCCGGGGTCTGGCGTGTCCCCGGCCACGGGTGCATGCTTCGCCTGGGAGGGTTTCGCCGGGGGGTATCTGGGTGGGTTCGGAATGCTCCTACCTGTGTCGCACCACCAAGAGGGGAGTGGTGCGCCAGATCTCTAGGGGGCAGCATGACCAACCGTCCGGACCTGGTGTCCGTGCCCGTGGCGCGCTCGCACGGCGGCCACGACCTCTGCGCGGTCCCGCCCAGCCCGCAGCTGCGGGACCGCATCCGGGAGACCCTGGCGAGTGCCCGGAAGGGCGCCGGCAGCCTGGTGGCGCCCGGACTGCGCTACGTGGAGTCCACCGCCGTCGGGCTCAACGACGGGCTGATCCTGCCCGGCACGATGTTCCCGGTCGGTACGACGGCCGACGTGGCCCGCAGCGCCGCGCTGGAGCGGGCGCCCCTGCGGGGCACGGTGCGCGTCATCGTCGTCCTCGTCGACTTCTCCGACAAGCCGATGACGCAGACGGCCGACCACTTCCGGGACCTGTTCTTCTCCGCCGGGGTCCTGCCCAAGGGCAGCGTCAAGGAGTACTTCACCGAGGCGTCGCACGGGCTGGTCACCATCGGCGGTGAGGTCGTCGGGCCCTACCGGATGCCCCAGCCCCTGTCCTACTACGCGGGCTCGCAGTCCGGCTTGCAGGGCACCCGGCCCAACGCGCGGGACCTGGCCAACGACGCGGCGGTTGCCGCCGACCCGGCCGTGAACTTCGCACCGTACGACAACGACGGCAACGGCTTCGTCGACGCCTTCGTCGTCGTGCATGCCGGGCCCGGCGCGGAGGTCACCGGCAGCACCGGCGACATCTGGTCGCACAAGTGGGTGCTGCCCAGCGCCTACGCCGCCGACGGCAGCCAGATCTACGCCTACCTGACCATCCCCGAGGACGCGAAGATCGGCGTGTCCTGCCACGAGCTGGGCCACCTGCTCTTCGGCTGGCCCGACCTGTACGACACCGACTACTCCTCGGAGGGCATCGGGAACTGGTGCCTGATGGCCGGCGGCTCCTGGAACAGCGGGGGGGACGTGCCGGCGCACCCGTCCGCGTGGTGCAAGGTGAACCAGGGCTGGGCGTCGGCGACCAACCAGACGACGAACACCACCGTCACCATCGCCGACGTGAAGAGCTCCTACGCGGTGCTGCGGCTGTGGAAGAACGGCGGCGCCGGCAACGAGTACTTCCTGGTGGAGAACCGGCAGCGCACCGGCTTCGACGCGAACCTGCCCGGGGACGGGCTGCTGATCTGGCACGTCGACGACGCGGTCGCCACCAACGCCAACGAGAACCACCCCAAGGTGGCCCTGATGCAGGCCGACGGGCGGCGTGACCTGGAGAACGACGCCAACCGCGGCGACGCGGGCGACCCGTACCCGGGGTCGGCGGGCAACACCTCCTTCACGGCGTCCTCGACCCCGAGCTCGAAGTCCTACGCCGGCGCGGACACCTGCGTGGCCGTCACGTCGGTGAGCGCCTCGGCCGCGTCGATGACCGCCCGGGTCGCCGTACGGTGCCTCAAGGGCGGACCGCTGGGGAAGGAGATCATCAAGGACGTCAAGGAGAACCGCAAGGACCTCAAGGAGATCCGCAAGGAGGTCAAGGAGCGGATCAAGGACGTCCGCAAGGAGACGAAGGAGATCATCAAGGACGTCCGCGACGGCAAGGGCCCGCGCAAGGACATCGACAAGCCGATCACGGACAAGGCGACGCGGCTGGACAAGGGCTTGGGCGACAAGTGGCGCGAGGGCCGCCCCTGGGACCGGCCGTTCGACCGGCCCGGCGGCACGGGGCGCGCCGAGGGTGCGGCCGGCGAGGAGGTGGCCGAGCTGCGGGCCCGGGTGGACCAGCTCGAGGAGCTGCTCGCGCAGCTGCTGGCCGAGGCTGGCGGCGGCGCGGGAGGGGGGCCAGGCGGGGCCGCGGGGGAGGCCGCCACGCCCTTCATCGGCGCCGAGGAGCGGCCCGACCTGTCGGCCAGCGCGCTGGCCGAGGAGGACGACCTGGCCGATGTCCGGGCGGCCA
>JBMOMH010000279.1:0-3623 GCA_049323135.1 Actinomycetota bacterium
TGCTGGGCCACTCGATGGGCGCCTTCGTCGCGGTGACCCTGGCCCACACCCACCCCGACCGGGTGGCCCGGCTGGTCCTCGTCGACGGCGGGCTGCCGCTCACCCCGCCGCCGGGCCTGGACGACGCGGCGGTGCTCGCCGCGGTCCTGGGGCCGGCCGCCGAGCGGCTGTCCATGACCTTCCCGACCCGGGCGGCGTACCAGGACTTCTGGCGGGTGCACCCGGCCTTCGCGGCGGACTGGGGGCCGGCGGTGGCCCGGTACGTCGACTACGACCTGACCGGGACGGAGCCGGCGCTGCGGCCCAGCGCGGTGCTGGCCGCCGTGCAGGAGGACTCCGCCGAGATCCACTCCGCGGCCACCGTGGGGCCGGCGCTGGCCGCCCTGGCCCACCCCACGGTGTTCCTCCGGGCCCCGCGGGGGCTGCGCGACGAGCCCCCCGGGCTCTACCCGGAACCGGAGGTGGCGGCGTGGGCGGCCCGGCTTCCGGGCCTGCGCTGGGCGACCGTGCCCGACGTCAACCACTACACGGTGCTGCTCACCGACCGGGGCGCGGACGCGGTGGCCGCCGTGGTGTCCGCCGCGGTGGCCGCGGAGGTGTCCGCGGAGGTGTCCGTCCCGGTGGCCGGCGAGGCCTCCCTCGCCCCGGCAGCCACGACGCAGCGTGAACGGCTGATTGCCCCAGGGTGACCGGCCTCGTGGTCTACCGTGCCAGGCAGGAGACCGCCGGTGCGGGGCCGGCGCACGTGAGCCGCGGGGAGGCCGGGCGTGGCGGGCTGGCGGTGGGACCCGTTCGGGCTGCTCATGCTCGGCGCCACCCTGGTGCTGCTCGTCCTGGCCGACCACGTGGGCCGGCGCCCCCGCAGCCCGGTGCACACCGCGCTGGTCGCCGCCCTGCTCGGCGTGGCCCTGTGGAGCGCCGGGTACGCGCTGGAGCTGTCCGCGGTCGACCTGGGCCGCAAGGAGCTGTTCGGCTCGGTCAAGTACGCCGGCATCGGGCTGCTCGGTCCGGCCTGGCTCGCCACCGTCCTGCACTACACGGGGCGCGGCCACCTGGTCCGCCGGCCCCTGCTCGCCGCCGCCGCGCTCGAGCCGGTGCTCGTCCTGGTGCTGCTGGCGGTCCCCGCCACCCACGACCTGGTCCGCTACTACCCGCCAGCGGCGGCGGGGGAGCGCTACCCGGTGGTCGCCTCCGGACCGCTGTTCTGGCCGCACCTGGTGTACACCGACCTGCTCCTGCTGACCGCCACCGCGCTGTTCGTCGCCTCCCTCACCCGGGTGTCCCGGCTGTACTGGCGCCAGGCCGCGGCGCTGATCGGTGCCGCACTGCTGCCCTGGGCGGTGAACCTGCTCTACAACTTCGGCGTCGCCGGCTTCGCCCGGGTCGACCTGACCCCGGCCGCATTCACCGTCAGCCTGGCCGTCGTCGTGTGGGGCGTGTTCCGCCAGCACCTGCTCGACCTGGTGCCGGTGGCCCGCGGCGTGGTCGTCGACCGGATCCCCGACGGTGTCGTCGTCCTCGACGCCTACGACCGGGTCGTCGACCTCAACCCGGCCGCCGCACGCATCCTCGGCACCCCAGCCCGCGACGCGATGGGCCGGCCCCGCCACGAGCTGCTCCCCGCCGTCGCCCCGGGGCGGCTGCTGCGGCTGGCCGGACCGGCGAGCGCCGTACGTTGCTACGAGCTGGGCGTGACCCCGCTGGCCGACCGGCGGGGCCGGCGCGGCGGCCAGCTGCTGCTGCTGCGGGACGTGACCGAGCGGCAGGCCGCCGAGGAGGAGCTGCGCCGGGTGCTCGCCGAGCGCACCCGGGTCGCCCGGACCCTGCAGGAGAGCCTGCTGCCGGCCCGGCTGCCCGACGTACCCGGCCTGGCCCTCGCCGCCCGCTACCGCCCCGCCGGCGACGGCACGGAGATCGGGGGGGACTTCTACGACGTGTTCCCGGTGGGCCCGGACGCCTGGATGGTGCTGCTCGGTGACGTCAGCGGCAAGGGCGCCGGGGCCGCGGTGCTCACCGCCCTGGCCCGATACACGCTGCGCGCGCTGGCCGTCGACGTGGACGCGCCGAGCACACTGCTGGCGCGGCTCAACGACGCCGTCGCCCGGCAGGTCGCCGACGAGCGCTACTGCACCGTCGCACTGGGCGTGCTGCGGGCGCTGCCCGGGGGCTGGCGGCTCGGCGTCGCCCTCGGCGGGCATCCGCCCCCGCTGCTGGTGCGCCGCAGCGGTCGGGTCGAGACGGTGGGCGTCCCCGGGACCCTGCTGGGGCTGCTGGCCACCGTGGACCTGGTCGACATGGACGTCTGGCTGGCCCCCGGCGACCTGCTCTGCTGGTACAGCGACGGGGTCACCGACGCGCGGCGGGGCCGGGAGCTGTTCGGCGAGGCGCGGCTGCGGGAGACGCTGGCGACGTACGCCGGGCAAGGGCCGGGCGTCGCCGTCGACCGGGTGGTCGACGCGGTGCGGGACTTCCAGCAGGACTGGCTACGTGACGACGTGGCGGTGCTCGCCGTCCAGGTCTGTGGGTGACGCCTACCGCTCCGCGGCGGTCAGCCGGCCCACGCGGCCAGCACCGCCGGCAGCTGCTCGGTGGGCACCGGGCGGCCGAGGTGGTACCCCTGGGCGTAGGGGCAGCCGAGGTCGGCCAGCCGGGCCAGCTGGTCGGCCTCCTCGACGCCCTCGGCGGTGACCAGCAGGCCCAGCCCGGCGCCCAGGTCGACGAGGAGCCGGACCACGGCCAGGTCCCGGTCGTTGCCGAGCAGGCCGGCCACGAAGGAGCGGTCGATCTTCAGGCCGTCCACCGCCAGCTGGCTGAGGTGGCGCAGCGACGACGACCCGGCGCCCATGTCGTCCAGGGTCAGGGACACCCCCTGGGACCGCAGCTCCCGCAGCTGCGGCGCGGCAGCGAGCACCGCGTCGAGGTCGGCGGCCTCGGGGATCTCCAGGCGTAGGCGGGCCGGGTCCAGGTTCGCCGCCTCCGTCGCGGCGAGGACGGTGGCCACCAGGTCGGGGTGGGCCAGCAGGGCCGAGCTGACGTTCACGTTGACGTACGCCGGGGCCTGCGCGCCCAGCTGCTCGGTCCACCGGGCCAGGTCCGCGCAGGCCCGGTGCAGCACCCAGGCGTCCAGGCGGCGCAGCATCCCGTGCCGCTCGGCCTCGGGGAGGATCCGCGCGGGGCCGAGCAGCCCCTGCCGGGGGTGCACCCAGCGGACCAGGGCCTCCACGCTGGCCACCGCGCGGGTCGCCACCTCGACGATCGGCTGGTAGTGCAGCGTCAGCGCGTCCCCGGCGAGGGCCGCGCCGAGCTCGCCGCCGGGCAGCGGGCAGTGCAGCTGGCCGCCCACGTCGCGCACCACGACCACCCGGTCCCCCCCGGCGGACTTCCCCCGGTACATGGCCAGGTCCGCCTCCCGCAGCAGCGTGGTCGCGTCGGCCGCGCCCCGCTCCGACACGGCGACCCCGACGCTGGCCGTGCTGTGCAGCGACCCGTCCAGCTCCGGGTCCGGCGTGCCGAGGACCGCGCGCACCCGGTGCCCGGCCGCCTCGGCGGCCTCGGGGCCGGCCGCCGGTGGCAACGCCAGCAGGACGGCGAACTCGTCGCCGCCGAGGCGGGCGACGACGTCC
>JBMOMH010000280.1:0-3605 GCA_049323135.1 Actinomycetota bacterium
TGCCGGGGACGCTGCACGCGCCCCGGGCACCGGCAGGGGAGGGGCAGGGACTACTGAACGCCGTTGAACTGGTTGTCGACGTTCTGGCCGTCCGGGTCGGCGTGACCGCCGCCGGGCAGCGACGCGTCCACGGCCGACTCGGCGCTGTTGGCCTCGACGCCCGGGGCGGTCTCGGTGGACTCCGCGCCGCCGACCTCGCCCGGCTCGGGGACGGTGCTCTGCGGTCCGCTCTGGACCACGGGCGGGGTGGTGGGGGTCGGCGACGTCGCCGCGAACGCGGACGTCACCCCCACCCCGCCGAGCAGCAGGGCGGCCAGGCCGCCTGCGGCGATGATGCGCTTGCGCATGTGGGGCTCCTCTCGATATCGGCAGGACCGGCGGGTGCCGGACATGCCCAGACTGCGCCCTGGCCGCTGAGGCGCCCCTGAACGACGCTGAGGCGGCGCTGAGCCAACGATTCTCAGGCGGGTCTCAGGTGGGCGGCCCTACCGTGAACGCGGAGGTGGTGGCCGTGCGGGTCCTGCTCGTCGAGGACGAGCCGCACATCGCCTCGGCGGTCCAGCGGGGGCTGGCCGCCGAGGGGTTCGTCGTCGACGTGGCCGTCGACGGGCAGGACGGGCTGTGGCGGGCCACCGAGCACGCCTACGACGTGGTCATCCTCGACATCATGCTGCCCAAGCGCAACGGCTACGACGTGTGCCGGGGGATGCGGGCGGCCGGGGTGTGGACGCCGGTGCTCATGCTGACCGCCAAGGACGGGGAGTACGACGAGGCCGACGCGCTGGACCTGGGGGCCGACGACTACCTCACCAAGCCGTTCTCGTTCGTGGTCCTCGTGGCCCGGCTGCGGGCGCTCGTCCGGCGCGGCGCCCCGGCCCGGCCGGTCGTGCTGCAGGCCGGTGACCTGACCCTCGACCCGAGCGCGCACAAGTGCCGCCGCGGGGAGCAGGAGATCCCGCTGACCCCCCGGGAGTTCGGGCTGCTGGAGTTCCTCATGCGGCATCCGGACGAGGTCCTGGGCAAGACCGAGATCCTGGACAACGTGTGGGACGAGAACTTCGAAGGGGACCCGAACATCGTGGAGGTCTACGTCGGCTACCTGCGGCGCAAGGTCGACGTGCCCTTCGGCCGGCAGTCCATCGAGACGGTCCGCGGGATGGGCTACCGCTTCGCCGGCCACGGGGGATGACCGGGTGCTCCCGGGCCGGTCCCTGCCCGCGGTGTGGTGGCGGCTGACCCTGCGCTGGCGAGTCACCCTGGCCGCCACCGTCGTGGTCGCCGTGGCCCTGGCGCTGGCGAGCGTCCTGCTCGTGCTGGGCTTCCGGCGCACCCTGGTCGGCGCGCTCGACGCGGGCGCCGTGCAGCGGGTGCAGGACGTGGTCCGCCTCACCGAGCAGGGGCAGGCTCCCAACCCCATCCCGTCCACCGGGGAGGAGGCGGCCGCCGTACAGCTGCTGGACGCCCGGGGGGCGGTGGTGGCCAGCTCCTTGGAGATCGAGGGCAACGGCCCGATGGTCCCGGTGCCGTTGCCGGCCCCGCTGCGCGACGGCCGGGTGGTCACCCTGCGGGGGATCGCGGTGGGGGACAACGGGTCCTTCCGGGTGGCGGCCCAGGCCGTGTCGCTGGCCGGCCAGCAGTTCACCGTGGTGGCGGCGGTGTCGCTGTCGCAGGCCGAGCGGAGCGTGGCCACCCTGGCGGCCCGGCTGGGCCTGGGGGTGCCCGTGCTGGTGCTGCTGGTCGGCGCCGTCACCTGGCTGTTCACCGGGGTCACCCTGCGCCCGGTGGACACCCTGCGCCGGCAGGCCGCCGACATCAGCGCCAGCGACCTGCACCGGCGGCTGGCGCTCCCGCCGTCCCGGGACGAGATCCACCGGCTGGCGGTGACCCTCAACGACATGCTGGCCCGGCTGGAGGCCTCGGCGCTGACCCAGCGGCGGTTCGTCGCGGACGCGGCGCACGAGCTGCGCAGCCCGCTGACCGCGCTGCAGGCGCAGCTGGAGGTGGCGGTGGCCCACGGCGGGGTCGACTTTGAGGCCACCGGACCGGACCTGCTGGAGGACACCCAGCGGCTGGCCCACCTGGTCGAGGACCTGCTGGCGCTCGCCCGCAACGACGACCCCAGCGCGATCCGCGCGCAGCGGGTCGTCGACCTGGACGAGCTGGTGCTCGACGAGGTGCGGATGCAGCGGGCCCGGACCCGGGTCGGGCTGCGCGCCGAGCAGGTGTCCGCGGGCCGCGTGTCCGGCGACCCCGAGCGGCTGCGCCGGGTGGTGCGCAACCTGCTGGACAACGCGGGGCGGTACGCCGCCTCCGAGGTGCGGGTGTCCCTGCACGCCGGCGACGGGTGGGTGGACCTGGAGGTGGCCGACGACGGCCCGGGCATCCCGGCGGGGGACCGCGAACGGGTGTTCGAACGGTTCACCCGGCTGGACGCCGCGCGGAGCCGGCCCACCGGCGGGGCGGGGCTGGGCCTGGCCATCGTCTGGGAGGAGGTGCGGGCCCACTACGGCACGGTGCGGATCGAGGACGCCACGCCGGATGCCTCGCACCCGGGGACCCGGTTCGTCGTCCGGCTGCCCTCCGCCGAGGGCCAGCAGGTGCTGACCTAAGCGACGTCAGCCGCGACGCTGGTCGGGTGCAAGGTCACGGTCGCGAACCGATGGCGACCAGGACGCCCCCTGCATTGCCGCTTTACAGCCGCCCGTCGTGTGGAGCATCCTGACGGGATGACCGCCGAGCGTCAGGGGCCTCGCGGGTTCCACGGCTACGTCGGTGTGCAGCGCCGCGGCGTCATCGCCCTGCCCGCCGAGCTGCGCCAGCGTCTGCACCTGGACGAGCCCGGAGCCCAACTGGAGATCACCGAGCGCCCTGACGGGGTTCTGGAGCTGCGGCCGGCACTGCCGGTGCCGGCCGACCAGGCCTGGTTCTGGACCGAGCAGTGGCAGAGGCGCGAACGTGAGGTCGATGAGCACGTCACGGCAGGCCGGGTGGACGTTTATGAGGGCGCTGAGGACTTCCTCGCCCACCTCGACGATCTCGACGGGGCCGGGTGAAATTCGAGACGACCCCGGCGTTCGACGCTGACTATCGGCGCCTCAAGGGCGAGCACGCGGCTGAGTTCAAGAAGGTGGTGCGGGACAGGTTCGTCCCTGCGGTCGACGCCTTCGCCAGGGACCCCGCGGCCCCCTGGCCGGCCTCGCTGCGGGTCAAGCCGGTCCGCTCCGCCCCCGGCGTACTGGAGATGACCTGGTCGTTCACCAGCCCCGACGGCCGGGCCACCGTCGAGTTCGTGACGGTCGACGGAGAGTTGCGGGTGCGCTGGCGCCGGGTTGGCGATCACGGCGTGTTTAGGAATCCCTGAGCCGGAATCCTGGCCCAGCCCCCCGGGGGCCTGGGCCAACCCCCCTCGTAGCGATCATGCGCGAGTTGAGGTTCATCCAGCCCTCCGGGGCGGGGGGTATCCCCGTAGTTGACATAATGTCGCTTATCGGCTAACGCGCAGGTCAGGGCCCCCGGGGGCGGGCGCCACCGCACCATCCCCCACACATGGCGACGGCCCCGCAGTTAGCCGCTGCGAGGCCGTCCTTACCAGGTGTCACGCCCTA
>JBMOMH010000281.1:0-3531 GCA_049323135.1 Actinomycetota bacterium
GGCGGCACTGTCAGCGTCGCCGGCGTACCCCAACGCGGGGCTGGCCATCGCGTACACCCCCGCATCGCCGGAGCCGACCAGCGCGACGGCCAGCCCCCGCCGCGCCTCGGCCACCGCGGTGCGGGCCCGCTCCTCCTCGCTGCCCAGCCCGCTGGCCAGGATCCGGGTGCCGGGGCGGAGCAGGTCGCGCACCTGGTCGACGTACTGGTCCAGGCCGACCACGACGGCGGCCCGGGCCAGCTCGGCCCGGGCGCGGGGGGTGAGCAGGTCCCGGGCCCCTGGGCCCAGCCCGACCAGGGCGAGCCGGCCGGGCAGCCGGCGCCGGGCCACCGCGACGGTCGCCGCGGCGGACTTCCGCTTGGGCACGACCAGTTCGTCGGCGTCGTGCAGCGCGGCCGCCTCGGCGACGCTGGGGGTGCCCACCGCGGCCTGCACCACCGGGGACGGGGACGGTACGGCGACCGCGGCGAGGTCCGCCGCCGGGTGGGCGACCACCGGCCAGCCGCGGCGCTCGGCCGCGGCGAGCAGCCCGGCCTCGCCGGCCTTGGCCGCCACGGTGGCCACGTGGTGCACCGAGGCGGCGGCCAGCCCGGCCCCGGCCAGGGCGGCGTCGACCAGGTCGAGCACCTCCGCGGCGGCCACCCCCCGGGCGGCGCCCGCCCCGAGGACGAGGGTGGGGGGGTGCAGCACGGCCACCCCGGGGGCCGGGGGCACCACCCGGTCGGTGACGTGCAGCGTGTACGCCGCCCCCGGGTGCTCCCCGACCTGGGCGCCCAGCGCGGGCAGCGGGTAGCCGCGGTCGGCCCGCAGCCACACCGGCTCCCCGTCCAGCAGCGCCCGGCCGACCCCGGCCACGTCGCCGGCGACCGGCCAGCCGAGGGTGTCCAGCCCGGCCAGCCCGGCGCGGTCCGAGGCGGTGGTGACCACCGGGGTGGCGCCGAGCGCGGCGGCGACCCGCTCGGCCAGCGCGTTGGCCCCGCCGGCGTGCCCGCCGGTGAGGGCCACCGCGAAGCGGCGGGCCTCGTCGACGCACACGACCGCCGGGTCGGTGTGCTTGTCGGCGAGCAGCGGGGCGACCAGCCGGACGGTGGCCCCGGTGGCGAGGAAGCAGACCAGCGCCGTGCAGCGGCGCCAGCCGTCGGCCACCGCCGCGGCGGCGGTGGGCCCGGGCAACTGCACCGTCTCCTCGGGCCAGCGGGCGGCCAGGTCGGCGGCGGCGGCCCGGCCGGCGGCGGTGACCGCGACCAGCCCGATCATCGTTGCCCGCCGAGCACGAACACCGGGTTGGTGGCGGCCAGCCGCACCGCCCCGTCGGGCAGGTCGGCCAGCCGGGAGGCCGCCAGCAGCACCCCGTCGGTGGGGTAGCCGGCCGCGGCCAGCAGCCGCTGCACCGGGGGCACCCGGTCCACCGCGGCGAGCGCGACGACGACCCGGCCGGGTCCCCGGGCCAGGCAGGCGGCGAGCACCTCCGGGCCGCCGCCGCCGACGAACACCGCGTCCGGGTCGGGGAGGTCGGCCAGCGCCGCCGGCGCCACTCCGGCGACCGCCCGTACGTCGACCCCGTGCGCGTCGGCGTTGCGGCGCACCAGCTCCACCCCGTCCCGTTCGACGGCGACCACGGCGGCGCCGAACCGGGCGCACTCCACGCCGACCGCGCCGCTGCCCGCGCCGACGTCCCAGACCAGGTCGCCCAGGGTGGGGGCCAGCCGGGCCAGCACGAGGGCGCGGACCTCCCGCTTGGTCAGCATCCCGTCCCGGTGGGCGAAGCCGGCGTCGGGCAGCGCCCACCCGGCCGGGGGGATGGCGACCTGGTCGGTCCACACCTCGGCCGGCCCGGGGCGGGCCTCGTCCAGGCAGAGGACCACGTTGGGCTCGGCCCAGGCGCGCCCGGCCAGCTCCTCCGGGCGGCCCGCGGTCAGCCGCTCCGTCGGCTCTCCGAGGTGCTCGGCGACGACCAGCCGGCGCGACCAGCCATGCAGCGCCCGGGCCAGCTCGGCCGGGCCGGCGCCGGGGCCGGTCAGCACCGCCACCTTGGGGAAGGCCCGGCACGCGTTGGCGGCCCGCCGCAGCGGGCGGCCGTGCGCGCTGACCACCACCGCGTCGTCCCACGGCAGGCCGAGCCGGGCGAACGCGGCGGCCACCGCGCCCACGGCGGGCAGCACGGTGGGCGTGACGCCCCGCTGCCGCAAGGTCCGCACGATGCCGAAGAACCCCGGGTCGCCGCTGGCCACGACCACCGCGTCCCCCGCGTACGCCGCCAGCTCGGCGGTCGCGGCGGCGACGTCACCGAGCTCCAGCCGCCGCGCCCCCTCGGGCACCGGCACCGCCTGCAGGTGACGCCGGCCGCCGGCGACCAGGCCGGCGCCGGCCAGCGCCGCCCGGGCCGGCTCCGGCAGCGGGCCCCCGGCGTACCCCACCACGGTGATCACGCGACCCACTCCGGCCGGGTCGCCGCGACCACGCGGCGACCGGAGAAGTCGACCATCGCCACCTCGGCGCGCACCCGGTGCTCGGTGAACCGGGCCAGCACCTCGGCGACCTGCCGGCACAGCTCGTCGCCGGTGGCCCGCAACAGGCCGGCGGCCGCCCACAGCTCGTAGGCGTGCCGGGCGGTGTTCGCCGCGGCCACCGCGGCGACCAGCTCCGGCGTACATCCCACCGCGCGGGTGACCTCGGCGAGCAGGTCCGGGCGTACCTTGGACCGGGTGTAGTGGGTCATCAGCACCCCGGCGGCGAGCTTGGTGAGCTTGCCGACCATCCCGACGAAGACGACCTGCCCCACCCCGTGCTCGACGGCCCGCCGCAGCGCCGCCCCGGTGAAGTCGCCGACCTCGACGAAGCAGACGTCGGGCAGATGGGGGAGCAGGGCCATCGCCCCGGCCTCGGTCCGCCCCCCGGTGCACAGCACCACGGTGTCCTCGCCCTGGGCGGCCAGCACCGACACCGCCTGCTCGACGCTGGCCCGCCAGGACGCGGTGGAGAACGGGCGGACGATCCCGGTCGTGCCCAGGATGGAGATGCCGCCGAGGATGCCCAGCCGGGCGTTGGTGGTCTTGCGGGCCATCCGCTCCCCCTCGGGGACGCTGAGGACAACCCGGACGCCCCGCCGGTCCGGGTCGACCACCTCGCGGACCGCCTGGCCGATCATCGCCCGGGGCACCGGGTTGATCGCCGGGCCGCCGACCTCCAGGCCCAGCCCCGGCTTGGTGACCACGCCGACGCCGACGCCGCCCTCCAGCACCAGCCCCGGGGTGTCCCGCCAGCGCACGGTGGCGGTGAGATGCGCGCCGTGGGTGACGTCCGGGTCGTCACCGGCGTCCTTGACCACGACCGCCTCGGCCCGGTCGGCGGCCACCTCGCACCGGTCCACCGGGAAGGTGACCCGCTGCCCCCCCGGGAGCCCCACCTCCACCTGGGGCACGGGCTCCCCGGCGACCAGGGCGGCCAGTGCGGCCTTGGTGGCCGCGGCGGCGCAGGTGCCGGTGGTCCACCCGGTGCGCAGCGCGGTGGCCCGCACCTTGGCCGTCCGGG
>JBMOMH010000282.1:0-3522 GCA_049323135.1 Actinomycetota bacterium
GGGGCCGGGCTGGTGCCCGCGCTGTGGGGGGTGGGGCTGATCCTCTCCGCCGGGCTGCTGCTGGCGTTCGTGGCCCGCAACCTCGGCGTCCCCGGGGTGGCCCTGGTCGCCGCCGGCGTGGCCGCCAACGCCCTGGCCGTGGCAGCCAACCGGGCCATGCCGGTGTCGGCGTACGCCGCCGCCCGGGCCGGGGTCGACCTGGCCACCCTGCCCGGTCCCGGCGACCCTCGCCACGTCGTGGCCGGCCCGGGGACCGCGCTGCCGTGGCTGGGCGACGCGGTCCCGGTCGCGCTGCCGTGGCTACCCCAGGTCGCCAGCGTCGGGGACCTGCTGCTGGCCGCGGGCCTGGCCTTGCTGGTGGTCTCAGCGATGCGGCGGCACCGCCCGGCTCAGCCGCGCAGCGACCGCTCCACCACACGGGACAGCGACTGGACGACGACCGGGTCGTACTCGTAGGCCATGCCCAGGCGCAGCTGCTCCAGGGCGGCCAGGCGCCGCTCGTTCTGCAGCGTGTCCCCGACCAGGTCGTCGTAGGCGTTCACTGCCCGGATGATCCGGCTGGCCAGCGGTACGGCGGGGTCGGCGTTCTGGTGCGCGCGCCGGTACGGGTCGGCTTGGCGCTCGACGATGACCGCCACCCGGTCCAGGACGCCGGTCTCCCGGATGACCTCCGCGCCGAGGGAGGCGATCCGCTGCTGCTCCTCCGGGGAGACGACGACGGTGGCGCCGCCGGGTACCGGCTCGGACAGGGACAGCTGGCCGATGTCATGCATGAGGGCGGCGTACTCCAGGTCGAGCAGCGCCGGCTCGGGGATGCCCAGGTCGCGCCCCACGGCGACGGCGAGCTCGCTGACCCGCAGCGCGTGCCCGGACTCGGTGTAGCCCCCGACCTCGGTGACCCGGGACAGCGACCGGATGGTCTGCAAGTACGTCGACCGGATGGCGGCGTACCGCCGGAAGGCAAACTGGGTGAGCAGCAGGGGCACGGTGAACACCGGCAGGGACCACACGCCCATGGTGCGCGCGGCCAAGGCGATGAGCAGTCCGGTGGCGCCGATCGCCGCGCTGAGGCCCAGCAGCGCGCGGACCTCGTCGCGCAAGGTGGGCAGGAACGGGGCTGCGTCGTCCCCGGCACGAATCGTCGCGCCTAGTACGGCGTCGACGGCGAGGGTCAACACCATGCCGACGAGCAGTACGCCGGCGAGCTCCCAGCCGCGCAGCCCGTCGAGCAGACCGCTCTGCCAAGCCGGTCGGAACAGCATCGCGGCGAAGGCGACGGTGAGGACCCGGCGGGCCATGTCGTCCAGCCGGGGGGCGCGCTGCACGGCAACGTGCGGCAGCGCACCGATGAGGACGCCGACGGCGGCGACGCTGACCACCTGGGCGACGCTGTGCCGGGTGGCGGCGCCGTTGACGTTCCCGAGCAGCGCGTAGGACAGGGCCACGGCCAGGCCGAGCGGGGCGGCCTCCCGGTTCCCGGGCAGGGTGATCCGGGCGAGCTCGCCGCCGGCGACGAACACGAGGAAGGCCAGCGCGACCGGCCAGCGGTCGACGCCCCGGGAGCCGACGAAGGCGACCGAGCCGACGGCGAGCAGGGCGGCCGCAGCGACGAGGACGGCACCGCCGCGGCGGCTCACGCTGGAGACGTAACGGCCCCGGGTCATCGCTCGGGCTGCTCTCGGCTCGGGTCGAGCCCCCGGTCCCGGTCTCGGTCCCGGTCGAGGTCACGGTCGAGGACCGGTGGCGGGGCCGTGGGGTCGTCGTGGTCGTAGCAGGCCGCGGAGGCGACCAGGACCTCCTCCGGGGCCTCCGGCGGGGCCTGCGGCTCCCAGCCCTGGGTGGCGACGCCGCCCACCAGGGCCGCCACCATCAGCGGGTCGAACTGGGTGCCCGCGCAGCGCTGCAGCTCGCCGACGGCGTCCTCCACGGTGCGCGCCTGCCGGTAGGAGCGGGTGGAGGTCATGGAGTCGAAGGCGTCGGCCACCGCGATCACCCGGGCGAACTCCGGGATCTGGTCGCCCTTCAGCCCCATCGGGTAGCCGGTCCCGTCGATGCGCTCGTGGTGATGCAGGATCCCGGCCACCGTCTCGCCAAGGAACTCGATGCCGCGCAGCACCTCGATGCCCCGGACGGGGTGCAGCTTGATGGCGGCGAACTCGTCCGGGGTGAGGGGGCCGGACTTCTGCAGGACCTTGGTGGGTACGCCGAGCTTGCCCACGTCGTGCAGAATCCCGGCGTACCGCAGCGAGGCCACCCGGTTCTCCCGCATCCCGATGCCCCGGGCGATGAGGACGGAAGCCTTGGAGACCCGCTCACTGTGGCCCCGGGTGTACCAGTCCTTGGTCTCCACCGCCTGGACCAGGGAGCGGATGGTCCGGTCGTAGGCCAGCTGTTCCTCGACGTACTGTGCGTAAGCCCACCGGGCGAGGAGCAGCGGCAGGAAAAGCAGAGGGGCGGCGACCCACCCGAGGTCGGACCACAGCACGGCCAGCAGCAGGCCGAAGAGGCCGTAGCCGAGGTACGGAATCGCCGTCCGCGACATCCCCGAGTACCAGATCTCGCGGACCCTGCCGCCCTCGGCCATGGCAACAACGGTGGCAACCAGTGCGCCGTTGACCATGCCGAAGACCAGTCCGGCAGCCGCCATGGGTAGGAAGACGGCCGGGAAGTCGCTGCTAGTCAACCCGTTGGTGGGTCCGCCCAACAGGCTGTACACGAGACCGGCGGAACCTGCGGCCAAGGCCATCTGTGCGCCGTTGAAAGCATTCTTATACCAGACCAGCCGAGCAATGCGAGTAAACAGCCCAAATGCCGCGATAACCATCGCCCCACGGCCGCCAACTAGGGGCAAGGCAGCAAGGGCCACGACATAGCCCAGCCCGAGCGATACCGGCACACGAGTTGCCTTCAAAGAATCACTGACGAAGAACATGGCGGCCAGCGCAAGCACTGTGGTCCATCGTGAGACGCCGGCAACCGCAAAGGGCAATGCAAAGATGGCCGCGGCGACTACGCCGACGACCATCAGTCGCGCCCGCCGCGGCAGGCCACCCATCACGAGCCCAGCCCCTCTCGCCAGTGAGCAGGACGGGGACCGGCAGCGAGGTACGTGCCGACTCTTAGACCCAGGCCCAGCCGGCGCCGGCGAGGAAGTTCTCGACGGCGGACACGATCTTCTGCATTTGTGGTATCGCCCCCAGGGGATTCATGTCACGGCCGCCGCTGTGGGCCGTGCTTGATCCGCTCCGCTCGGGGTCGTTCACTTCGGTACGCGTCACAACAGGCCGTGCTGCCGATCCCGGTCCCGCCCTCTGGAGTTGTCAACCGTGTCCCCCGGGCGAGCACCCAGCCGACACGCCCCCCACACGCCGGTGCGGCGGGCCGCGGCTCTCGCCGAGCGCGCCCCGTCGCTCCGAACACGAGTGAACGCTGTGACTGCAGTGCCGTCAAGAGGATCGGGGAAAGACTACCCGTCTCCGTCCGCAATCTCCGCCGAACGGCCCGTATCCGCCAGGAAAACTT
>JBMOMH010000283.1:0-3485 GCA_049323135.1 Actinomycetota bacterium
TGGGGGCACCGCGCCCAGCGCCGGTGCCCCCACGGCTGCCGCCACAGGCTGCCCCTAGGCTGCCTTCCGCGACCCAGCGCCCCCCTGCCGCGAGGAACCCCCCGACCCATGTCCCAGCCGGCCGGCTCGCTCCGCACATACGCCCTCACCCGGCTCGTCCTCGTGCTGCCGATGGTGCTCATCCTGCTGACCCTGGTGTTCGTGCTGATGCGGGTCGCCCCCGGAGACCCCATCTCCGCGGCGCTGGGGGGCCGGCTCTCCGCGGAGCTGCTGGCGGCCCGGCGGGCCGCGGCCGGCTTCGACCGCCCGCTGCTGGTGCAGTACCTCGAGTACCTGCGCGGGGTGGCCACCCTCAACTTCGGCCGGACCATCAACGACAACCGAGCGGTCCGGGACATCCTCGTGGAGAACGGCGGCGCCACCCTCACACTGACCGTCGCCGCCCTCGTCGTCGCCCTCGGCCTCGGCCTGCCGCTGGGCCTGTACGCCGGGCACCGCCGAGACCGCTGGTCCGACGTGGCGATCCGACTGTTCGGGATCCTCAGCTACGCCGCCCCGGTGTTCTTCGTCGGGCTGATCCTGCAGCTGCTGTTCGGGCGCACCCTGGGCTGGCTGCCCACCAGCGGCCAGGCCAGCGTCGAGGTGGCGTACGCCGTGCCCACCCGCACCCACGTCCTGCTGCTGGACGCCCTGCTGGCCGGGGACGGGTACGCCGTCGCCGACGTGCTGCGGCACCTGGTGCTGCCCGCGGTGACGCTGGGGCTGCTGCTGACGGGGGTGTTCATCCGGCTGGTCCGGGTCAACGTCATCCAGACGCTGCGCGAGGACTACGTGGAGGCGGCCCGGGCCCGCGGGGTGCCAGAACGGACGATCCTGGTGCGCCACGCCTTCCGTAACGCCCTCGTCCCCGTCGTCACCGTCGTGGGCCTGCAGGTGGCCCTGCTGCTCGGCGGGGCGGTGCTCACCGAGCAGACCTTCAACTGGCCCGGCATCGGCCAGGTCCTCGTCGGCTACCTCAACAACCGGGACTACACGGCGGTGCAGGGCATCATCACCGTGTTCGCCCTCGTCGTCGTCGCCATCAGCGTGCTCATCGACTTCGTCAACGCGCTCATCGACCCTCGGATCCGCTACTGATGGCCGAGATCGTCACCTCCCCGCCCACCGGCCCGCCGCCGCCAGCGTCGACCGGGGTCGGCGGTCGGCGCCGGCTCGGCCGCACCTTGGCCCGGCTGTTCGAACCGGTGCGCCACGCCCAGGGGCTGCCGCGCTGGCTGCTGTGGACCGGCGCGGGCCTGGTCGCCTTCTTCGTCGTGCTCGCCGTGTTCGCCCCCCTGCTGGCGCCCTACGGCTTCGACCAGTACCAGGGCCCCGGGGGCCGGTTCCCCAAGCAGGGTCCACCGTCGAAGGAGCACTGGTTCGGCACCACCGTGCAGTCCCTCGACGTGCTCTCCCGCGTGATCTTCGGCGCGCGCACCGCCCTGGAGGTCGTCGTCCTCGCGGTGGTGTTCTCGCTGCTCGTCGGGGTGCCCCTCGGCCTCGCCTCGGGGTACCTGGGCGGGAAGCTGGACCGGGTGCTCGTCCTCGTCATGGACGCCCTGTTCGCCTTCCCCTACCTGCTGCTGGCCATCGTCATCGCGTTCCTGCTGTCCGGGACGTTCGGCGGGGTGGCCACCGCGGCGCTGGCCATCACCGTGGTGTACGTGCCGCAGTACTTCCGGGTGGTCCGCAACAGCACCATCAGCGCCCGGGAGGCGACGTACGTCGAGGCGGCCCGCGCGCTGGGCGCCGGCCCGGTGACGGTGATGACCCGGTACCTGTTCGCCAACGTCATCCAGAGCGTCCCGGTCATCGCCACCCTCAACGCCGCCGACGCGATCCTCACCCTCGCCGGCCTGGGCTTCCTCGGCTACGGCATCCAGCCGACAGAGGCCGCCGAGTGGGGGTACGACCTGCAGCGGGCGGTGGCCGACGCGGGGGCGGGCATCTGGTGGACGGGGCTGTTCCCGGGCCTGGCCATCATGCTGCTCGTCACCGGGCTGACGCTGGTCGGGGAAGGCCTCAACGAGCTGGTCAACCCCACCCTGCGGCGCCGTCGGATCACCCCGGTGGTGCTGCCGCCCCGCGCGTCCGGCCCGGCGGTGACCCGGTGAGCGCGGGCCCGGGCCGGGGGCCGGGTCCCGCCGGGGGCCCACCCGTGCTCGCGGTGCGCGACCTGCGGGTCTGGTACGGCACCGAGCGGGGCCCGGTCCGCGCGGTCGACGGGGTGAGCTTCGAGGTGCGGGCGGGGGAGACCCTGGGCCTGGTCGGCGAGTCCGGCTGCGGGAAGTCCACCCTCGGCCGGGGCATCCTCGGCCTGCTGCCCGCGGGGGCCCGCCGGGACGGCGAGCTGCGCTTTCGAGGCCGGGACCTGCTCGCCCTGGACGAGGCCGAGCTGGCCGCGCTGCGCGGCCCGGAGCTGGGCCTGGTGTTCCAGGAGCCGATGACCCGGCTGGACCCGCTGATGCGGGTCAGCGAGCACTTCAGCGAGGTGCTGCGGGTCCACGAGCCCGGGCTGAGCGCCGCCGAGATCCGGGCCCGCTCGCTGCAGGCCCTGCGCGGCATGGGCATCCCCCCGACCCGGTTCCAGCAGTACCCGCACGAGTTCTCCGGGGGGATGCGGCAGCGCATCATGATCGCCCTCGCGCTGGTGCTGCGGCCGGCCTTCGTCGTCGCCGACGAACCGACCACCGCCCTGGACGTGCTGGTCGAGGCCCAGATCCTGGCCATCCTGGCCGACCTGCGGCGCAACTTCGACACCGCGCTGCTGCTGATCACCCACAACCTGGGCATCGTCGCCGAGGCGTGCGACCGGGTAGCGGTGATGTACGCCGGGCAGGTGGTCGAGGAGGGCGACGCCCGGGAGGTGTTCGCCAACCCCGCCCATCCCTACACCCGGGAGCTGCTGCGCTCGACGATCTCGCTGTCGACCACCGGCCTGCACTACATCCCCGGGGCCCCGCCGGACCTCGCCGATCCGCCGGTCGCCTGCCGGTTCCACCCGCGCTGCCCCGAGGCCCGCCGCGTCTGCGCCACCCTCGACCCGGTCGAGGTGCGCGCCGCGTCCGGGCAGCGGGTCGCCTGCTGGCTGCACGGGCCGGACGAGCTGGTCCCCCCCGCGGGCCTGGCGCCGCTCACCCGGGAGGAGATCGGTGTCGCCGACGAAGCCTGACCCGGAGGTGCTGGTCGACGTCCGCGACCTGCACGTCCACTTCGCGCTGCAGACCGGCTTCCTCGCCCGCCTGTCCGGCCGGGGCAGCCAGGCGGTACGGGCCGTGGACGGGGTGGACCTGCAGCTGCGGCGGGGGGAGGTGCTCGGCCTGGTCGGGGAGTCCGGCAGCGGCAAGACCACGCTGGGCCGGGCCCTGCTGGGGCTGGTGCGCCCGACCAGCGGGTCGGTCCACTACCAGGGCGCCGACCTGGCCCGGCTGCCGGAGCGGTCCCTG
>JBMOMH010000284.1:0-3483 GCA_049323135.1 Actinomycetota bacterium
GACGCCCGGGTCCGGGAGGCGCTGCGGCTGGCCGGGGACCGGGGGCTGCCCCTGCTGGAGGCGCCCCGGGCGGAGCTGGACCGCCTCGCCGGGGACAGCGGCCACCAGGGCATCGCGCTGCAGGTCCCCCCCTACCCGTACGCCCACCCCGACGACCTCCTGGACCGGGCCCGGGACGCGGGGGTCCCGCCGCTGGTGGTGGCCCTGGACGGCATCACCGACCCGCGCAACCTCGGCGCGGTCGTCCGCTCCGCGGCCGCGTTCGGCGCGCACGGGGTGCTCGTGCCGGAGCGGCGGTCCGCCGGCCTCACCGCTGGGGCGTGGAAGGCGTCGGCGGGGGCCGCCGCCCGGGTCCCCGTGGCCCGGGCGACGAACCTGGCCCGCGCGCTGGCCGGCTACCGGGACGCCGGGTGCACCGTCGTCGGCCTGGCCGCGGACGCGCCCCTCGCCCTGCCCGACCTGCCCGAGCTGCCCGACGGGGTCGTCGTCGTGGTCGGGTCGGAGGACCGCGGCCTGGGCCGGCTGGTCGCCGAGCACTGCGACCTGCGGGTGGCCATCCCGATGGCCGGGGGCACCGAGTCGCTCAACGCCGGGGTGGCCGCCGGCATCGTCCTGTACGCGCTGGCCCAGCGCCGTACGGCGGCCGGGCGCTGAGTCGCGCCAGCGAGGCTACTCCGAGGGCCGGCCGTCCCGGCGGCCCAGCACCGCCGCCTCGTCCGGCTTGAACGCCAGCACGTTGTCGATGTAGGAGCGCACCGCGGCGTCCAAGCCGACGTCGTGCCCGGCGGCCTCGGACAGGAACCACCGGTGCTCCAGCACCTCGTGGAACACCTCGGCCGGCTCGAGCTTGCCGCGCAGCTCGCGGGGCACCGCGCGGACCACCGGCTCGAACACCTCCTCCAGCCAGCGGTGCGCCACGATCGCCTCCTCCTCCACGCCCAGGCCGAGGGTCACCCGGTAGGTGTCCAGGTCGTTGAGCAGTCGGCGGGCCTGGTTCTCCTGCACGTCCAGGCCGGTGAGCCGCAGCAGCCGGCGGGTGTGGTGCCCCGCGTCGACCACCTTGGGCCGGATGACCACCCGCTCCCCCCCGGGCTCGGCCACCAGGGACAGCTCGGCGACGTCGAAGCCGAGGTCGTTGAGCCGGCGTACCCGCCGGTCGAACCGGTAGCGCTCCCCGCTGCCGATGGTCTCCGCCGCGGTGATCTCATCCCACAGCCGCCGGTAGCGGTCCACGATCGACCCGGCCACCTCGACCGGCTCCATCGACCCGTGCAGCAGCCCCCCCGCCTGCAGGTCCATCAGCTCCCCGCTGATGTTGGTGAACGCCAGGTCCAGGTCGTGGGCCCGCTGGCCGGCGGACAGCTCGGGGTGCAGCTCCCCGGTCTCGGCGTCCACCAGGTACGCCGCGAACGCGCCGGCGTCGCGCCGGAAGAGGGTGTTGGACAGCGAGCAGTCACCCCAGTAGAAGCCGGCCAGGTGCAGCCGCACCAGCAGCACGGCCAGCGCGTCGAGCAGCCGGGTCGCGGTGTCCGGGCGCAGCGTCCCGGAGAACAGCGCCCGGTAGGGCAGGGAGAACTCCAGGTGCCGGGTGATCAGCGCCGGCTCCAGGGGCATCCCGGCCGGGGTCTCCCGGCCGCTGATCACGCCGACCGCCTCCACGGCAGGGGCGTCCAGCCGGGCCAGCTGGCGGAGCAGCGCGAACTCCCGCTCCGCCAGGCGCAGGCCCACCTCCTTGACGGCGTACACCCGTCCGGACAGGCGGACGAAGCGGACGACGTGCCGGGACAGGCCCCGGGGCAGCGCCACCAGGGTCTGCGCGGGCCACTCCTCCACCGGCGTCCCCCACGGCAGGTCCAGCAGCGCGGGGTCGTCGGGGACGGCGGTGATCTGCAGCGGCACGGCGGCGGCCGGCGCTCGCGCGGCCGGCGCTAGTGCGGCAGGCGCTCCCCGGTCTTCGCGGAGAACGCGTGCTCCTCGCCGGGCCGGATCCGCAGGAACACCCGCTCACCCTTCGCCGGTGGCCGGCGCGGGTCGGCCCGGGCGATGAGGTCCTCGTCGGTGCCGTCCCCGTCGCCCATCGTGCCGTAGAGGAAGGCGTCCGAGCCCAGCTCCTCCACGACGTTGACGGTCACCGGGAACGCCCCATCGGTGCCCTCGCTGACCACCTCCAGGGACTCGGGGCGGAACCCGAGGACGACGGTGGAGGACCCCTCGGCGGCCACCGCGGACAGCGTCGCCCGCGGCAGCGGCACCCGCGCGGCCCCCACGTGGGCGCCGCTCTCGGTCACCTGGAAGGTGCGGATGTTCATGGCGGGGGACCCGATGAAGCCGGCGACGAAGACGTTGGCCGGCCGCTCGTACATCTCCCGCGGGGTGTCCACCTGCTGCAGCAGCCCGTCCTTGAGCACCGCCACCCGGTCGCCCATGGTCATCGCCTCGACCTGGTCGTGGGTGACGTAGACGGTGGTCACCCCGAGGCGGCGCTGCAGCGACGCGATCTGGGTGCGGGTCTGCACCCGCAGCTTCGCGTCGAGGTTGGACAGCGGCTCGTCCATGAGGAACACCTGGGGCTCCCGGACGATGGCCCGGCCCATGGCCACCCGCTGGCGCTGGCCGCCGGACAGGGCCTTCGGCTTGCGCTGCAGGTAGTCCTCCAGGTCCAGCAGCTTGGCCGCCTCCCGGACCCGGCGCTCCCGCTCGTCCTTCGGCACGCCGGCGATCTTCAGGGCGAAGCCCATGTTCTCGGCGACGTTCATGTGCGGGTACAGGGCGTAGTTCTGGAAGACCATGGCGATGTCACGGTCCTTCGGCGGCAGGTGGGTGACGTCCCGCTCACCGATCCGGATGGTGCCCTCGTTCACATCCTCGAGCCCGGCGAGCATGCGCAGCGAGGTGGACTTGCCGCAGCCGGAGGGGCCGACGAGCACGAGGAACTCCCCGTCCTCGATGTCCAGGTCCAGGGCGTCGACCGCGGGGCGGTCACTGCCGGGGTAGATGCGGGTTGCCTTCTCGTAGATGACCTTGGCCATGGTCGAGCCTGTCCCTTCACCGGCAGGAACGTGCCGGACGATCCGAGTGGAGGGTCGGTCGGGCTGGTGCCCGGTGGTGCCTGGTCGGCCCATTGTGCCCAGCCGGCACCGGTTTGTCACCGGCGCTCGGTTAGGGTCCGCGCTCGTGACGCTCGCCCCGCGCGCCGCCGGCCTGCTGCTCGGCGCCCTGGCCGACCGCTGGTACGGCGACCCCCGGCGGGGCCACCCGGTGGCCGGGTTCGGCCGGGCCGCGGCCGCGCTGGAGCGGCGGGTGTACGCCGACCGGCGCGCGGCGGGTGCGGCGTACGCGGCGCTCGCCCTGGCCGGGGTCGTCGTACCCCCCGTGGCGGCCCAGCGGTGGCTGCGCCGGCACCCGGTGGCCGAGACGCTGGGCACCGCCGCGGCCACCTGGGCGGTGCTCGGCGGGCGCAGCCTGGCCGCCGCGGCGGGCGAC
>JBMOMH010000285.1:0-3482 GCA_049323135.1 Actinomycetota bacterium
CGGCTCCATCGTGAGCCTGCACCTGGGCCACCCCGGCACCGTCGCCGCGCTGCCCGCCATCCTCGACGACCTGCGCGGCAAGGGTTTGGCCGCGGTGACGGTCAGCCAACTGCTGGATGGGTAGGCCGTCACCGTACGCCGGCGGAGGCGACCGGCCGCGCCGTCTAGCATGGGCGGCGGCCAGCGACCGCCCGTCCTGCGGCGGCGACCCGCCCTGCCTCCTCGACCCCGCCGGGAAGGACCGACCCACCGATGAGCGACACGCACACGGTGCGCACCGGTCCGCAGCCCACACCCACCCCTCGGGGGAACGCCGGGACGGCGTGGGGCCTGCTGCACGCCATGCGGCCCAAGCAGTGGGTGAAGAACGTCCTCGTCGGTGCCGCCCCGCTCGCCGCCGGCCGGGTCCTGGAGGGGCCCGTCCTGCGGGCGACGCTGCTGGCCTTCGTCACGTTCAGCGTCGCGGCCGCTGGGGTGTACCTCGTCAACGACGTCCGGGACCTGGCCGCCGACCGGGCCCACCCGCGCAAGCGGTTCCGGCCCATCGCGGCCGGTGTCGTGCCCGCGCCGCTGGCCGCGGTGGTCGGTGCCGTGCTGCTCGTGGTCGCCGTCGGCCTCGCCGCGCTGCTCGGGAACGGCGCGCTCACCGGCGTCGTCGCGACGTACGTCGTCATGTCCCTGGCGTACTGCTTCTTCCTCAAGCACCAGGCCGTCATCGACCTGGCCGTCGTGGCCTCCGGCTTCCTGCTGCGGGCGATGGCCGGCGGCGTCGCCGCCGAGCTGCCGCTGAGCCAGTGGTTCCTGCTCGTGGCCGCGTTCGGCTCGCTGTTCATGGTGGCCGGCAAGCGGTACTCCGAGGTGCTGCTCGTCGGCGAAGGGGCCGGGGCGACCCGCCGCGCGCTGGAGCAGTACAGCGCCAGCTACCTGCGCTTCGTGTGGAGCCTGTCCGCCGCGGTGGCGGTCACGGCGTACAGCCTGTGGGCCTTCGAGATCCGCGGACGGTCCACCGGCGTCCCCTGGGCGGCGATCTCCATCGCACCGTTCGTCCTGGGCATGCTGCGCTACGCCGTGGACGTCGACGCGGGCAGCGCGGGCGACCCGGAGGACATCGTGCTGCGCGACCGGGTGCTGCAGGTCCTCGGCGTCGCCTGGGTCGGGCTCATCGCGCTGAGCGTGCTGCGTGCCTGAGCCGGCCCTGCTCACCGGCTGGGGCCGCACCGCGCCGAGCCTGGCCCGCCGGCACGCCGTGCGTACGCCGGCCGACGTGGTCGACGCCGTCCGCGCGGCCGGGGCGCGGGGCGTGCTGCCCCGCGGGCTGGGCCGCAGCTACGGCGACGCCGCCTGCAACGCCGGGGGGGACGTGCTGGACCTGACCGGGCTGGACCGGCTGCGCTCGGTGGACCTGGCCAGCGGCGTCGTCGTCGCCGAGGCCGGGCTGTCCCTGGACCGGCTGATGCGCCTGCTGCTGCCGCTGGGCTGGTTCGTCCCGGTCACCCCGGGGACCCGGTTCGTCACCGTCGGCGGGGCCATCGCCGCGGACATCCACGGCAAGAACCACCACGTGCACGGCAGCTTCGCCCGGCACGTCCTGGACCTCGAGCTGTGCACCGCCGACGGCCGGGTGCGCACCGTCGGGCCGGCCGCGGACCCCGAGCTGTTCTGGGCCACCGCCGGCGGGATGGGCCTGACCGGGGTCATCCTCTCCGCCCGCATCCAGCTGCTGCCGGTGGAGACGGCCTGGATGAGCGTGGACACCGAGCGGGCGGCCGACCTGGACGACCTGCTCGACCGGCTGGCCCGTACCGACGAGCAGTACACCTACTCGGTCGCCTGGATCGACTGCCTGGCCAAGGGCGCCCGGCTGGGCCGGGCGGTGCTGACCCGCGGCTGGCACGCCACCCGCGACCAACTGCCCGCGCGTCGGCGGGAGGACCCGCTGGGCTTCGCCCCCCGCACCCGGCTGGCCGCGCCACCGGCGCTGCCCGGCGGGCTGCTCAACCCGTGGACGGTGGCCGCGTTCAACGAGGTGTGGTTCCGCAAGGCCCCCCGGGAACGCCGCGGGGAGGTACAGAGCCTGGCCGCGTTCTTCCACCCCCTCGACGGGGTCGCCGACTGGAACCGCATCTACGGGCCCCGCGGCTTCGTCCAGTACCAGTTCGTCGTGCCCTTCGGGGCGGAGGACCGGCTGCGCCAGGTGGTGGAGCGGATCAGCGGCTCGGGGCTGGCGTCGTTCCTCGCCGTCCTCAAGCGGTTCGGGCCCGGCGACGAGGGCCACCTGTCCTTCCCGTCGGCCGGCTGGACCCTGGCCCTGGACATCCCCGCCGGCGGGGCCGCCCTGGCCGGCCTGCTGGACGGCCTCGACGAGGTCATCGTCGAGGCCGGGGGCCGGATCTACCTGGCCAAGGACTCCCGGCTGCGCCCCGAGCTGCTCCCCGCCATGTACCCCCGGCTGGACCGGTGGCGCGAGGTACGCCGCGCCGTCGACCCGCGCGGGCTGTTCACGTCCGACCTGGCCAGGAGGCTGCACCTGTGATCGACGCCCTCGGCGCCCCCCAGTCGCTGCTGCTGCTCGGCGGGACCTCCGACATCGGCCTGGCCATCGCCGAGGCCTACGCCCGGCGCCGCCCGCTGCGGGTGGTGCTGGCTGCCCGGCCCTCCCCACGGCTGGACGCCGCGGCCGAGCGGCTGCGCGGCCTGGGAGCCGCCGTGGAGACCCTGCCCTTCGACGCCACCGACCGGGACGGCCACGGCCGGGTGATCGACGCGGCCCGCTCCGGCGGCGACATCGACCTGGCCGTGGTCGCCTTCGGCCAGCTGGGCGAGCCGGCGCAGGCCGAACGGGACCCGGCGGCCGCGGTGGCGCTGGCCGAGGTCAACTACGTCGCCGCGGTGTCGGTGGGCGTGCTGCTCGCCGAGGCGATGACCCGGCAGGGACACGGGGTCATCGTCGCGCTGTCCTCGGTCGCCGGGGAGCGGCCCCGCCGCAGCAACTTCGTCTACGGCTCCACCAAGGCCGGCTTCGACGCCTTCTACACCGGCCTGGGCGACCGGCTGGTCGGCAGCGGGGTGCGCGTGGTCGTGGTCCGCCCCGGCTTCGTCCGCAGCAAGATGACCGAGGGCCTCCCCCCCGCACCCCTGGCCACGACGCCGCAGGCGGTGGCCGAGGCGGTCGTGGGCGCCGTACGCAGCGGCCGGGAGACGGTCTGGGTGCCGGCCGCGCTGCGCCTGGTCATGTCGGTGCTGCGCCACCTGCCCCGGGCGGTCTTCCGGCGCCTGCCCGTCTGAGCGGTGGGCCCACACCAGCCGGCCACCGCCCAGGCGGCCAGGACGGCCAGCAGCAGCCCGGTGGCGAACGCCGCGACGACCAGGTGCTTGGCCAGCTCGTAGTACCCGTCGCCGAGCAGCGCCACCGGCACCTGGCTGGCGGCGGTCGCGGCCAGCACCGCGGCCGCCCCCCCGTACGCCCGGGAGGCCAGGCCCCG